>CALELM010000033.1 GCA_937902665.1 uncultured Selenomonadaceae bacterium
GGTTACGCCTGTACCTGACCGCAGGAAGGAACTTATCAATAATCCAATAGCCGCGGATTTCGTCCTCTGGTAGGTATCCAGGTCCTGCCCCGACCTCTCCGACCATTGGGACCGCAAGGTATTTGTCGGCGTCGGGCATAGGTATGCCCTCCCCTGCTGGGACGAGTTGAGGCGAGATAAATTGAACGTCCTGACTTTGAGGAGAGTCGTCGTTGGGGAGGATTATCCGAGCGCCCAACTTATCGAGCCAGCTCATGACGATTGGGTAGGATGTTTTTGCGCCGTCCAAAAAAGAAAATAATGTCGGAGCACTAGACGCTGGTATGCCAAGGAATCTCGCCAACTCAGAGCGATACCGGAAGCGCTTCCCCTTTCCGACAAGTGACTGAAAATATTCAAATACCATTTCGTGTGTAGATTTGTTTTCCATAGCCACTCCTTTTATCGAAAAAGATAAAACAAGTAAAATTATGCCAACGGAAAAAATCAATTGCTTTTTTTATGGTATCGAATAAATATAGGGCCCATGACAATTCTCGAAAGGACTAAGGACTTCATCGAGGCGCACGACCTCACGCAGAACGAACTCGCCGAGCGGGCTGGTATCAGCTTCGTGGCGTTGTCGCGCTTCCTGAATGGCAAATACTTCGACGGGACAATCCTCCGACTGGACCGTTATCTCAGTGAACACGAAAAGCGACGAGGCTCAACCTGTAAGGAGAACAGACCATGACAGCGACCATGACCAACGAGAGGACCGTCCTGCGGTCGAGAATGACTGATGAGATTGATGCTGAAGGGAAGCGCTTCGGGCGGCGCATATTCGGAGCTTTCGATATGCGGGAGGCTTTGAAAAAAATCACCACCCCACTCCGCCCACGATCCATGAAGTGGGAGGAGCCGAAGTCGCTTTTCCCAGACACATTCACCGTTTGCGAGCTGAGCGAATGGGACATCAAGATGAATGCCAAGAAGCTTGCTTGGCTTGAGGCGCAAGAGCGTGTCAAGGCAGCCTGCGGCGAGAAACTCTGGGAAGAGATGAGGACGGCACACGCCGAGTACCTGGTCATGCTCCACAAATAAAAAATGCCCCTTGGCGACCAAACCAAGGGGCTAGGAGAACAAGACCAACGACCTGAAAAGGACGCTGAGACTGTTGAAGGCAGTATCGCTCAACAGGTTTCTTTAGTCAATAGAAAACCCCGTCAAGCGGACACTTGGCGGGGTTCAAAATCCGGAGGTTTCACCTCCAAAGTAGGCAAGATTGTTATGACATCATATAACGCCAATGTCAAGGCCGCATAGGGGATTGCAGTATGAAATGGTTCAAGCACATGTGCGGTTCCCATGATGATGAGAGGCTCAGCAGACTCATGGATAGATGTGGCCTTGAGGGATATGGATTCTATTGGTTCATGCTCGAAACGGTCGCCTCGCTTCTAGAATCTGAAGGCAAGCCAGAGGTCACATACTCCGTCAGAAAGTGGTCGTCGATCCTTGCACTTCCTCCCCAAACTTTTAAGAAACTCATGCAAAACTGCTGCGAAAGTGGCCTAGTATCATGCGAGTTTCGCAAGAGTTCGGGTGAACTTCTGCATGAGTTTGAAGGCAGAAACAACGAAGTTCTGCTGACAGTGAAAATCCCTAACCTGTTGAAATACCGAGATGAATACTCCTCAAAGAAGAAGTCAAAATCGGGACAAACTCCTAAAGAGAATCCCGACAATGTACCCCTTAAAGAAAAAGATATAGAATTAAAAGAAAAAGAATTAATAGAAAAAGAAGCTATCGCCGAAAAATCCTCGCCATGCGGCTCGGAAAAAATTGACTCCGTTGGTGGGCATCAGGATGCCCCGATGAGCCAGCAGGTTCTCATGCAGCCGCCCATGGAAATCGTCGGCTCGTTCCCGCTTGTCGACGGTTCGGAATTCTGCGTCACGAAGCAGATGGCGGAGGAATTCTCCAAGGCGTACCCCGCAGTCGATATCCCGTCCTCAATCCAGCGTGTCAGGGTCTGGTGTCTGTCCAACCCGAAAAACCGCAAGACCAGAAACGGCGCTATGAAGTTCCTGAACGCTTGGCTGGGGAAGGATCAGAATTCTGCCCGTACGGAAAAGCCAAGGCAGGCTAATCCGTTTGGGAAATTCGCGGGGTAGTTCGGCATGAAGACTTTTCGGGATTTCGGGATCGAAATTGACGAGGGAAGTGGCGACGAGAACGTCAGGACCACTTGCCCCCAATGCTCACCTGGACGGCACAAGAGCTACGAGAAATGCCTTTCGGTCAATGTCCGTCAAGGCGTGTGGTACTGCCACCACTGCGGCTGGACAGGTGGCCTCGGCGAGGAGGCCTCGAATCACGAGAAGGCGGCGAAGGTTTTCGCAAAGCCTCATTTCGTCGAGTCGGAAGTGACCGACCCCAAAGTCATCTCGTGGTTCGCAGGCCGTGGCATCTCGGTCAGGACGCTTTCGGCGTTCCACGTCAAATCAGGTCAGGCATGGATGTACGGGGCCAACGGCTCCGATGGCATGGTGAACACGATACAGTTCCCGTACTACCACCACGGTCAGGTCGTGAACATCAAGTACCGCACCGGCGACAAGAGGTTCAGGCAGGAGAAGAACGCACGGAAGTGCTTCTACAACTACGACATGGCCCTGAACACGCCAGCCGAAAAGCTGATAATCACAGAAGGCGAGATGGACTGTCTTGCCCTTTACGAGTCTGGATTCTCTGCGGTGGTCAGCGTTCCTGACGGCGCGCCTTCGCCGAACACGAAGACCTATGCGAGCAAGTTTGACTTCCTGACAGGCTCCGAGGAGCTGTTTGAGAAATTCAAATTCGTCATCATCGCCGGTGACAATGACGCACCCGGTGAGAAGCTCAAGAGCGAGCTTTCGAGGCGCATCGGTCTGGACAAGTGCCTGCAGGTCTTCTGGCCATCAGGATGCAAGGACGCAAATGACGTCCTCCGCCTGCACGGGGTTGACGCCCTGCGCCGCTGCATCAACGAAGCCGCATTCTTCCCCGTCGACGGCGTGAAGACCGTTTCCGACCTGTGGATGTCGGTCGCCTCCCTGCATGAACAGCCCGAGCAGCCGGGTTTTGAAATCGGCTGGGACAATGCAATCGGAAAGTTCAATGTCGAGCTCGGTCAGATGACGATTGTCACGGGCATCCCGTCACACGGCAAATCGACATTCATCGACGCCCTGCGCGTCAACCTGTTCAAGTTCCACGGTGTCCGCTCTGCGGTCTTCAGCCCTGAGAACTGGCCTGCACAGACCCACATGGCAAACCTCGTCCAGATGTACCGAGGCACGAATTTCTACGAAATGGACGAGTCGCTCATGTTCTCGACGATGGAGGAGATGATCGACGGTTTTTATTTCATCATGCCCGAGAAGGACGAGGACATGATGGACATCGACACGATCCTCGAGAAGACGAAGCACCTTGTCTTCAGGCACGGTGTCCAGGTGCTGGTGATCGACCCGTGGAACGAGGTCGAGCATCACATCCCGAACGGCATGAGGGAAGACCAGTACATCAGCCAGAAGCTCGCGAAGATACGCCGTTTCGCCCGTGTGAACGGGATCCACATCTTCGTCATCGCCCACCCGAGGCAGCTTGAGAAGAACAAGGACGGGGACTACCCGCCGCCGACCGCATACGACATTGCTGGCGGCGCGATGTGGCGGAACAAGGCCGACAACATCCTCTGCGTCCATCGCCCCGACCTCTCGACATCCGAGACGCTCGTGCAGATCCAGAAGATCCGCTTCAAGCGCAACGGCAAGGCGGGGACGACCCTGAAATTCGTCTTCCATGTCGACACATCGACTTATCACGACCGTGGGATTCTAGACTAGGAGAACAGACCTTGACCACGAAGAAGCACTACACGCCGAGGCTCCGCATCTGCAACAATCCGCAGTGCCTGAAAGAGTTCGTGACCCTCAGCCACCTCCGTTTCTACTGCGAGGACTGCCGAAAGGAGAAGCGCAGGGAGCTCAGTCGGAAATGGAAGGAGGCCAACCCCGGAAAGTCCGCCGAGTACAAGCGCAGGAACCGCGAGAAGATGACCGATGAGCAGCGCGACGAGGAAAGACGGCGGAACAGGGAGCGTTATCACAACATGAACCCGGAGCAGCGCGAGAACAAGCTGAGGAAGTCGCGGGAATACCAGCAGACCCATCAGGAACAGCACAGGGAATCGGCAAGACGCTACAAGGCGGCGAAACGGCTTCTGCAGAGGCAGTCGGAAACGCTTCCTGAAACGGTCATCACGAAGCCTGTCGAGATACGCTCGGAGAGGAACCGACCTGCCCCGCCTGTCAGGACGATCGTGGACATGGGCAAGCCTGATGGCATCCGTGAATCCGACATCACGGCGAAGCTGAACAGGCTCGAGCAGAACGGCGAATACATCTACTGCGAACGGATGCGGGCAAGACTGAGAAGGGATTTCTGTGGGGCGCGGCAGGAATGCCGCATGGGGCGGGACGGCTGCCCCAGGTGTCCGAAAGACAAGCTCAAGGCGCGCCGTCGGCCTTGGGAGGAGGATTGGATATGACTCCAGCGGATTATGAACGCCTTTTTGGCGACGAGGATGCCTCTCTGGGCTACGAAATACCCAAACCGAAGCCCAGCAGTCACGAAGGGATAAAAAGGGGCCGCATTTTGGCGGAGAAAGCCCTGAAGACGATCAATGGGGACAGGCAGGATTCCTATGGGTCGCCCGAGGACAGCTTCGCCCTGATCGCTTCGTACTGGTCGGTCTATACGGGGGTTGAATTCAAGCCAGAGGATGTCGCCATGATGATGGCGCTTTTCAAAGTCGCGAGGGAGCAGAAGTGCCGTGGTTCCCATGCCGACAACCTTGTCGACATGGTCGGCTATTCGCTCCTGTACGGCAACATGACGGGGTACGACGCATGAACAATCCGAGCCTCAAGGATGACTACGCTCCCGTCACGGTCCGCTTCAAAAAACTGCACCCGGAGGCAAAGCCACCCTTCCGCGCAACGGAAGGTGCGGCGGCTTTCGACCTGTATGCCGTAAGCATGGACTGGGACCCCAAGAACTGCGTTTACACCTACGGGACCGGTCTGGCGTTTGAAATCCCGCAGGGGTTCTGCGGACTGCTCTATCCCCGCTCAAGCATCTACAAGGTCGGTCAGATTTTCCCCAACTGCGTAGGCGTCATCGACTCTGATTACAGGGGGGAGGTCAGCATGAAATTCAGTTACCGTGACGACCCGAAAAGCGAGTACCGCCCCGGCGACCGCATAGGGCAGATGGTCATCATGCCCATCCCTGCGGTCGAGTATGTCGAGGCTGAAGAGCTCTCCGAGACGGCCCGAGGGACAGGGGGCTATGGAAGCACAGGGGGCGTATCCAGCTCCACAGGGAGGTAGCATGGATCTCTACGTTATCTTTGAACATGCCATCGTGTGCGCTACCGTGGCGGGTTGTGCATACGTCATCTACAGAGCCCTCAAGGGCGATTTCTGAACAGCTTGGATCTTGAGTTCGGAATATGGCCGCCGTCAGTGAATGCCTACTGGATGCCTGTCATCATGAAGACGAAATCCGCACGGCCCGGAGGCGGTCGGCAGTTCGTGCAGATGGTGCTGACTGAAAGGGCGAAGGCGTTCAGGAAGGCGATCCTTGCAGACATCTGCTGCATGAGGAACGACGGCATCATACGGCATCAGCCGGTCACGGGTCCTATCGAGGTCTTCATGACCTTCTACCCGCCTGACAGGCGCAAGCACGACCTCGACAACCTCGTCAAAGGCGTCTGGGATGCGATGACGCATGCAGGCGTCTGGGAGGATGACTCACAGGTCGTGATGGCCCATTCCGCATTCGGGCACATAGTAAAAAATGGGGGCTTCTCGATAACCATCAGACCCAGAGAGGATCTGCTATGAACGCTTTCGACAAAGCCCATGAATTTGTCTTCCTGTGGGAGGGAGGCTTTGACAACCATCCCAACGACCCCGGCGGCCCGACGAACTACGGCGTCTCGCTCCGCTTCCTGCAGGATCTCGGCACGGAATGGGGCGACCTCGACTTCGACGGCGACATCGACATCGACGACATCCGACTCGTCACCCCGGACAAGGCGAAGGAGCTCTTCAAGGCGGCGTTCTGGGACAAGCTCCGGCTTGACGAGGTTAAACCGCTCTGCGCCTTCGTCCTGTATGACACCGCAGTCAACATGGGCCTCGGCTACGCACGGAAGCTGTTCCAGAAGGCGGTCGGAATCACCGCAGATGGAATCTGGGGGCCGGTCAGCTGGGGCAAGCTCCGTTCCTGCGATGACAGGAGGACGGCCCTCGCGATGATCCCCATCCGTCGCCGCCGATACATCGACCTCGCGGAAGCGAATCCCAGACTCAAGCCCTTCCTGAAGGGGTGGAAGAACCGCGTTGATGACCTGGGACGCAAAATAGAAAAAATGTAGCCCTGAAGCGGGGATGCACTCATGGCAAAGCATGGACGCAGAAGAAAATGCAAGCTGGATTTCTTTCGTGAATCTTTCATCACGGACATTCCGAAGGACGACTTCAAACGCGCCCTGCCCTACATCCATGAGTGCATGCCCCGCATCTATCTGACGATGACGGATGAGCAGCTCCATTCCGTCATCAATGCCCTCGCATACATGGCTGCGATCTATACGCCATGGCCCCGCATCGAGCATTTCAAGACGGTTCAGCGCTGTTATTACCGTTTCAAGAAGCGTCATTACCTCGCCCCCATCAGGAAGGCCCTCGGTCTTCAGAGGCTCGACCCTGTCAGGCCGGAACGCAAAAGCGACCCGTTCAAGGTGGTGACACGCCGCCGCAGGAAATGTCCCGAATGTCCGGGGTGCGGCCTCGACATGATGAAATGCTACGGCACCCACAGGCAGGGATACGCCCTTGTCAGGCACTACCGCTGTGAATCCTGCGGCCACACCGCAATCTGGATAACCACGGAACTGCATCAGTGGTGGCGTAACCCACGACCCTTCAAAAACAATCCAACGGTCTGCTGATATCCTGCGGCTCCACCGTATGCTCAAGGCAACAAGCAAGAGCCGGAGGTGTGCATGAATATAAGCTGGAAAGACATAGGGAAATCGGTGGCATCGGTCGCACCGACACTTGCAGGAGCACTTGGAGGCCCGGTCGGGGCAATAGCAGGTGCGGCAGGCTCCCTGCTCTGCTCCGTCCTCGGCGTGTCGGATGAGGAGCAGGCCGCAAAGGCCATTGCGACGAATCCTGAAGCACTCATCAAGATTCAGCAGCTTGAATACGAGCATAAGGCCCGTCTTCTCGAATGGCAGACTGCCCAGCTCAATGCAGACCTCGATAACATCAAGGACGCCCGTGCCCGTGAGGTCGAACTCGCAAAGTCAGGCTCTGCCATCTCATGGTCTACGTCAATCGTGTCCATCATCGTGACGGTCGGTTTCTTCGTAATGCTCCTGATCGTCATAAAGGGCGGGAAGGAAACCGTCGGCGATGCGGGACTCATGCTGCTCGGCACACTCGCAGGCGGTTTCACCCAAGTCGTACAGTATTACCTGGGGAGCTCGCTTGGTTCCGCCAACAAGGAGAGGATGCTCTCCTCGAAAGGTAGCCCGAAATGAGCGAATACACCCCCTCCCCCACCCCCGACCGCGCATGGCTGGAAGCTCGACTGATGCACTTCGATGACGAAATCCGATACCTCCGCAACGACCTCTCCCGGATGCAGAAGGAGGACCGCGAGGATATGGCGGAGCTGAAGGCGATGCTCAAGGAGCAACGGGCCGAGCACCACAAGACCCTCGAGGAGCTGAACAAGCGCGTCTCCGTCCTCGAGAGGAACAAGATATGGCTCGCAGGGTGGATTACCTGCGCGTCCGTGGTTGTGGGGCTCATAGTCGAAATATGCCGCAAACAGCTCGGGTGGTGAGTATCAAAATGACCCGTTCTAAAATCGCGGAAGTGTTGCTAGCCGCCGACCTTACCCCGACGGAAAAGCTGATTGCATTCGTTATCCTTGCTCATTCCAGCGTGAAGGAGGGAAAGGCCCGCCTGCGGCAGTCCAGAATAGCCGAGGAGGCTGGGGTATCTATCAGGACGGTGAGCCGAGCAATAAACGCCCTTTCCACCGCCGGGATCATCGAGCCAAAGAGCACGGGAAGAAGCTCGATTTTTATTTTTTGCCATGAAGAACAAATATTAGTGGGTACGCCATCGGTGACGTGTCTGCAACGCCACTCACGACGTACCGCCCCTTGGAAATACGATACTGAATTCAGCTCCACCCCGGAGGAGGAGCACAAGCGATACGAGGCTCAGGAGGAGGAAGATGGCTCGGATTTACGTTGACTCGAAGGCCGACCCATACGGGACCGCGGCAAGACGGAAGCCTCAGAAGGATAAGCCCCGGAAGAAGGAAATGAAGAAGTGTGCCAATCGTTTCTCGCATGAGCTCACAGAGGGGGCTACCGGGGCTGAGCTGGTCTTCAAGACAATCCTTGACCTCGCGGGGATACGGTACACGTTCCAGAAGCCTATCCTGAGGGGGAGCCATTTCTACATCGCCGACTTCTTCCTCGATGACTATGCGACCATCGTGGAAATCGACGGCGGCTATCACGACACCGATGAACAGGAGGGACGAGACGCGAAGCGTACAGAGGACATCCTGAAGAAAACCAGTATCGCCCGCGTGGTCAGATTCTCCAACGAGCAGGTCGTGACCCTTCCGCCGAACGATATCCTACTCATGCTGGCAAAGGCTCTTTGCCCGTGGGTGAAAGGCGCGTCTCTCTATCAGATGGGGAGAGCACCATCGAGCTTTCTTTGTTTTTGTCATGCAGAAACAAAAACTTCACTGTCTAATGATTCCAGTATGTTATGGCATCATTGTAACGTATAAAAAACAAAATGGGGGCATTCGGTATGAAGCTCAATGAAGTCAAGATGGAAATGTGGCCTGTATCCAAGCTCGTCGATTATGCAAGGAATCCGCGCAAGAACGATCAGGTGATCCCCAAGATGAAGGCTTCGATCATGGAGTTCGGCTTCAGGATTCCCATCGTTGCGAAGTCTGACGGCACTGTGATTGACGGCCATCTCAGGCTGAAGGCGGCTAGGGAGCTTGGACTTGAAACCGTGCCCGTTGTCCTCGCTGATGAGCTTTCCGACACCCAGGTGAAGGCGTTCCGGCTTCTGGCGAACCAGAGCGCGAACTGGGCTGAATGGGATGACGAGCTTTTGAAGCTGGAGATGGACGACCTTGTGGCTGACGGCTTCAATGTGGACATCATCGGTTTTGATGATGCCATGTTCTCCAAGGGAACCATGCTGATGAGCGAGCCCGAACCTTCCGAGAAGGATTACGAGAAGAACAGCGGCGAGGTCGACCTCGGTGATTTTGAGGATGATGCCTTTGCACACGAGTGTCCCCGCTGCAAGTTCCGCTTCAACGATTAGGAGCGTCCTATGTTCTTCCCATGGAAATGGTATCTGAAAGACCTGCCTTCAGTACCCAAGAACGGACTGAAGGTGTTCAGCTGCTTCGCCTGTGGCGGCGGCTCGAGCATGGGTTACAAGCTGGCTGGATTCACCGTGCTTGGGAATTGCGAGCTGGATCCGAAAATCGCCAAGGTGTACTGTCATAATCTGCATCCGAAGCACACCTTCATCATGGATGTCCGCGACTTCCTGAATCTTCCTGATTCCGAAATCCCTGATGAGCTTTTCAATCTGGATGTTCTTGACGGTTCGCCACCCTGCTCCACCTTTTCGACGGCGGGAAGCCGTGAAGCGGCATGGGGAAAGGAAAAGATGTTTGCCGAAGGTCAGAAGAAACAGCGGCTTGACGACCTCTTCTTCACCTTCATCGCCATTGCGAACAGGCTGCGTCCCAAGGTCGTGGTCGCTGAAAACGTGAAGGGGATGCTTCTCGGCAATGCCAAGGGATACGTCAGGGAAATCAAGATAGGGTTTGAGCAGGCTGGATACGACGTCCAGCTTTTCCTGTTGAATGCGGCAACAATGGGCGTACCGCAGGCCCGTGAGCGCGTGTTCTTCATCGCAAGGCGTAAAGACCTCCATCTCCCACAGATCAAGATGGAATTCCATGAGAAGCCCATCGTTTTCGGGAAGGTGAGGTCAGAGCACGGCATTCAGAAGGACACGCTTTACCAGCGGCTTCTGAAAAAGCGCAAGCCGACCGACAGGCAGATTTCCGACATCTACATGAGGGAGCATGGGAAGAATATCGGTTTCACGAACATGATCGTGCATGACAACGAGGTCAGCAACACGATTTCGACTGCAGACATCTACCGATACTGCGATGGTTTCCAGTTCTCGCATCAGGATACCGTGAACGTGTCCACATTCCCGCAGGACTACGATTTCATGGGCAAGACGCCTACGTTCTTCTGCGGGATGTCAGTGCCGCCGGTCATGATGGCCCATATCGCTCATGAAGTGGCTACCCAGCTTTTTGGATGGAACAGGGATCAGGCTGTGGATTCCGCGATCATGGCAGGATCTTCAAAAGACGAGCCGGCTCCGGCAGCAGGAAACGAAGCTGAAACGCAGCAGGATGCGGCAGGATGCGGCAACGGAAGGAATGATGGCTAGACGGCAGATATGGACGGAGCAGAATGCGAGGATTGTGCAGATGATGGCACAGTACGGCGTTCCACAGAAGGACATTGCGGCGATGGTCGACATGTCCCTCATGACTCTCGTCAAATACTACAAGAAAGAGCTTGAGCGTGGAGCCGCGTTTGCCAATGGCAAGATAGCCGAACGCCTTTATAACAAGGCGATGGACGGCGATACCACAGCACTCATTTTCTGGGCGAAGTGCCGTATGCGCTGGAGGACCGAGGATAAAACGGAAAAGGAAGAGGCTGAAAAACCGCTTCCGCTTTACGGTAAGGCCTGATGAGACTCACACTTCCCCAGCAGAAAATACAGGACTGCAAGACACGCTTCCGTGTCGTATGCACAGGCCGACGCTTCGGAAAGACGGTCATAGCCGTGGACGAGCTTGCTCGTTTCGCTGGAATGGCTCCGAGGCGTCGTGTCTGGTATGTCGCGCCGACATACAGGCAGGCAAAGCAGATTGCTTGGAACATGCTGAAGGAGAGGCTTGTCCCGCTTCATTGGGTGCGCCGCCGGAATGAAAGCGACCTGACCCTCGAGCTGGTGAACGGTTCCACGATATCCCTGCGAGGTGCGGATAATTTCGATTCCCTGCGAGGTGTCGGTCTTGATTTCCTCGTGATGGACGAATTCGCCGACATCCGACCGGAGGCATGGTTTGAGGTTCTCCGCCCCACCCTTTCGGACAAGCATGGCCATGCCATGTTCTGCGGCAGCCCGAAAGGCCGCAACTGGGCTTATGACCTCTATTGCAGGGGACAGGATGAGGATGAGCGGGAATGGGCTTCTTTCCTGTTCACGACACTCGAAGGCGGCAATGTGCCGGCTGAAGAAATCGAGCAGGCAAGGCGTGAAATGGATGAGCTTACGTTCGCCCAGGAATACCTTGCCAGCTTCATCAACTTTGAAGGCAGGGTTTACTATCCGTTCCTGCGTGAGACGCATACGGCCCAGCTTCGTGACCTGTACAACCCTCGTGCTCCGATTTCTTTCTGCTTTGACTTCAACGTCGACCCTGGTGTCGCCTGCATCGTGCAGGAAATGACGCTTCCGAATGGGCT
Source organism: uncultured Selenomonadaceae bacterium (assembly GCA_937902665.1). GTDB lineage: Bacteria > Bacillota > Negativicutes > Selenomonadales > Selenomonadaceae > CALELM01. The sequence goes on from CALELM010000033.1 coordinate 11,738, forward strand.
TTCCGGGTCTGCCGTGATTGGAGAGGTGTACATTCCTAGAAACAGCAACACTCCTGCCGTATGCCGCAAGCTGATTCAGGATTGGGGTTCGCATCGAGGCCCGGTCATTTGCTACGGCGATGCCAGCGGCGGCAGCAGGGGTTCCGCAAAGGTTGCGGGTTCAGATTGGGATCTGATCAGACAGGAGCTACGCAAAGCTCCTTTTGCGGCTCAGGTTTCCTATCGTGTACCGTCTGCAAATGGTGCGGAGCGTGCAAGGGTCAACGCTGTGAATTCCCGGCTCAAGTCGGACAGCGGCGACATCAGGCTTATGGTGGACGCAAAAGCCGCCCCTCATGTCGTGCGTGACCTTGAGGGTGTTTGTGTATTGAAAGGTGGTTCTGGGGAAATCGACAAGAAGGCCACGCCCGATCTCACGCATATTTCGGACGCCCTCGGCTACTATGTCGTTGGGGAATTCCCCCTTGTGAAACGGACATCAGCAACCGTGGAATATTCAGCAATGAGGTAAAAGTATGGGTACGGTTTTCACAGTATCGACGGCTTTCGAGCTTCAGCGCATGGACATGGCCCTCACCCGTGACCTTATGGGCGGTACAGCCGCCATGATCCGTGCCGGAGAGAAGTATATCCCCAGGTCGAGACGGCATGAGACTGAAGAGGAATTCCAGAGCCGACTGAACAGGACAGTGCTTCTGAACGCATACAAGCGCACGGTTCGTTTTCTGCGTGGTCAGGTGTTCAAAAAACCTGTTGTAATCGAAGAAGCAAAGAAAGGCGACATCATTACGCAGGAGCAGCTTGATTGGTTCAAGGCATGGTCTGAAGATGTGAACCTTCGGGGTAACAATCTCACTGATTGGAGCGGCACGGTATTTGAGGCCGGTATCAATGATGGCGTTACGTTCTGTCTTGTCGATTACAGCAAGGTTCCGACCATGACAGGCGATGATGGCGGACTGTATTACCTCGATGCTGATGGTCAGTACAAACTGAAGACCGAGCAGGCCGACCGAGAAAACGGATGGCGACCATATTTTGTCCATGTGCCTGCGTCACAGGTGATTGACTGCCATGTGGACACGCTCAACGGAATTCAGGTGGTGACCCATTTCCGATACATTGAAGAATATGATGTGCAGAAGGATGAATGGGAGACTGAACGCAGGCAGCGCATCCGTGTATTCACGCCGGGAGCCTTTCAGACATGGGAGAACACTTCTGACGGTGCTTCTGATTTCATGTTGAATGAGGCCATGAGCGGAGAGATGAAGGACGAAAACGGCAAGCCGCTTCCTTTTGTCCCTGTATGTATTTTCATGCCAGGTGAACGCCGCACGGCATGCACTGCAGAGCCAGCCCTTCAGGATTTGGCAGAGCTGAATAAGAGGCATTGGCAGGCGACATCGGCACAGGCCGAACTGATGGAGTTCGTGAGGCGTCCTGTCTGGTTCGGAAGGCAGCTTGGGGAAAACGATAATGGTGACCCGGTCGTCTTCGGTGCTGGCACACTTATCAATGCCTCTTCCGATCAGGCAGACCTCAAGAGCCTTGGTGTCGATGGTGGAAGCGTACAGGCCGGTCGTGATGAGCTTCATGACCTTGAGGGGCAGATGGCATTGTATGGCCTTCAGCTTCTCCAGCCTGATTCAGGGACTTCCGTGACCGCGACAGAAGTGTCGCAGGATACTGAGGAGTCAGTATCCACGCTTCAAGATTGGGCACTCAGGTATCAGGACTTTCTTGAGAACTGTTTTGCCATGACTGGCAAATGGAAAGGGTGGGAAGACGGGCCGAGCATCAAGGTGAATACCGAGCTGACCAAGATCGTCAACATCGAGCTTCTGGCGAAACTCCAGCAGGCTGGCGTTATGAGCAAGGTGACCCTGCTTGAACTTCTGAAGAGGGCTGGAATGCTTCCTGACGACTTTGATGCCGAAGAGGAACTTGACCGCATTGAACAGGAGAACAGGACTGCCTCTGGAGCCTCTGGGACGCTTGATCTTGCCTCCCTGCTGAATCATGACAGGTTCCGCATGAAAACGCCTGAGAATGGCACTGAAGGGCAAAGAACGAACGAAATATGATATAAGCAAAAGGGCGGTTTTCACACCGCCCTTTTTTTATCCATAAGTCTTTTCAAGCAGATCACGTATCAGTTCCGCCATGGTGATTCCTTTCTCATCGGCTTTCCTGTTCATCTTTTCTATCAAATCCAGCGAAAGCCTTACGGCGACCTGTTTTGTTTCGCCGAGCGTATTCGGTCTTCCCTGACCTGGTCGTTTTCCGCCTCGTGGCATCCCGTCCTCCTTGTTTGGATGCCAGCCTCTTCCCATGCGTATATTGATTTCGTCAACCATTTTTTACTCCTCAGATGTCTTCGCAGAATCCCCATTCTCCGTCAGAGAAATCAAAGAGGCCGAGTATGTCGTTTTGCTCATCATAGACACGAATCGTCATGTCAGTGAGCGATATGTTTCGATGGTCATTTGTTATCATGTCCATGATGATGGCCTTGCACGTTCTGACCAGTTCAAGCCGTTTTTTCTCATCAGAGAAATCAGCATTGAATTTACCATCAAACAAGGCATCAAAATCTATCAGACCTCCGTCTGCATCTCTTTCTTCTTTGACGATGAAAAAGTGATTACACATCCTCATGCCTCAACCTCCTCAAGCACGATATGAATCAAGCGATGGGCGTAATCCTTTCGCTGACCATGCAGGCCATTGCAAGGATGTCGCCATCGCTTTCACGGATGATCTTACGGGCCACGGACATTCCAGAGATACCACGCAGGCCGTGGGCATACTGAAGTGTCGCATAGATGAGTCTCAAGGCGTGGTCGTCAAAAACCTTCTCTGGCAGATCGGTGAGGGACTTCTGAAGCAGGACGAGGATTTCATTGGCGGTCATAACTTGTTCTCCGTTGTGCTGGATCGGTTCTGGATGTCGTTTGTGAGCTTTCTTGCTCCATAATCCATGTGAAGGATGACGGAGCCTTGTGAGGCGTTCTGGACTAAATCAAGGGCTTGATGGTTCCCTTTGCAAGCATGTCATTGACGAGATGTTCCGTGGAGTCTCCTCTGAACGGTTCCTCGTATATCATCGTGAGCATTTCAGCCTCTCCCTTCACCCAATCGTCGAGGGTTTCATACATCTTGAATTTCATGCTTTTCCAGAGTGCCGTGCAGATTTCCTCGTGCCCATCGGCTTCAAACTGGTATCCGTCAAAGAACATGTATTTCATATCTTGTCCTCCTTGTGTCATCTAGAATGATGGGGAGGGAATGCCCTCCCCTTTTCGATTACGCGGCAAGCACAACGGCGCGAGCATTGCAGTATGCGACGATTTCGGAAGGAACACCATTGAAAAGGTCATCTTCAGCGTGGTTCACGGGAGCCGAGATGCTTTCGCCTATGGTGTAGAAAGTGGTGCCATGAGCACGATTGGTGTTGATGACCATGCCCTGCTTACGGGCATTGAATACGATGGTCGCCACGGAATGAGGAAGGATGTTGAAAGCATTGGCGAGGCCTTCCTTGCTCGTGACGCCTTCACGGATCAGGTCGATGAGCTTCTGTTCTTTGCGGCCGAGGTTGATGGAGGATTCATTGCGGGTTTCGTGAGCGAGACGGATTGACTCATCAATGAAGGCGTTGAGGAAGAGAACCCAGCTTGCAATCTTGGAGGCGTTCACGGTGCCAGAATGCTGACGGAATTCGACGGTGTTGTGACGACCGAGGCTCTGAAGGTTCACTTTCTGGTAACGAGTGCCCTGAGCGCGGATGAGGCTCTCACGGGTTGCGGCTTCCTTGAAGGATGCGCTGGAAACGAGCTTGGAAACGGAAGCGCAGTAGTAATTGTGGTTAGAACGGCGGCTCATGGGCATGAACTTGTCGATGCGGGATTCAAAGGCGGCGTAACGGGTCACGATGGACTTGATTTCGGTGCAGTTCATGGAACGTGCATCGAAGTGGACATGGAGGCCGCAGGACTTGTTTGCAGAAGCACCAGCATCTTCGAGAGCTTCAGCAACACGCTTTGCGATGGCGAGACCTGCTTCTCCGTGGAGAATGGGGGAAACGACTTCACAGGTCTTTGCGCCCTTGATGGAGGCATCCGTCACGACCTTCCACATCTCATCGGAATGGTCGGTGTGGTTGTAGATTTCAGTCTGGGCGGGAATGCCAGCCTCACAGATGACGCGAGCCGCTTCGGTGGGATTGAGGTTGATGAGTTCGATTTCAATGCCGAAATTCTTGGTGAAGGAAGCGGTCATGGTCATGGTCTTTTCTCCTGTTTTTTCGGGATGTTTTCCGTTCGTTGAATAAACATTGTCGGGTTCCTTTGTTTTTGTCAACCAAAAACAAAGCTGAAAAATGAAATTTTTGAAGCTGCTTTTTTAGACTGATTCATGCCTGAATTTAGTCCAATGCCTAGTTGAAGAGGATATGTCCCCATGCTCGCCTGATGAGGTAATCAACAGGAGGGGTTATGGACGTTGAATCCATGTACGAGTCATATCTGTGGCTGAGGTCATTGGACTGGAATGAGCAGGTAGCCATTCTTACGGAACAGGCCCGTGCCGAACTGGCGAAGCAGATTGCAGACTCACGAAATGAGGTTGAGGCGTATATAGAAAACACCACGCTGAATCGTATTCAGAAGCGCAAAGCTGAAGTGCTGCTTGATGAGATAGATGAAAAGATAAGCGAAGCCTGCGGTACGATGACGGAGCTGATAACTGCTGCGGCTATCGGAACTGCAGAGGAATCAATCAGAGCGTATGGTGATATCCTTAGTGCAGGAGGAGCCGCCAAGAACGTACGGCTCATGGATGGGCTAAGCCATGAGCAGATCAAAGCGATATTCACAGACCAGCCTCTTGGTGGTCGGCTTCTAAGCGACTGGGTTGATCGGGCTTTTGATTCGAAGGTCAGTCAGGAGCTTCGGATATCGCTCAATGACGGCATCGAGCATGGGCACAGTACGCGTAGGATCGTCGACGCGATGAAGGCCAAACTGCCGGAGGGGTACGCCAAGGCAGAACATGAAATGACCACGCTGGCACGGACATACATACAGGCAGCAAACACCGGCGCACAGGAACTCTGCTACGAGGCGAACAAGGAAATCATCCGGGGCTTCAGGCGGGTTGGAGCTTTGGATAACCGAACCTGTCTGACCTGTGCCCTGATGGATGGAAAAAGGTATTACGGAGCACAGAAGCGTCCGAAGCTACCTCAGCATCCGAGGTGCAGATGTATCTACTTGCCAATTCTACCATCGTTCAAGGAGATGGGGCTGGATATCCCGGAATTCGAGGATGAGGCCCGTCATTGGGCGATACGTGAAGACGGCTCTATCGGCACTGGCGGCAAGAAGATCATCAAGCATGGAACCATACGAGGCACGTTTCGTGATTGGTATGAAAGCCTTTCGGATGAGGACAAGGCAAAGACATCAATCGGCAAGAAGCTGATTATGAGCATTTCCGGAGGATTCCTCATCATTTTCATGCTCCTTCACCCCACCATCAACAGTTTTTCACTCATCGATACGCT
>CALELM010000034.1 GCA_937902665.1 uncultured Selenomonadaceae bacterium
GGTAAAGTGCACTCCTGCCGTTGGCGCCGCTGCGGATCCCTCCTCACGATTGTAGACCGTCTGATAACGTTCCTTGTCCTCCAGCTTTTCATGGATATATGGCGGCAGAGGTGTTTCTCCCAGCCGATCGAGAATTTCTTCAAAAATTCCATTAAAACGAAATTCCACAATACGTCCGCCAAAATCCGTATGCTCTTTTATCACGCAGGAAAGTTCTTCGCTGAAATAGATCTCGTTTCCAATCTTTGCCTTTTTTCCGGGCTTTGCCAAGGTTTCCCAATGCGTTTTATCAATGCGGCGAAGCAAGAAAATTTCAACACGACCGCCTGTTTTCGCCCGATGGCCAATCAACCTTGCAGGCAATACACGCGTATCATTGAAGATCAAGGTATCTCCTGCCTCCAAAAACTTTCCCAAATCATAAAAATGTTGGTGAGAAATCGTTTTTCTTTTAGGATCCAGCACCATCAGCCTAGAAAAATTTCTCGGTTCTATGGGAATTTGCGCAATGCGTTCTTCTGGAAGTTCATAATCAAAATCTGACAATAACATCTGCTTGTACCTCAATAAATTTTTTGGACGACAACATTTTTAAAATAATGTTCAAGAATTTTACGATAATCATAGCCCTTTTCCGCAAATGCCTTTGCACCGTACTGGGACATTCCTACCCCATGCCCTGAGCCATACCCATTCACTTGAACCTTTCCTTTCACAAGCTTTAAATCAAACAAAGTGCTTTTCAAGCCAAGCATAGAACGAAAATTTCCTCCTGACACCACTTTACGTCCCTTGTTTCCCACAAAAACAATTGACTTCACTCGACCAGAAGCAGTGCGGTCTTTTGCTCCTTTTCCAATGCTCAAAGGAGATAGCTCAATTTTTTTTATCGCCCCAATGCCAAGCTTGCTTTGGACATCTGCTGTTACTGTCCACGGCTGTGTTCCCTTTCTAAGTTCTTCTGCCGGCTGCAAGTAAAAAAGCTTGCTCCCCCACACGGATTCATTGCTTTCTGTCATGCCTCCGGAATCTGAATGAAATGGCGCAAAAAGCACTTTGCCATTTCCGTAAATGACCTCCCCAGCCGTCGCTTTAATAACAGCATCTGTTTCAGGGCGTTCTCCTGCTATTCCATCATATACTTGGCAATGCGATGTTGCGCACACATCATATCCTTCGCTCGAATGCGGATGCCCTGTTTCCTTGGAATAAAGGACAAAGCTTCTTGCAGCCACCGTCTGGGCTTTTAGAGCTTCGGCATGCCAGCTTTGCGGCATTTCCTTGGAGACAACCCCACGAAGATAATCTTCTGCGGAAATGAGATTTATGACATTCAATCTATCTTTCTTTTGAAAAATTTGCATATTGCCGCGATAACTTTTTTCTCCAACTTTAGTTGCTAATGCCGCCTTCTTATCTGCTGGTTTTATTTCCAGCTTAGTTCCTTCTAAATACGTCCCATTTACTTGGAAGCCGTGATTGGCTGGAAGGATTTCAATGGACGCTTTGGCATTTATCTTTAATGTCTTGGAATCAGAAATAACGTTGCATGGGCAATTCACCTGCAGTCTTGCCGACTTTTGCCCTACAAGGATCCCAACCGAGATATTTTTTATATTTTCTGCAGAACAAGATGAAACAAATGATATACAAAAAACAGGCAGCAAAAACAGGGAAAGCAGTAAACTTCGTATCATACACTCCCATCCTTTCCGTTCTTGAGAGATACCTTTTCTTTTTCTAAGCGTAACCGTTTCTTGGCTTTGTTCTCTTTTTTTCTCCTCTTTCTTAGTTCCTTGCTATAACGCTCTTCCTCCGAAAAAATACAACCGCAATACGGCTGGCGATAAAGCTCCAGTTCATGGCTAATATCAATGCCTGCTTGCCACCCCAAACGAAAATCTTCGTAATAAAACGGAACTCCATATTTTTGGGAAAAAAACGTTGCTGTCTCTTTCATCAACTCATGTTGCTGATAGATACTGTAGAACAAGGTAGAGCTGAATGCCTCAAAACCGTGCTCGGCCGCAAATCGTGCTGTTTCCTCCAAGCGCCATGTATAGCACATTTGACAACGGCCATTTGGTACCTGTTCAGCAGCTAATGCTTTTCTCAAAAAATCTCGAAGCATGTAAATCTCATTTACATGAATCTCCATGTTCACTTTATCTGCAAATTCCTTTGCCGTCAGCAAGCGCCGTTCCCATTCCTTATAGGGATGAATATTCGGATTAAAAAAATATCCAACTGGTTCCATACCATTTTCCCGCAATTTTTTGACAGGGTAACAAGAGCAGGGACCACAACACATATGCAATAAAACTCTCATGAAAGGTCCTCTCATTCCGGATATGGTATTCCAAGATGCTCGTAGCCAGATTTTGTCACGATGCGTCCACGAGGAGTGCGATTGATAAAACCAAGCTGTATAAGGTAAGGCTCATATACATCCTCGATCGTATCCGGAGATTCGCTGATAGCGGCTGATAACGTATCAAGCCCAACCGGTCCCCCTGCAAATTTTTGGATTATCGTATCCAGCATACGTCGATCTGTATAGTCAAGCCCTGCTTTGTCAACTTCAAGCATTTGCAGTGCCTTATCAGCAATAGCATCTGTAATAATGCCAGCCCCTTCAATCTGCGCAAAATCTCGAACACGTTTCAAAAGTCTATTGGCAATACGGGGTGTACCCCTAGAACGCTTTGCGATTTCCAAAGCACCATTTTCTTCTATGCAGATCCCTAATATTTCCGAGGCTCGCTTAACAATATGCACCAAGGATTCGGGATCGTAGTATTCCAATCTTGAAATAACGCCAAAGCGGTCTCTCAGGGGCGGAGCAAGGGCTCCTGCCTTTGTTGTGGCTCCAATCAAGGTAAAGGGCGCAATATCCAAGCGAATAGAACGGGCGCTTGGTCCTTTGCCAATAATAATATCCAACGCAAAGTCTTCCATAGCAGAATAAAGGACTTCCTCCACACTTCTGGAAAGCCGATGAATTTCATCAATAAAGAGAACATCCCGTTCCTGAAGATTGGTCAAGAGGGCAGCAAGATCGCCAGAACGCTCAATCGCAGGTCCCGATGTCACACGAAAATTTACGCCCAATTCATTCGCAATAATTCCGGCAAGCGTAGTTTTGCCGAGACCCGGCGGTCCATAAAGCAGCACATGATCCAGAGCTTCCTTGCGGGCGATTGCCGCTTGAAGAAAGACAGAAAGATTTTTTTTCGTTTTCTCTTGCCCAATATATTCTATCAGTTTTTTCGGACGAAGACTATATTGCCAATCATCTGCCAACTGCTCATCACTCAAAACGATACGTTCCTCACTATCATCGTATAATTCCAAGAATCTGTCACCTCCTACAACCGATTTAATTCCTTAAGTCCCATCTTAATGCACTCTTGCACAGACTTGCATTTTCCTAGTTTTTTTAATACTGATGAAATTTCTGCTTGCCTATAGCCTAAGGAAAGCAATGCCGCTTGTGCTTCCATGACCATATCATCACCATCCAGTGTTTCTATTTCAAACTCTACTTCATCCATTGGATTCGAGGAAGCTGGAAGGCTGACTTTATCTTGAAGTTCCAAAATCAAGCGCTCTGCTGATTTTTTTCCAATTCCCGGCAATTTTGTCAAAACAGATGATTGTTTTTTATGAATGGCTTGACATAAATTTCCTACGGTAATGGATGAAAGAATCCCTAACGCCACCTTCGGGCCGATACCAGAAACAGAGATCAATAATTGAAACAAGTCATATTCTTCTTGCGTGAAAAATCCATAAAGCACAATAGCATCTTCTCTCACGCTCGTATGAATATAAAGCTCTGCATCTTCGCCTTTATGAAGCTTATTATGTTCTGATGGAACCATAAAGATACGATATCCAATTCCATGCACATCTAAAAGGAAATGATCTGCATAAACCTGTAATACCTTACCGTGCAAATACCCTATCATAACGGACTCATCCTCATATCAATTTATTTTCCAAGTCAAGCTATTTATGCAATGCGCAGTACAAATTGCAATCGCCAGTGCATCAGCAACATCATCCGGATGAGGCTCTTTTTTTAAGTTTAAAAGCTTAGTTACCATATAAATCACCTGTTTTTTGTCAGCTTTTCCATAGCCTGTTACCGATTGCTTCACTTGCAGTGGCGTTCGTTCCACGATCCTGAGCTGATTTTTGGCGGCAGCAAGAAGCACAATTCCTCTGGCCTGTCCAACTGGAATTGCCGTTGTCACGTTTCGATTAAAAAAAAGTTGTTCGACTCCCATAACATCTGGCTTGTATTCCTTGATCAACAGATCCAGCTCATCATAAAGTTTTAACAAGCGATCCTCCATGCGAGCTTTTGAGCTTGTTGTGATTGCACCATAGGCATGCGGTATCAAACGGCTGTTTGACGATTCGACAAAGCCATACCCGCAAATTGCCGTTCCAGGATCTATACCCAATGCCAGCATAAAACTCCTCCTTGCAGAAAACACGAGCGGCTTGTCAGCCGCTCGAAAAAAGTATCCTATAGTGATAAATTACTCATCATCTATTTCGTAATTCCCATAGACGTTCTGTACATCATCGTTTTCTTCCAAGGCATCTACTAAGTTTTGAAGCTTTTCTGCATCCTTTCCTTCCACTTTTACCGTGTTCTCAGGAACCATCGTTACTTCGGCAGAAGCTACTTCTATTCCCTTCTCCGCAAGAGCTGCTTCAATGGCATCAAAGTCACTTGGTGCAGCAGTTATCTCAAAAACATCAGCCTCGGATTTCATATCTTCTGCTCCAGCTTCCAGTACGATATCCATGAGTTCGTCTTCATCGTCAAAAGTTTCTTTTTCCACAATGAAAACAGCCTTTTGCTTGAACATCCATCCAACGCAGCCAGTTTCTCCCATATTTCCGCCATACCTAGAGAAAAGATGCCTCACATCTGCTGCCGTGCGATTGCGATTATCTGTTAAGATATCCAGCATAATCGCAGAACCGCCAGGGCCATATCCCTCATAAGTAATTTCTTCATAGTTACTGCCTTCTGTAGCACCCATTCCCTTTTGAATAGCGCGATTGATGTTATCCTTTGGAATGTTGTTTGCCTTAGCTTTGGAAAGAGCCAACTTTAAGCGCATGTTTCCTGTCGGATCAGCACCACCCATACGAACTGCAATAGTGATTTCACGGCCAATCTTGGTTGTGATTTTTCCGCGAATGGCATCATTCGCTCCTTTTTTTCTCTTGATGTTTGCCCATTTAGAATGTCCTGACATAAAAGAACACCGCTCCTTCTCGCTTCTAAAAACTATAACTTTGTCAGTTTAGCATACTTTTTGATTTTCTGCAAAATAACTTTTGCATGATTACTCCTGACCATTGCTTGCAGAATTTCTGGCCAGCTTATAGAATTTTTTCTTTCCCTTTTTTATTACAATAGCATTTTCCTGAAAATCGCTTTCCTGCAAGATATAATCAACATCAGTTACTTTTTCGCCGTTCATGCTGATTCCACTTTGTTGGATCAGCCGTCTTCCTTCACTCTTGGAGGCAAAAATCTTATTTTTTGCAAGCACATCCAACAGCTTGGTTCCGACAGCATTATCAATATCGACTGTAGGAATTTCAGCTGTTTCTGCCCCACCAAAAATAGATTCCGCAGCTTTTTTTGCCTTTTGAGCTTCTTCTTCCCCGTGAACAATTTTTGTGACTTCGTAAGCAAGAACTGTTTTTGCCTCGTTTATTTGTTGATCCTTCAGTGATCCCAGCCGTCTGACTTCTTCCATAGGCAGGAAGGTTAAAAGTGCAAGGCACCGCTCAACATCCGCATCATCGACGTTTCTCCAATACTGATAAAAGTCATACGGTGAGGTTTTATCGGGATCGAGCCAAAGAGCACCGCTCGCTGTTTTTCCCATTTTTTTGCCATCGCTCTTAGTAAGAATACAATTCGTAAGACCATATACACTCTTGTTTTCTTTGCGGCGGCAAAGCTCAACACCAGCAAGAATATTCGACCACTGATCGTCTCCCCCCATCTCAAGCTTGCAACCATAACGACGATTCAATTCCAAGAAATCATATCCTTGCATAATCATATAATTGAATTCGAGAAAGGTAAGTCCTTTTTCCCAACGTTGCTTGTAGCACTCTGCTGCTAACATGCGGTTAACCGTAAAGCATGCGCCTACTTCCCGCAAAAGGCCAATATAATTCAATTTGCAGAGCCAATCAGCATTGTTGACCATAATCGCCTTGCCATCACTAAAATCAATGAAGCGCGCAATCTGCTTCTTGAAGCAATCGCAATTGTGCGCAATGTCCTCATCCGTCAACATTTTTCGCATATCGGTACGTCCAGATGGATCTCCTATTGTTCCAGTTCCGCCACCAACAAGGCAGATAGGACGATGCCCTGCACGCTGCATATGTGCCATTGCCATCAGAGCTAAAAAGTGTCCGGCATGAAGGCTGTCCGCCGTAGGATCAAAACCAATATAAAAGCTTACCTTCTCTTGTGATAACACCTTCCTTAACTCGTTTTCATTGGTGCATTGAGCAATAAATCCACGTTCCTGTAAAGTATCAAAAACATTTTCCAAAAAAATCGCCTCTTTACCCTATAATGTACAAACAGTTAATTTTTTCCTTTTGAAACACCACGTGTTGGAGCAGGGCCTGATACTGCAGGCTGTTCTGCTGATGGTGTCGATGGAGTATTTTGTTCAGGAGTTGCTGGTGTTTCCGTGGCTGATTTGGATTGCGATGCAGATGTTCCGTTGTCAGGAGATGGCGTATTTTTAGCATCTTGTTTTTCTTTTTCATCAGCTTTCGTTTTTTTCTCATTATTGGTGTCATTTTTTGCACTATCGCTGTTTTTTTCATCAGCAAGCTCACCAATAGCATCCGCATTGGAAACGTGCGTTCCATCAAAACCATGCACAGGAATATCTTTTGATGCTTTTACCATAAACATCTTCCATATCTCTGCTGGCTGATTACCGCCGCCCATGCCATTGAGGCTGGTATTGTTATCATTTCCAATCCATACACCAGCAACAAGATCCGGTGTATATCCTACAAACCATGCATCATGGTAATCACTGGTCGTACCGGTTTTTCCTGCAGCAGGCCGCCCAATATTTGCGCGCGTACCAGTACCATGCTGGATAACTCCCTCCAACATGCCAGTTAATTCAGAAGCACTCGCTTCACTAATGACGCTGCGTTGTTCTGCTGTAGTCTCTTCCAGTACTTTTCCATTACGATCTAAAATTTTTACAATAGCAACTGGCGATACATGCACACCTTTGTTGGCAAAAGTACCATAAGCACTCGTGATTTCGAGCGGTGTCACGCCCTTAGTCAGACCACCTAAGGCAGTTGACAAGTTTTTGTCATTCTGTGGGCCTTCCATGACAAATGTGGATATACCCATTTCTTGAGCATAATAAATGGGTTTTTCAATCCCTAGCTTTTGAGCAATCTTAACCGTTGGAACATTCAAGGACTGCTCGGCAACCTTTCGCAGAGAAACCTTTCCCGAGAAAGTCCTTGTATAGTTTTGCGGCGCCCATGACCCTATTTTTAAAGGACTGTCATCTATAACCGTAGATGGAGTAAACTTATTCTCCAAGGCAGCTGCGAAAACAAAAGGCTTAAAAGCAGAACCCGGCTGGCGCTCTGCCATGGTTGCACGATTAAACTGATCGGTCCCTCTTCCACCAACCATAGCCTTGATATGCCCTGTATGGGGATCAATACAAACCAATGCTCCCTGTGGCTGCTTGACACCATTGTCATCTGTCATGTAAGTTGGCAAATGCTGCATGGCTTCTTCCGCCGCACGCTGCATATCAATATCCAAGGTCGTGTAAATCTTCAATCCTTCCTTGTAAACTGCGTCAGCACCATATTTATCAATCAAGATCTGCGTCACATAATCGATAAAGTAAGATGCCTCATTCGTTTCTTTTTGTGCCGGAGAAACCAAATTCAAGGATTCTTTCTTTGCCTGTGAAGCATTCTGGGAATCTATGTAACCATACTTGACCATTTGCTCCAGTACAGTCGCTTTGCGATCCTGCGCTGCCTGAAGGTTCGTGAGCGGAGAGTAATAATTGGGGCTTTTGGGAATTCCAGCCAGCATAGCACATTCATTCAAGGTTAAGTCTTCAACGTTTTTGTTAAAATATGTTTTAGCCGCAGCTTGAACACCATACGCACCTTCGCCAAAATAAATCTGATTCAAATACAGCTCTAAAATCTCTTGCTTTGTATATTGGCGTTCCAACTGCAAAGCCAAAAAAACCTCCTGCACTTTACGTTTTAGGGTACGTTCCTGCGTTAGATATGCATTTTTGGCTAGCTGCTGAGTAATAGTAGAGCCACCTTCCGCAATGGTACGTCCACTGATGTTTGACCATACAGCACGCAAAATTCCACGGAAATCGATTCCCATATGGTCATAAAAGCGATTATCCTCAACGGCAACAAAAGCATTCTGCAAATTCTTTGGTACTTGGGCAATCTTAACAGGCATACGATTTTCTGTTGCATGAACATTAGCCAGTTCATTGCCATTGATGTCATAAATTGTTGAAGTAGCTGGCGGTCTAATGTCATTTGCCAAATCTGGCTTGGTATTCATGCTGGCCGTCAAAAATCCGCATCCAATCCCCGTTACCATGACAGCAACAATAACGAAAAAGCTGAGAACAACTCTCTTGCCTGTATTGCTTTTGGATTTTGATGGTGCTTTCCTTCGGCTTGTTTTTGTACGATTCTCCATGAAGAGCCTCCTTGAGAACAGAATGTTTCCGTTCAAAAATCTATGCTACATTATTGTACTACCTGCTTTACATTTTTTGCAATATGATATTTATGCAATTATTTCAAAGTCACCAAAGTAGCTCCGGTTCCACCTTCTGCAATGTCGGCAAAGGTATAATGCAAAACATTTTTATGATGCTTGAGATAATCTTGTATTCCTTTGCGAAGTGCTCCCGTACCTTTTCCATGAATCACAAGCACCCTCTCAAGACCTGCGATTACCGCATCGTCAAGAAATTTTCCTACAATCCCTTCTGCTTCATTCACCATCATGCCGCGAATATCCAGTTCCTGCTGAACACTGGCTGCCTTCTGCAAAAAGGCAGCAGTTTGACGCTTTTCTTGGCTAGAGGTCACTATAGTGCTTGAAGTTTTTGATTTTTCTACAAAACGACAATCAGAAACAGCGACATTCATTTTCATGCTTCCAATCTGCAGTTCCAATTCTTTTCCCTTGATTCGCAGTATCGTTCCATTTTGCGCTATCTTTGCTACATAAACAATATCGCCCAATTCCAAGGTTTTTACATCAATTTTCTTGCCAACACCATTTTGCGACATAATGCCCGGATTTGTTTTGTCTGCTGCCCTATGAAGGCGTTCCCTTGCTTCCTGAATGGCTTGTTGACGTTTTTTTATGCCTTGATCATCAAACTGCTCTTTCAAGGAACGAATAATTTCTTCTGCTTCGCGGCGGGTCGTGCGGACCATAGACGCACACTGTTCTTTGGCTTTGCGAATTAACTCTCCTTTCTCTTTAGAAAACTGTGCTTTCATATCGGTAACTTTTTTTTCTAATGCTGTTACTCGCTGCTGCCGTTCTAAAATATCAGCATTTCTTTGCTCATACATCATTTTTTCATTTTCCAGCTGGTTTATGACATTTTCAAACTTTGCATGATCTGCCTTTACTAGCTGTTTCGCCCGCAAAATCAATGAATTTGACAAACCTAGTCGTTTGCTGATGTCAAAGGCGTTGCTGGCACCTGGAACACCAATGAGCAATCGATACGTCGGCGAGAGTGTTTTTATGTCAAATTCCACACAAGCGTTTTCAATTCCATCTTTGGTATAGGCAAATGTTTTCAGTTCGGAATAATGCGTTGTTGCCACCGTACTTGCCCCAATCTGCAATAGGCGCTCCAAAATGGACATGGCAAGAGCGGCTCCTTCTTCTGGATCAGTTCCAGCTCCTAATTCGTCCAAAAGAAGAAGATCATCCGTGTCTACCTTATCCAAAATAGCAATTATATGTTTCATATGGGCAGAAAAGGTACTCAGGCTTTGCTCAATGCTTTGTTCATCTCCAATATCCGCATAAATATTTTGATAAATGGAAATCTCAGAATCGGCTGCAACAGGAATATAACAGCCAGATTGCACCATCAATACCATAAGCCCCAATGTTTTCATGCTTACTGTCTTTCCGCCTGTGTTTGGACCAGTCACCAAAAGCATGCGATAACCTTCACCCAAAGAAATATCAATAGGAACCACACGCTCCGCAGGGATAAATGGATGCCTTGCAGACAAGAGCCTTGTTCTTCCTGCAGAATTCATGATTGGCTTGCATGCATTCATTTCATGTGCCATTTTAGCTTTTGCAAATGTAAAATCAATCCTCGCTAAGAGTTCTATGTTTTCCAGCAGAATATCACCGCTATTTGCAATTTGCTTGGACATTACACGAAGAATCCGCTGCACTTCATTCATCTCGGACAGCTTAAGCTGTTTTACGTCATTATTTAATTCTACGACAGCAATTGGCTCAATAAATAAAGTAGAACCGCTGGCTGACTGGTCGTGAATGATTCCCGGGAAACTTGCCCGATACTCTTGCTTGATTGGAATTACATAACGTTCATCACGCATTGTAACAATGGCATCACGAAAATATTTTTGATATTCTGCTGCATGCAGAATCCCATTGATACGTTCTTTAATATGACTTTGGAATTTGCGAATGTCCTTGCGAATACGGCGGAGCTCCACGCTGGCATCATCACGAAGAACACCATGTTCATCCACGGTATTTTCCAAATTGCGTTCCAACTGCCCGAGAATATCAATACTATGTGCCCATTGTTTCAAAATAGGCAGCTCATCGTCCAATTCCTTAAAAAACTTCTTTATGTTCCGCATGGCATACATGGTGCTTAAAATGTCCACAAGCTCATTAAGCTCTAGGGTAACCCCCATGCTGGCACGTTTTATATATGGACGAATATCGACAATGCCCCCAAACGGCGGCCTCGTCACATGAGACACCTGTACAGCTTCCTCGGTCTGTGACATCCAGTCTTGAATCTCAGAAAAATCACTGCTGGGCAAAAGCTCCTTTGCCTTTTCTTTTCCAAGTGAAGAACTGGCACAAGCTGACAGCTTTTCTATAATTTTATGATATTCCAATACCTTAAATACTTCTTTTTCCACGTTATTGAACTCCCCGAAAATAGTGTCCTCTTGTAATGTCATTTCCTTCAAAATTTTTGATATCGTTCTCATGAAGCATGAGCTGATTTTCATTGTATTGCATGACCATCCGATATTCTTGCACAAGTTCTTTTATTTTTTCTGCGGATTCTGCTTTTCCTTCGATACGAATGCGGGAAATTCCCATGGCAGAAAATTTATTTACATGTGGAAGCATGGAAAGTGTCATTCCATTTAAGACATGCATATGACAAAACTGATCCATCACAAGGGGGAACAAAATATTCTTGCGATCCTTTAAATAATACTTTTTTTGCCTGCAAGGTTGACTACATGCCTTGTCTCCTGCATTTCCGAGAAAGCTTCCTGTCACGCAATACTCTGATACCATCAATTCCAGTTTGCCATGTACAATACATTCCAAAGGCAATAAGTTTCTCTCGGCCAACTTCTCTACTTGCAGCATATTCAATTCCGGAGAAAGCGTTGCGGAACAAATGCCATGTTCTTTCAAAAATTCCAACGTCCTATGATTGTAAGAAATCAAGGAATAATCCGTATGTACTGGAATATTAGTTAGTTTTTTCACTAAACGAAGTGTACCGATATTGTGTACATAGATTGCTTTTGGTGCAAATTTTTTAAAAACTGACAAAAGCTGCTCCAGTAGCTTTTGTTGATGCTGCCGGACAATACGCGGGGTATTGAAAAAAATATTCTTCCCTTTATTGCGAGTTAGCTCCCATGCCATGTAATAGTCTTTTTCGGAAAGGACTTCATGTGAATAAGATTCTCCGCCAAAAAGGATATTATCCGCACCGGCTTCCAAGGCAGCCTTTACTTTTTCAACAGAATCTACAGATACGATTAGTTCCATTTTTGAGTGTGCATTATTGGCTGTAGTTTTCTCTGAATGTATCGAGCGGAACGGAGGCAAGGAGCTTCTCGAAAATGCTTGAAGCCTTTTCTCCTCCATTGCTTCCACTGCCCTGCGTCTCACATCATTCATTTCACTGATGGGAATCATGACATTTCCATGAATATCAATTTCTAAATGCTTTAATGAAAAAATAGACGCACCTAATCGAGAAATTTGTTTTTTTATGATTTCCTCCGAAACGGGATGCTTTTTTGCCTCTTCACCAATAAAATTCGTCTCTGCTATGATATGATTTCCATTTATATCTTTCATGAGAACACGCATTGGTTTTCCAACTGCTGCAAAAACTTGCATTTCAACAGGGATTTTTCGCACTGGTGCACCGAAAGCATAAAGAGGCTTTATTTTTTCCATCAATTTTGCGTCATATACCTTGAAGGCACGGTCATGAAGCTGGACTGGATCAGGCACAGGGAATACGACTTCCATACCTTTCTTTCCATATTCCAATGGCTTTCCGTCTGTTTCCATCAAATCTTGAATCGTTACTGTCACTCGACCGCCGACCTTCACCCAAAAATCGACTTGATCTCCACGCGATAAGTCTCCTGTCAGTTTCAAGGCAACAAAACGATGCGCCTTATCATATCTCGTTACCCTTCCAATCAGCAGGCCTCGGTTGTTGGGACGTCTATCGCTAATCATGTGCTTCCCTGGATACTGTTTCAAGTATGCCGTTGTAAAGCCTCGATTGAAAATTTGTTCCAGATTCTTTCTAATATCGTCTGGCACGGAATATCCTGCTCCCGACAAATAACTGTCTATGGCCTTTCGATAAGAACTTACTACCGTTGCCACATATTCCGGACGTTTCATGCGGCCTTCAATTTTCAGGGAAGAGACTCCTGCATCTATCAGCTCAGGCAATATATCGATAGTATTGAGATCACATGTGGAAAGCAAATATTTTCCGGCACCATCGTTTATAAGATCCGTTCCTGCTTCATCTACCAAAGCATATGGAAGCCTGCATGGCTGCGCACATCTGCCGCGATTGCCCGAGCGTCCACCAATTAAGCTACTCATCAAACATTGTCCTGAATAGCAGACACAAAGCGCCCCATGCATAAAAACTTCAATTTCAACTTGACAGTTTGCGCAAATGTATCGAATGTCCTTCAAGGAAACCTCACGGGAAAGCACAACACGGGAAAAGCCTAATTCCTGCAAAGCAAGCACGCCTTCTAAATTATGCACTGTCATCTGCGTACTGGCATGCAATGGCATATCAGGAATCAATTCCTTTGCCAATGCTGCTACGCCTAAATCCTGCACCAACAGGGCGTCTGCGCCAGCTTCATAAAGAAAACGCAAATAATCCGCTAAAATGGGAAGCTCCGTATCATCAACAATCGTATTAACTGTAACATGAACATACACCCCTCGAAGATGCGCAAAGCGAATAATTTCGCACATTTCGTTTTTCTCAAAGTTACTGGCATACGCTCTAGCTCCGAACATGCTTCCCGCTAGATAAACAGCATCTGCACCGCTTTCTACAGCAGCTATGAAGGCTTCACGACTTCCAGCTGGTGCCAATAATTCTACCAAATCTTTCCCTGCTTTCCAAAATGATAAATGTCTAAATATCGCTCAAATCACAAAAAGTATTATAACGCCCTCAATCAAGAAAATGCAACAAGCATTTTCTTCATATATTTATGTCACTGTTTACCCAGCGAATGACAACATAGGGCTTGCAATACACATTCCTTGCATCTTGGCTTCAACGCCTTGCAAACATTTCTTCCATGCCAAATAAGCCAATGATGTGCGTCTGACCACTTTTCTTTGGGAAGAATCTTTTTTAAGTTTTCCTCGACTTCCAGCGGATTTTTTCCAACGGCAAGTCCCAAACGATTTGAAACTCTAAACACATGTGTATCCACCGCAATAGCTGGATAATGAAAGCCTACACTCATCACCACATTCGCAGTTTTCCTTCCAACACCTGGAAGCTTTTGCAGCTCCTCAAAACTCTCTGGAACCTCTCCCCCATACTGATTGCAGAGGATCTGGCACGTCGCCAAGATGTTTTTTGCCTTGTTATGGTAAAATCCGCACTCCCTGATTTCATTCTCCAGTTCCTGCACACCCAATTCCAGTATGCCCTTTGCCGTGTTTGCTTTTTGGAAAAGACGTTCCGTTACAAGATTCACCCGTTTATCTGTGCATTGGGCTGACAAAATAACAGCAACCAACAATTCAAAAATGGTAGTAAAATGCAAAGCAGGCTTTGCACCGCTATAATGCTGTTCCAACAAAGCAATTTGCTGCTTTTTCTGCTTAATCGTTGCCCTCATATTTTCCACCAACCCTATTGCATAAAGCTGCTTATTTTTTTATTGATTTCTTCAGCAATCAACTGTTTCATCCTGCAATCCCCATGCAATCCATCCAAAGCCAATTCCGCCGAAATTTCCGTCATTCCCTCAAAAGGAGCCGCTGTATCTATATGCGGCTGACTCCTAATATAGTTATTCACCATCTCAAAATCCATTTGCCATGCAGGTGATGTCTCTTCCTGAAATGCTTTGTCAATAAGTGACGGATTGATGGGAGGAAGCGTCAATAGAATCGGCACAATATGATACGCACGGCATTTTTCTTGGATTTGGCTCAAATCATGAATAACAGGCAATGCTCCAAATCCAGCACGCAAGCTGTTGGTTCCTCCCATAATCAACAAATATCTGGGACGAAAAGGAAGGACATCCCTTTCAAACCGATTCACCATATCTTCACTCGTATTTCCACTTTCTGACAAATTGATAGTCGGAAAATCTAAATAATGCCCATAGCTATACTCTAAATCATTTGGTGAAAAAGATATATGTCCTCCTCCGTGGCTAATGCTGTCCCCATAAATAGCTACCTCACCATAGCCATCTGTATTAACTGTGAGCATTTGAGGCTCGCTCCATATGCCAACGGGTTTTCCCTTTTCATCCATGCCACGCACACGCCAATAAAATGTACCAATACGAGGAAATTCATCATAAATATCCGTCAAAGGCTCAATTCTCGAATAAACACGATAGACAGACGGTCTATAATCCAACAAATTTTCAGGATAATGTCCTAAAACTTCAACTTCAAACGTTACAGCATCTGGATTTCCTATATATGCATAAACTGGATACAGCAAGACAGAACCCTTTTCTCCTTGTGCATTAATGACAGGAAGAGGTGCATTTCGAGTCACCAACTGTTTCTCCGGCTGCAATAGCTGTGGCGCGGTATAAGCTGAAATTGGATTTTCATTTTCATCCAATGCACGAACACGCCAAAATATTTCTTTATCAATGTTGGATCTAAACATCCTTAATTTCAGCATCTTGCCCGACGTAAATACCTTTTTATTGCGATAAAATGCATTTGCGACAGATTGGTCCGCCCGCAAATCAGGCGAATCTCCCTCAAAAATCTCAAGTTCATAGCTTACAGCTTCAAGCTTCTTATCCCACCGTAACAAGACAATCTCATCCGAATTAGTCAGCCGAACATAATCTATTGCTTCCTGCATTACCTGTAATGGCGAATTTTCCTTAATTATTTCCATGCAGAAAATAAAAAATAAAGTAAATACCACCACAATTAAAATGAAAAACGCAATCCACTTCTTTATTGATATTTTCTCAATTTGACACATCTTCATTCCTGCTTTCAACAGTTCTGCTAACCTATTCTGTTACATGCTTGTGATGCACTAGAATATCATGAAATTACCCTGCATTGCCTCTGTATTAGGCTTTGCAGGGCATTCTTTTTAATGCTCGTCTTGATGTGCTACTTGACTAGCCGCAAACAAACCGTTCCTTCTTTTGATATCGCAGTATCAGTAACCGTAGGCAATAATTTCATGGATCTCACTCTTTTGACAGGAAACATGATAATATCCGACATATCAATACGCCGCATATAATCACGAAGATAGCCCATCTTCCTAGCATGCTTTATATTTTTTGTCATAAGCACCCCAACTGTTTCCCACAGCTTATGGAAGCCTGCCATGTCAGATGGTTCTTCCGCACGAACGTCCAAGCCTACCTTATCCAAATAATTTTTTAATTCCCCACGCAGATAAGCATATTTCATGCGACCATGCAAACGACGCAGGGCACGCTGAATAACACATTCCAGCTTCTCATTGAATCTCATTCCTTTCAAAAGCTCTCCTCCCTTCCCTAAATATGTCCGCAAAAACCTTACCTCTACTACTTCTTTCTATATTTTTTCTCAAAATCCTTCTTTCTTCAAAATTATTTCTTGGCAGTTCCTCGTTTCAACACTAAATTTTTCCATAGGTTGGACATTTCCTTAGCGGCCTGATATGGATTTTCTGCCTCGGTAATCGCAGTAACCACAAAAAAACCATCGACTCCCGTCTGCGCAAGTGCTGGCAAATCCAAAATCTTGACACCGCCGCCAATAACAACAGGAATCTTACTATATCGAGACAATTCACATAATTCATCCAAGCTTCGCTCAATGACATTTCCATCATGATTACGTCCACAATCCAGTTTGGTCAATGTCTCATGAAGCGGACTCACCCCAAAATAATCGATATCGGAAATATCGTAGGACTTTACATAATTTATGAGTTGTTCTGTTCGAGCAGACAAACCGACAATAGCATCTTCTCCCAAATATTTTCTGCAAACAGGCACTGGAATATCCGTTTGCCCTACATGAATTCCATCTACTTTGATGCCTTGTTCCCTTGCCGCCAAAGCAACATCTAATCTATCGTTAACCAACAAGGACACTTTCGCTGATTTTTTCAGCAAAGAAATCTCCTCCGCTGCTTCTTGCGTCAGTTGTATCATCTCTTTTGCTGATGCTGTTTTGGAACGAAGCTGTATGCATGAAAAACCTCCCCTCACTGCCTCAGAAACGATCTTCCTGACAGGTCTCCCTAACGTGTTTTCTGGACCAATCACTAAATATGATGATAAATCAAGCACATTGCGCATATTCATCCTTGCTTTTCCTCCGTAAAAATAAGCCATCATCTCGCAAAAGATGATGGCTATCTTTTATTTCGTATGATGTGGATTCTTGCGAACAATCTCAATAGCTGCGGTGAGAGCCTGAATGACTTCGACTTCCGACTGCACAGACATGTCATCTAACCTTGCGTACATTTCTCCCCTATCAGTAGCCACATATTTAGGTTTCAAGTTATTTAATGCAATACTCACAATATCCCTGCGGCATTCCTCGCATGTGCAGCAATCCTTAAAATTCTGCATAACCATATCCACTTTTCTCTCGACAGCATCTTCCATGAAATTCTTGCAATCCACTACACGTTCCTCCCCAATACAATCAATTCCATAAACAAGGCTGCCAAACAACTCAACAACCTTCTCAAGCTAGATTATAACCGAAAATTTATTTGCCTGCAACATTAAATAGGAGAACTGCCATTATGTGCAGCTCTCCTGCTTTATCGACACGTTCCTGCCTTCCAAATCCATTTAGGTCATCTGAGCATTTACCTTCCCCTATTTTCCAATAATCTTTGCAGAAATTTTTTCGGGTACCTGTTCATAATGATCAAACTGCACGGTATAAGTACCACGTCCTTGTGTTTGTGAACGCAGCTCCGTTGCGTAACGGAACAGTTCAGCTTCTGGAACATAGGCATGTACCGTACTGATATTTTTTTCATTGCTGTCAATGCCAAGAATCTTGGCACGCTTGGAATTCAGCCTTCCCATGACATCGCCCATATAATAGTCTGGTGCTGTCACAAATACTTCATCAATGGGTTCCAAAATTACTGGCAATGCATCCATAACTGCCTTGCGAAGAGCAATGGCTGTCGCTGCCTTAAATGCAGCCTCCGAGGAATCCACGCTATGATAAGAACCATCATAGAGATTGACTTTTACATCTACCACAGGATATCCTGCAAGAATGCCTGCCGACAAAGTTTCCATTGCACCCTTTTCTACAGCTGGAATAAATTGGCGCGGCACGCTGCCACCAAAAATAGTTTCTGTAAATTCATTTCCCTCGCCTGCACCTTTAGGGGAAACCTCAAGGAAAACATGCCCAAATTGACCATGCCCACCACTCTGTTTTTTATGTTTTCCTTCTGCCTGTACCGACTTTCTAATTGTTTCCCGATAAGCTACTCGCGGTTCAACGAAATCTGCCTCTATCCCAAATTTACGCAAAATCCTATCGGAAAGAATTTCCAAATGCACTTCTCCAATGCCACGGATAATCGTTTCCTTCGTCTCTTCATTTTTTTCAAGCAGCAACGTCGGTTCTTCTTCGCACTGCTTCATAATTGCAGCAATGACCTTATCATCTTCACCTTTTTTCTTGGAATTCACTGCCATAGATAACATGGCTTCCGGATATTCCGTCTTTTCATAGCGAATAGGATATTTTTTATCACAAAGAGTATCTCCCGTACAAGTTGATTGCAACTTAGAAACTACCACTAAATCCCCTGCGTGTGCTGCCTGCAAACTAAATTGCTGTTTTCCTATCATCGTAAAAAGGTTTCCAATCCGTTCCATTGCATCGCTGTTGGAATTGTAATACGACACATCGCTCCGCATATCTCCTGAAAGGATACGAAGGAACGAAAGCCTTCCGATGAAGGGATCTACCATGGTTTTATAAACCTGTGCCGAGAAACCATCTTCCGTCTTTCTCTCCAAAAGCTCATCCGTTTTAGGATGGACACCAATGGAAACCTTGAAATAAGGGGTAGGAAGGTATTCTACAATGGCATCCATCATTTTCTTGATTCCTGCATTGCGAAGCGCCGAACCACAAAAAACAGGGAAAATCTTTCCTGCCTGAATACCTTCTATCAAAGCCGCTGCCACTTCAAGCTCGGTAATCTCCCTTCCTTCCACATACTTTTCCAGCAACTCATTGTTAAACTCCGCAACTGCCTCAATCAATTTCTGTCTGGCTTCCTCTACATCCTTTTGAATGTATTCCGGAATCTCATCTTCCTCATGGCGAACAATTTTCATGCGAAGCGAAAGAAGATCCACCACACCCTGAAAAGCAGCTTCCTGTCCAATCGGCAGCTGGACAGGCACTACTCCATTTCCAAAACGAACCCGAAGTTCTTCCACAACACCTTTAAAATCGGCATGCTCGCGATCCATTTTATTTACAAAAAATGCACGGGGAAGTTCTCTGCTTTCGCAAAATTCCCACAGCTTTTCTGTCTCCATTTCAATGCCTGCTGGTGCAGAAATAACAATTAGGGCACTGTCAGCTGCCTCCAAAGCGCCTAAAACATCCGCAACAAAGTCAGGATATCCCGGTGTATCTATAAAATTCATCTTGTAATTTTTCCATTCCGCAACCGCCATGGAACATCCAAGCGTCATTTTACGTCTTGTTTCCTCGGCCTCATAATCCAATACTCCACTGCCATCATCCACCCTGCCAAGCCTTTTTACCGCACCTGCGTTGTACAAGCAGGCTTCCAAAAGACTTGTCTTACCTGTTTTCCCATGCCCAATAACTGCCACATTACGAATATTTGCGCTCTTGTATTCCTTCATTCAAACACCCTCCCTATAGCATTGTCACAAGAATAATTACATCGTCCTCCACTTACTTTTTTATTCTCTGAATTATTTGATAATCCTTCCTGTTTCTTGAAAAAAGGAAAATAAAAGCCATTGCACGAGTGGCATTCACCCATACAATGGCTTACATTCCTCTATTCCTTATCTTTTTGTACCAATGGCAAATCACCTTGCGTGATCCAGCCACCTACCCATTCTTTCTCTCGAATACGAGCTTCCTTCAAATACTCAGTAATTGTCTTCCCTGTCTCTTCCGGTGTATAATTCTTTGGAAATGGAATATTTGCACGAGCCTCATCATTAGATGCAACCAAATTGTTCCGCACAATTCCCTGAATTATCAGCTCTCTCATTTGCCGCAAAAGTTCCATAAACTCAATGCTATAGTCAATGCCACTCATGTCCTCGTCATTCAGCAGCATATCATGAATCTTCGCCGAAATAAAAATCTGTTGCTTATGCAGGGACAACAACTGCAAGTATGCCTGTTTCAGTTGTTCTGTATGTTCTGTCATACAAAGGACCGCCTTCCTAAAACTCTTACAAGATTTTTATTCGACATGTGATTCAAAAATCCTCTTTTTCAATCATACTCCCCACTTTTATTTATAGAAAAAAATCTTTACAGCTGATTCATCATGCGATGTGTCTGAGGTATCACACGAACCTCATGCAATGATGCCAAAGCGCGGGACTGAAAATCCAAAAGCCTCTTGGGAGAAATTGCCCTGCATCCACCAAAAGGAGTTACGGGCTGAATGACAAACCACACATAGGGAGCCGTTTCGGCAACCATTCCCACAGCTTGAACAAATTCCTCGTCTGTTGTTTCTTCCGAAACAACCACTTTGACATATACATCCTTCTGGCTTGCTATCTCAAGAAATTTTTTATGCTCTGCCCAATGACTCCCTCTAACCACACTGGGTAGCTTGATATCCATACTAATAATATCAATATCTTCAATAATTTTTCCCAATGCTTGATGCAAAGTCCCATTTGTTTCCAAAAAAATTTTTGTATCCAGCATACGAGAAAGCTTTTGAATAAACTCTGCATGGAGCATCGGTTCTCCGCCCGTGAAGCTTACTGCCTGATGTGGTGATTCAGTCAACATTTTCTGGACGATACCGAACACTGCATCTTCTGGCAGTGGATTTTTTATTTTCTTAAAATCCCGCATTCCTGGATGCTGTTCCCACATGCAATATGGATGTTTATTGGGCATATTTTCCGTATCGCAATATTTGCAGTCAAGATTGCAACCTTCCAATCTTACAAATACCTGACGGCATCCAGCGTATTTTCCTTCCCCTTGAACAGAAGAAAATATCTCTATAATGTTTCTTTCCATATCATTTCATTCCTCTGGAAAATATGTCACGCAGGAATTGGGCGATTCCCAAACACAAATCGAACGCAAAGTAGTATTTCCACGAAAAATTTCTGATTTTACAAGTTCCTCATAAAAATACTTTGCCATATTTTCTGCAGTTGGATTCATCTTCCCGAAAAATGGTTCCAATTCATTTAAATATTGATGATCCATGCGTTGAAGGACTTCCTTCAGTTCTTGCTTAACAACCTTAAAATCCACCAACATGCCCAAAGAATCTAATTCTGTTCCCGCCACAACAGCCTCAACAACCCAACTGTGTCCATGCAGACGATTGCATTTGCCTTCATACCCTTCAATCCGATGAGCAGCTTCAAATGCTTCTTTTACTTGAATCTGATACATATTTTTCCTTTCTCACGCAAAAGACTGCGGAACATATCCGCAGTCCTGCTTACACTTCCTTTTCTGTACTGCTTGGAAGACCTCTTGTATTTTTTACATTCCCCATGATATCGTCATAACTCATAGCTCTTGTATGCTTCGTATGACTCCATTCATGCTTATTCCGATGAATAAATCCAAGGAAGATAATCGGAATCCATGAATAAATAAACAACGGATAAAGAAGCATGTAAAGCCATGCTTTCCACTTAGCACGAATTTTAAACAAAATAATCATTGGCAAAATATACTGCCCCAACATAATCGCTGTCATCAACTGAGATGGCATGAAATTATAAATGTTGGTATAAAAGGGTGGAAATGCCAACTGGATGTAGCTAATAATGATAAACAGGGTAGACACCATCAAAAAATGTGGCTGAAGAAGATAAATACAGCCATCCCAAATACGAATGTCCTTCTGTTTCCAGCCCTCCACCAACATTTTAGGGATATAGCGATGTGCCACATCAAACTGTCCCTGCGCCCAACGCCTGCGCTGGTTCCATGACTGCTTGAAGGTTAATGGTTTCTCATCATAGACAATGGCATCGTGCGCCCATGTAGTCTTGATTCCTTCTGCCAAGGATTCCATGGTAAATTCCATATCTTCTGTCAAACATGTTGCTCTCCAGCCGTATCTTTGCAGGACATCCGTAGTAATGCACATACCAGTTCCGCCAAGAACAGCAGAAAGACCAATATTCGTCTTCGCCAAATGTGAAATATGGTCAATGACCCAAAACGCAATTGCAAAAGTACCAGCAACCCATGTATCATAAGGATTTTTTGCATCCAAATACCCCTGAATAATCTTATCGCCCTTGCAAAGACGATTATTCATCTCTGCAAGGAACTGCGGATGCACAAGATTGTCGGCATCAAAAATAACAACCGCATCATACTTTTTTTCCATCTGAAACAAACGCTCAAACATCCACTCCAAAGCAAACCCTTTGCTCTTTTTTGTAGGATGCTCCCGCTTGCACACAATAGCACCTGCAGATTCGGCAATTTCCGCTGTATCATCAGAACAATTATCAGCTATTACAAAAATGTCATATAAATTCGATGGATAATTAAGATTCTTCAAATTATCAATCAACTGACCAATAACCGCATGCTCATTGTGAGCAGCCACAATAACAGCAAACGTCTTCTGCGGTGTCAGAATCTTCTCTTCTTTTTTTCTCCACATGCCGCAAAAGCCAATCACAAAAAAATACAACGTAAAGAGAAAAATTAAAATCTGCATTGGAACCATGATGATATCAAAAGGATGTATCATGAATCTCTTTCTCCTTTAGAATTACTCTTTGATTAGTTCTCTTTATGAAACAACGTAAAGAGAGAATTCAATATACCAAAAACTGCATAGGTACAAAAAACTGCAGCCAAAACTGCCTGCCAAACGGCAGGATAACCTATGTAGAGAATCCAAACAAACATAGCAACAGAAAAAATTTTAGGAATGAGAAACAAAGTCTCGCCCTTGCCCTTGAAATCAGGATAATGCACATGACTAATCATGAGATACGCCACCACAGCCATAGTAACTGGATAAGCGTGACCAAAAAACTGCGGTTCCATGCCTATAGCAGAAAACAGCAAGGTCGTAGTTGCCACAATACAACCGCCGGCTGGAATAGCGAGTCCCATAAAATACCCGTGCACCACATCAGTATTTACGTTGAAACGTGCCAACCGCCACATTCCGCAAAGCGCAAAAAAAATTGCAACCGCCCAACCGGAATAACCATAGGACTCCAAGCAAAAACGATATGCTAAAAAACTAGGCGCAATTCCAAAAGAACCTAGGTCGCAAAGAGAATCCATCTCCTTCCCCAGCTCACTGCTTACACCGAAATACCTTGCCAATCGCCCATCCATTCCATCTGCCACAAGAGCAAGCAAAATAAACACCGATCCCATAAAATAATCATCATGGTATGTAGAAAGAATGGAACACATGCCAAAAAACAAATTTGCTGATGTACAGGCATTTGGTATCAAATGTTTCAACATTCGTCCTTCATCCTCCCAAGAATGGTCTTTCCTCCAACAACCTTATCGCCCTTCTGCACCATCACTTCAACATTTGCAGGCATAACAATCTCAAGACACGAACCAAACCGAATCATACCATAAAGCTCTCCCTGCTTCAGCGCATCATTCAGTGTCACCCATGAAACAATTCTGCGTGCCAAGATTCCTGCAATCTGCGTCACGGTAATACGCAAACGTTCATTCTCGATGCCGATCAAGTGATGCTCATTTTCAAAGCCAACCGAATCCTTGTAAGCTGGACGAAAACGCCCGCATACATACTTCTGGCATTTAATCTCGCCTGTAATCGGACTGCGATTCACATGCACATTAAATACTGACATGAATATCGTGACCTTGTTTCCAGGACCTTTGATGAAATCATCATACTCTACGGAAGAAATTTCTTGAACCGTTCCGTCAGCTGGAGATATCACCGCAAAATCATCCAATACAATCTCCCTCTTGGGATTGCGAAAAAAATATGCAAAGTAAATCGCCAAAACCAAGGGGAAAATAGCAACATAAGGTCCACATGCCACACCTAAAACAAATGCGAAAGCCAGTGCTATACCGATAAACATATAGCCTTCATGCACGATAGGAGCCATCGATTCACCTCCGAATACTCTTTTATTGTTAACCATTAAAGCATGTACCCCAAAAGCTGTCAAGCATTTTCAAGACTTCTTATAGGCATGCACCTTCATAACAAATTTAGGAAGTGCCAAAAGCCTTCCTGCTCTCTTTGGCTGCAAAAGCCCTCGGAATAACCACTCCAATTTCGCCTTCTGCATCCACAACGGGGCTCGTTTCATAACACCAGCCATAACATCCAAGGTTCCGCCCACACCAATAGAAAGAGGTACTCCCAGCTTCTCCCGATATTTGTCTAACCATTTCTCCTGCTTCGGAACTCCAAGCGCAACAAAAAGTATATCTGGCTTTGCCGCCTTAATCGCCTCAACAATTTCAGGCTCCTCCGTTTCCTTGTAGTAGCCATCGCGAACACCAACAATTTCAATTCCAGGGTACAATGATTCCGCTTTTTCCTTTGCCTTTTCCGCAACTCCGGGAGCTGAACCAAAAAAATAGATTCTCTGGTTTCTTGACGGAGCAAGACGCATCAACTCCTGTGCCAAATCATACCCTGCCACTCGTTCCGGCATATCATTTCCCAAATGATGTGCTGCCCAAACGGTTCCAGCGCCATCCGGAACCACCAAAGCTGCAGAATTTAATATTCGCTTGAGTTCATCGTCCTTTGTTGCACGCATAATCATCTCTGCATTTGCTGTTGCAATCATTGCATTTGCCTTCTCTGCAATATACTGCTCAGCCCTTGCTACGGCTTCAGCCATAGTAACAGCGTCAACATGCACACCTAAAATATCTACTCGTTCCGCCACTGGTCATCCTCCATACCTTGTAACAATCTATGCACCATTATAACGCAATCTCTCAAGAAAAGGCAATGCGTTTTCTCATAGATTCTTATCGCTAAAGAAATGGACGCTCCATCGAGCGCCCAATAGAAAGCATTAACACATCACTGCTTCTTTTTTGCCACAGCAGTACGAATCGAAAGCTCGCGAAGCTGCTTTTCATCTACCGGAGAAGGTGCATCCGACATAACATCGCGCGCACTCTGGTTCTTGGGGAATGCGATGACATCGCGAATAGAAGAACATTTTGCCATAATCATAACGAGACGATCCAATCCAAAAGCCAGTCCCCCATGTGGCGGTGTTCCATATTGGAAGGCATCCAGCATAAAGCCAAACTTTTCATGCGCTTGCTCCTGCGTGAGTCCAAGAGACTCAAATACCTTTTCTTGAAGCTCTGCATTATAAATACGAAGACTTCCGCCACCAATTTCCACACCATTCAGGACCATGTCATAGGCATTGGCCTTGACTCTGCCCGGATCCGTGAGAAGATACGGGATATCCTCATCACGCGGAGCAGTAAACGGATGATGCATTGCTTTCCAGCGCTTTTCTTCTTCGCTATACTCGTACATTGGGAAATCGACAATCCACAAAAAACGAAGACTGTCTGGATTAATAAGACCACGGCGACGCCCCATTTCCAATCGAAGCTGTCCAAGTGCATTGGCAACGACCAAACGCTTGTCAGCAACTACCAGCAAAAGGTCGCCTGTCTTTGCACCTGTTGCCTCTGCGATTTTCTGGAAGGTCTCATCGCTGTAGAATTTCTTAAATGGACTCTTCACACCTTCCTCACAATACTGAATCCATGCAAGTCCCTTTGCGCCATAGGTTTGAACGTACTGGACAAGACCATCTAACTCCCTGCGAGGGATATCAGCATATCCATCTACCTTTATACACTTAACCTGTCCGCCATTTTCGAGGACTGCATTAAATACCTTGAAATCTGAACCCTGAACATAGCTGGAAATATCCATCAGCTGCATGTCAAAGCGAAGATCAGGCTTATCAGAACCATAACGATCCATCGCATCATCCCATGTCATGCGCTGAAATGGTACTGGAATATCCGCACCAATGGATTGTTCAAAGAGTTCCTTGATCATGCCTTCCATCATAGTCAAAATGGATTCCTGATCCATGAAAGACATTTCTATATCAAGCTGCGTAAATTCTGGCTGACGATCCGCACGCAGGTCTTCGTCACGGAAGCAACGAACAATCTGGAAATATTTTTCAAATCCAGCAACCTGCAAAATCTGCTTGAAAATCTGCGGAGATTGAGGAAGTGCATAAAATTCCCCTGCATTCAAGCGGCTCGGCACGAGAAAATCGCGAGCCCCCTCCGGCGTACTCTTGCAGAGCATTGGTGTTTCAATTTCCAAAAAGCCATTGCGATCAAAATAATCACGCATGATCTTTGCTACACGGTGACGCAGAATGATATTCTTCTGCATTTCAGGCCTGCGAAGATCAAGATAGCGGTAACGCAAACGAACCATCTCATCCACGTCAATACCATCCTGAATGTAAAACGGCGTTGTCTTTGCCTTATTCAAAATACGAAGCTCTTGGCAAACGACCTCAACTTCTCCTGTTGCAATGTTTTTGTTGATCGTTTCCTCATCACGAGCACGAACCTCGCCGCAAATAGCAATACAAAATTCTGTACGAAGAGATTCCGCCTTCTGAAACGTTCCCTCATTCATAGAGGCTTCATCAAAAACGACCTGCGCAAAACCAGACCTATCACGCATATCAACAAAAATCAAGCCACCATGATCGCGACGACGGGACACCCATCCGCAAAGCACGACTTTCTCTCCGACATTTTCCTTACGAAGCTCACCGCAATGATGATCCCTCTTCATACCTTGCAATGTTTCCATTAACCCTTCACCTCAGCAATTATTTTTTTCACAATTTCCTCTATGGCAACCTTCTGCTGTTCACTCTTTTCCATATCCCTCAGCATAACAACAGATTCCCTTACCTCATCCTCACCAAGAATTAAAGCAAAACGAGCCCCAGCCTTGTTAGCCTGCTTCATCTGCGCCTTCATGCTGCGCCCTGCATAATCCATTTCTGCATGCAAGCCTGCATCACGAAGCTTCTGCAAAAGCTGAAATGCCGGTATCTTGGCAAAATCTCCTAAAGCTACCACAAAAGCATCTGCCTTAGTTTCTTTTGGCGGAAAAAGCTTCTGCTGCTCCATGACAAGCAGGACTCTTTCCAAACCAGCCGCAAACCCCACAGCTGGAGTCGGCTTTCCTCCTATCTGTTCAACCAGACCATCATAACGCCCGCCGCCGGCAACTGCACTCTGCGCACCAAGCAGATCATACTTGATCTCAAAGGCAGTCTTTGTATAGTAATCCAACCCACGGACAAGCCTCGGATCAAGCTCAAACTCGACACCAGCCTCAGTCAAATATCTTTGAACCTGCTCAAAATGTTCCTGACATTCATCACACAGGCAGTCCGTAATCTTAGGTGCATTTTCTATAAAATCCTTCCCCGCATCTGCCTTGCAATCCAAAATACGGAGAGGACTGCGTTCAAAACGATCCCTGCAATCACCGCAAAGCGAATCCAGCTTATCCCTGAAATGATCCTGCAATGCCTTTCTATAAACAGGACGGCATTTAGGACACCCCACCGAATTCAAGCTCAATTTCAGATCCGCAAGCCCCAAGGACTTCAAAAAGTTCACAGCAAGCAAAATAACCTCGGCATCTGCTGACGGATTCTCTTCACCGATAGCTTCCACACCCATCTGGTGAAACTCCCTCATTCTGCCCGCCTGAGGACGATCATAGCGGAACATGGAGCCAACGTAAAAAAGCTTTGTAAAGGAATTTTCTGCATACAGCTTATTTTGCAAATAAGAACGCACGACCGATGCCGTTCCTTCTGGGCGAAGAGTTATACTGCGGTCGCCACGGTCAAGAAAGGTATACATTTCCTTGTCCACAACATCCGTTCCCTCACCAATTCCACGATGAAACAGCTCTGTATGCTCAAAAATCGGTGTACGAATTTCCTTAAATCCATACTTTTTACAAATATCCCGTATTTTTTCTTCCACAAAAAGCCACGCATCAACATGAGCCGGCAAAATGTCCTTTGTGCCGCGCGGTGCATTCGTCAACATGTAACCTTCCTCCTATTCTCCATAAGCTTCTTCCAAAAGCTTGTTTCGCTTGTCAATATAAGTATCAATATCACGCAAATAGGTAACGAGATCCTTTGCATTGAACGAAGATTTCATTCTCTTCGCCTTGAAATCAACGACCTTTGTCGTTGCAGCACCGCCAACCCCAAGAATTGTCTGATGCTCTTCCATAATTTGGATATTGTACATGCCTTCTGATCCCTCACGGCAATAACCAACATTCTCCAACTGCCCGCTCATATATCCTTGCCGATAAAGGTAATATGGACGCATCCCAAGCTTTGTCACATACTTATTTGCCACCTCAGACATGAGCCGCGTTTCTTCATCGCTAGGAAGATTCACTGCTTCGTTCTCATCAAGCTTCAATTTGAGCCGTGAACCACGCTTGAGTGCTAATGCATGCAAAGTAATATCATCTGGTGCAAGCAAAGAGAGCTTTTGCATAGTATCTTCCACATCCTCTGCGGTTTCCCCTGGAAGTCCCAAAATCAGATCCATATTGATATGGAGGATTCCCGCAGTACGCAATGCGTGAAACATTTCCACGATATCCTCCGGCGTATGCCGCCGCCCAATCAAGCGGAGGGTTCGTTCCTGCATTGTCTGCGGATTGACACTCACGCGCGTCACATGAAACTTCTTCATGCAAGCAATCTTTGCCGGTGTCATGCTGTCCGGTCTTCCTGCCTCCACCGTAAACTCAACAAGTCCAGACCCATAAAAAGCATTATATACCAAATCCATCATTTCAGCAAAAAAAAAGTCAGGAAGGCTCGTTGGAGTCCCCCCACCAACATAAATACTCTGTACCTGAAAACCAAAACGCTGGACAGCAGCTTTCGCCGCAACGATATCTTTTTTCAGCACATCCATGAATTCTCGGATTTTCTCCTCCGAAGGAATGACATTAGACGGAAAGGAACAATACAAGCAGCGAGTCACGCAAAACGGTATCCCAACATAAATACTGACAGTTTTCTCATCAGAAGTTTCCAAAAAAGGAATCTGGCGAAATGCCATTGGCGTAATAAGAGAAGCCTTCTCCACACTGCACTCATAATCCATTTGCAGACGAGAAATAATTTTTTCCTGTGACAGCCCTTCCCGAATCCACCGATGAACGATCTTCGTTGGACGCACACCATGAAGAATTCCCCAAGGAGCAGGAGGAAAATGAAACCTTTTCCGAAAAATACGGTACAAATTCAACTTAATAATTCGATGAACTGCCGCACTGTCACGTTCATCTTCCCTGCCATCATCGACAAGAGAAAGCCTCTCCTGATCATCCAAAACAACTGTCGTAGCAACACGCACGGGCTGGAAAGAAATCTGCTCGTTTCTGATATCCAAGGAATCAATATCTGCATCAATAGCCATCTCATCTACTTCCATGCGAAACAATGCAAATATTTCCTTTACGATTTTCACTATTACTTGATGGTCACTATTCAACGAAACCCTACGAATTTTCACTCTTTTTCTGGCACTCCTTACAATAGCCCAAAAATTTCACCTGATGATCTATCGTCTTGAAACCACACTTGCTGGCAATATTTTTCTCCAAATGATCCAAGAGATCATCTTCAAATTCCGTAACTTTTCCACATGTTACACAAATAAGGTGATGATGATGATGAACATCTGGATCCAACGCATTCACCTCATACCGATTGCATCCATCACCAAATTCCATTTTCTGCAAAATACTTAACTCACTGAGCAATTCCAAACTACGATACACTGTAGCTAAGCCAATTTCTATCTGCTTATCCCGAAGAAGCCCATGCACATCCTCTGCACTTAAATGTTCGCCCGGATGATCTAAAAAAATCTGAAGCACAATCTGTCTCTGAGGAGTCATCTTATGCTGACGTTCCTGGAGCTTCCTTCTTAAATCTTCCATTGTAAACGTCTTGGACATGATAGTTTTCTCCCTTGCCCATAAAAATCAACAAACACATTCATGGAACTAAAGTCAAAAACATTATAACGCAATCATTCGATAAAAAGCAATGCATTTTCTTTTCAGAAATCAAGCGGTCTGACAGGCTTCCCCCCTATCCTGCATCTTAAAGCACATCCCCTTTAACTGCCATCAAAAAAGGAGAACCCCTCCTATCATCGAAGAATTCTCCTAATGTTATCCTAGATATGATTATTTTCCTTCCACTGCGTTCAATGCCTTATGTACCTTTTCTGCAATTCCGCCCATTTTCTTCGAGGACACAGAACAAGCTGCAATGCGGACACCCAGCTTCAACGGAACCGCAAAGATCAAGTCATCATGCAGCTTCTCGCAAACAGCAGCAGGATCGTTTGCAGGAACCGAAAGGAAAAAACCTCCCTTGTACGGCAGAGCATTCAGTCCGCACTTTCTTGCCTCTGCCATAAAGATTTCTCCACGTGCTTGGATCATCTTATAAAAATCATCACGTTCCTTCTCAAATTGTGCCAAAGCAGCCTTGTCCTGCTGAATATGTGTAAGAAGCGTCATCGCTCCACGATTGATATTAGACCAAGTTGCACGGCTTGTGTACTTGTTGATCTCAGCAAATTCTGTAATCACTTCCTTGCTGGAAGAAACACCAACAATGGCACCGGTACGCTGACCATAGAACGTATATCCCTTTGACATACTAAACGAGAACATAGTCAAAATATTGTCAGGCAAATTGCCGAACTTCTTCATGAACTTGCGCGTTTCCTGCTTTTCGCCTGCATAGTCAATATATGCAATATCAACCAAAAGGCTCATTTTCTTGCCTTTTGCCGCATAAGCCTTGAAAATATCAAGAACATGATCCCAATCCTCGTCTGTCAAACTGAATCCAGTAGGATTATGGGCAGGTGTATTGATAATTGTCAGCAAAGACTCCTGAGAACGCATCAGTTCATCAACTTTAGCCTTAAAATCTGCAATATTGAAATTCTGCTTTTCATCAAACAGTTTATAATTGACAAGACCGCAGCCTTCCTCCTGGCAAATAACATTATAGGTACCCCAGAACCAATCAGAGGTCAAAACCTTGTCGCCTTTCTCAGCATAATTTGCAACCGCATGATGAATGGCACCTGTTCCGCCAGCCGTCGCAATCGCAGCAGTATAACCTTCTGGCTTCTGCTCGGCAAAAGTAAGATCAATTACGGCATTCAAATAATCCGGAAGACCTGCAATAGGAGCATAAGCGATCAGATCCTCCATTGGCAACGAACGATAAACCCGCTCCATCGTTGGAAGACACGCCAATTTACCTTCTTCATCCATCATAACACCCATAGTTGCGTTCGTAACCTTATCAGCACCAAATTTTGCTGCTGCCTCACGACATGCGGAAGCCGCACCAAAAATAGCATCCTTCAATCGCTTGCTCGCTGCATGGGATGCTGCCATACTTGTTGTCATAAAATGATACCCCTTTCACCGTCCATCGACGTAATATAATGCACAACACTTACATTTTCCTATAGCATTATAACAGGTTTAGAAAAAAAAAATAGGGATTCTATCTTTGTATACAGTATTTTTTCTTTGCAAAAGAAAAATGGGAATATCAAAGACTTAACTGTTTTGATACTCCCATCATTTAACTGGATCTTAATTATGCCAACGGAAAGAATTCATTATGAATCGCATTGACAGCCTCTGTCAGCTGTGATGCAGGTACCAAGCAGGAAATACTGATTTCCGAAGTGCTGATAATGTCAATGTTCACATTTGCCTTGGAAAGTGCCCCAAACATTCTAGCAGCAATACCAGGATTTCCAAGCATCCCAGCACCTACGATAGAAACCTTTGCAACGTCCTCTTCCACCAAAACATCAACTGCATTGAGCTTCTTGCTGACCTCGTCAACTACCTGCTTTGCCTGCTCCAGATCATCGGTTGCAACAGTAAACACCATATCGGTAACATTTTTTTCGATATTGCGTGTACTCTGGACGATCATATCAACATCTACATGTGCTTTTGCGAGTGCGGAAAAAATCTCATAAGCAATACCAGGAACATTAGATACGCCGCGAACTGCAATCTTTGCTACTTTTTCATCATGAGCAACGCCACGAATTACAAAACTTTTCTCTTCCATTGTGTATTCCTCCCTAATAACAGTACCTGGATTCGTAGTAAAGGTTGAGCGAACATGAATAGGAATATTGAAATACTGCCCCATTTCCACAGAACGCGGCTGCATAACACCAGCACCCAAACGAGCCATTTCCAGCATTTCGCTGTAAGTGATCTCCTTCATCTTGCGTGCGCCTTTGCAGATTCTCGGATCAGCAGAAAATACACCTTCCACGTCCGTATAAATTTCACAGCTATCTGCTTTCAATGCACCAGCCAATGCCACTGCCGAAGTATCGGAGCCGCCTCGCCCAAGCGTAACCGGATCTCCATACTGGTCTTCTCCCTGAAAACCAGCCACGACAACAATATTCCCCTTGTCCAATTCTTCCTTTACTCGTTCTGGCTGAATATCCACAATACGACCCTTAGTATGAACAGAATCCGTCTTCATGCCAACCATCGGTCCCGTCAAAGACACTGCAGATTGCCCCAATGTTTTGAAAGCCATCGTCAGCAACGCAATAGACACCTGTTCTCCCGTTGTCAAAA
Organism: uncultured Selenomonadaceae bacterium; assembly: GCA_937902665.1. GTDB lineage: Bacteria > Bacillota > Negativicutes > Selenomonadales > Selenomonadaceae > CALELM01. The sequence goes on from CALELM010000034.1 coordinate 32,871, forward strand.
GCATATCCATTTCTCTTGCAAAACGATAAGGATTTTCATCAATGCCTTGAGCCAATGCAATCAAATCGTCCGTCGTATCACCCATTGCAGAAACTACCATAACTATTTGGTCGTCTGGTTTCTTTTCTCCAAGAATCCTCTTTGCAATCGCCATGATTTTTTCTGTAGTAGCAACAGAACTGCCACCGAATTTCTTAACAATAAGTGCCATGATTCTCCCCCTAATGCAAGGCAAGTCCCTGCAAACTATTTGTTTCCGCGTTCTATAAATATAAGACCAAAATTTTAAACCGACTAATATTATACAAAACTTTTTATCAATCGTCCATACAAACTAGTACTTAAAATTTCACTTCATTTCGTTCATGAATTTTGTAATAGAAGAAACATTGCCTTTACTTCGGCAAAGCATGAAAACACATCGACTTTCTCCGTATAATATGCTACCTTTAGAATAAAATTTATCTTACCGAAAGTAGGAGAAAAAAATGACAGAAATTTTAATTCCCGACGAGGTTTCGCCGCAGCCCGTCAAAAACTTTTTGAAATCGCAAGGATTCTCCGCAAATTACTGGAAAAAAGCAAAATTCTCCGGAACCTTTCGCTGTAATGGTGAATTGATTTCTCATCCAGCAAGATTAACAATCAAAGGCGGAGACCTGATTTCATGGAAATTATCCGAGCATACAGACATCATTCCCGAAGATATCCCTATTTCCATCTCCTATGAGGATGATTTCCTCTTGTCCGTTGATAAACCAGCAGGTCAGTTGGTTCATCCGACTGGTCATGAAGTAACTGGCACACTTGCCAATGCAGTTCTCGGATATTATCGAAGAAAAGGTTTTTCTCATGCCTACCACCCCATTCATCGTCTCGACCGCAATACCACCGGATTGCTGTTAATCGCAAAACACGCATACATACACCACCAGCTCTCCCCAAAAGGAAAGAAACTATTCCATCGTGAATACATTGCACTGGTATCTGGCATAATGGAAGAAAAAAAAGGAACCATCGACAGCCCTATCGCAAGAGACATGACCAGTATAATCAAGCGAAAATCCTCTGCGGAAGGCAGTCCTGCCATAACACATTTCAAAGTAATTGCCGAATTCAACAATATGTCGCTTCTCTGGATAAGGCTGGAAACCGGACGGACACATCAAATACGTGTGCATTTATCCTCAATCGGTCATCCCCTGATCGGCGATGACCTGTATGGCGGCAATCATGAATTGCTTTCCAGACAGGCATTGCACGCCGCACACATTTCTTTTGTGCATCCGATAACGAAAAAAGCGGTAAATATCTTTTCCTCCGTTCCAAAAGATATCGCTTTCTTGCTTCCAAAGAATTTACAAGAAACTTTATTCTGTGAAATTTCTAAAAATATTTAAGGAACCCTACACCTCTCCCCATTTATATGTTATAATAGTGACAGTTCATTAAGGACAATTTATCTAGGGGGTAATGAAAAATGCCATTAGTCGGAACGAAAGAAATGTTTAAGAAAGCCTATGAGGGCGGCTATGCAATCGGTGCTTTCAACGTAAACAACATGGAGATTGTACAGGGTATCACGGATGCTGCTGCAGCAATGAAGTCTCCTGTCATTCTCCAGTGCTCTGCTGGTGCTCGCAAGTATGCAAATTCGCATTATCTTGTTCACCTCGTGAAAGCAGCACTTGAGATCAACGATATTCCTATTGCACTGCATCTCGATCATGGCGCAGACTTTGAGATCTGCAAGTCCTGCATTGATGACGGATTCACTTCCGTTATGATTGATGGTTCCAAGTATGACTTCAATGAAAACATCGAGCTTACGAAAAAGGTTGTAGAGTATGCACATGCTCATGGCGTTGTCGTAGAAGCTGAGCTTGGCAAGCTTGCCGGCATCGAGGATGACGTAAATGTTTCTGCTCATGATGCAGCTTATACGCAGCCGGAGGAAGTTCAGGAATTTGTAGAAAAGACTGGCGTTGATTCTCTCGCTATTGCTATCGGTACGTCCCACGGTGCATTCAAGTTCAAGCCAGAGCAGTGCACGCGCAATGCAGACGGTATCCTTGTTCCGCCTGAACTGCGTTTCGATATTTTGGCTGAGATTGAAAAGAAGATTCCGGAATTCCCAATCGTTCTTCATGGTGCTTCTTCCGTTATTCCTAAGTACGTCAAGATCATCAATGAAAATGGCGGAAAGATGGATGATGCTGTTGGTATTCCTGAGGATCAGCTTCGCAAGGCTGCAAAGTCCGCAGTTTGCAAGATTAACATCGACTCTGACCTCCGTCTTGCAATGACGGCTGGTATTCGTGAGCATTTCTGCGCTAACCCGGGTCACTTTGATCCGCGTCAGTATGTTGCTGACGGTCGCGCTTACATCAAGGAACTTGTTGAGCACAAAATCAAGAACGTTCTTGGTTCCGATGGCCGTGCTGACGAGCTTATGGCTCTTATCAACAAATAAGACGACCGTTACAAACCGTTACCAAAAGAACCGCATGCGGATGCATGCGGTTTTTTTACAAATAAAACAGATCAAAGAATATGACACAGGGAAAGGAGTGCACGAGACAATGATAGAGCAAAAGCAATACATGCAGGAAGCAAACACGGAAGCTCAATATAACCTCAAAAATCGAGAGGGCGGTCCTTTTGGTGCTGTAATTGTCAAAAATGGAAAAATCATTGGCAGAGGGCATAACAGGGTTCTAAAAAAACATGATCCAACGGCACACGGAGAAATAGAAGCCATACGAGATGCATGTCAAGCACTTGGTACGCATGACCTTAGCGGATGCGAGATTTATACATCCTGTTATCCCTGCCCCATGTGCTTAAGTGCAATTATTTGGGCAAACATCAAGCATGTCTATTATGGGAATACTGCCAAAGATGCCGCTGCCATTGGCTTTCGAGATGATTATATCTATCAATTTATTGAAAGCAAGCAGTCAAATAAAGATATACTGGAACTAATACAAATAGACCGAGAATCTACCATTAAAACATTTGAAGAATTCCAAAAAGATACTGAGAAAGAGCTTTATTAACATGCAATATACAACTTTATATGACAAGAGGGCATGGATAATCCAAGCGATAAATCATCCATGCCCTCGCTGTTTTCTTACGGCGAGCTATTCCAGCATACTTACTTTCCCATCTTCATGCGGTTAACAGCACTAAACAATGCTTGTGCCGATGCAGTAAATACATCCGTATCCATACCAGCACCCCAAGTTACTTTCCCATCCTCACCCTTGATGCTAATATATGCCATAGCATGAGAGGACTGCCCTATTTCCAAAGCATGTTCACTATAACTGAGATCCGTGTACTTCACACCAAAATTTTCTTGAACAGCATTGCTGACGGCATCAAGACGGCCATTTCCTCGTGCCTCATGGGTATATGGCTTTCCATTGATCTCAACTTCTATCGTTCCCTTTCGGCTTCCATCCGGTTCCTTGCGAAGCACCACATCCACCAACTTATACGGGGTTTCGATGTTTACATACTCATCTTGGAAAATCTGGTAAATCTCATCCGGCAAAAGCTCCTTGTGCTTATGATCCGATATACTCTTGATGCAATACCCAAAACTCTCCCGCATTTTCTTTGGCATTTCAATGCCATACTTCTGTTCCATAATGTAGCCAACTCCGCCCTTGCCAGATTGGCTGTTAATGCGGATAACATCACCATCATATTCACGTCCAACGTCCTTGGGATCGATAGGAAGATAGGGCACAGACCAACGGCTGGAATCCTTTTCTTCCTTCCAATGCATCCCCTTGGCAATGGCATCCTGATGAGATCCGGAAAATGCCGCAAACACCAAGGAACCCGCATAAGGCTGACGGGCATGCACATTCATTCGTGTTACACGCTCATACATCTCTACCAGCTTCGGCATATCGGAAAAATCCAATTCAGGGTCAATGCCAAGAGAAAACATATTCATTGCAATCGTTACAATATCGGCATTGCCAGTACGTTCCCCATTGCCGAAAAGCGTGCCTTCGATACGTTCTGCACCAGCAAGAAGCCCCATTTCGGAATCTGCAACCCCACACCCACGGTCATTGTGCGGATGGAGAGAAAGAACCACATTCTCCCTGTACTTGAGATTTTGGGAAATATAAGCAACCTGCGATGCATAAATATGCGGCATGGACATCTCGACCGTTACAGGAATATTGATGATTGCCTTGCGGTCAGCGGTCGGTTTCCAAACATCCAGCACAGCATTGCATACCTCAAGCGCATACTCCGGCTCTGTCCCCGTAAAGCTCTCCGGCGAATACTCAAAACGATAATTTGCACCGGCTTCCTCCGTCAACTGCTTCAAAAGCTTTGCGCCATCAACTGCAATTTGCTTGATTTCGTCCTTGGACTTACGAAATACCTGCTCACGCTGTGCTACAGAAGTAGAATTGTAGACATGCACAATCGCATTTTTTACACCCTTCAACGCCTCAAAGGTCTTCTTGATAATATGCTCTCTCGCCTGCGTCAAAACTTGAACCGTTACATCGTCAGGAATCAAATCTTCATCTACTAAACGGCGGAGCAACGCATACTCCGTCTCTGATGCGGCTGGAAAGCCTACTTCTATTTCCTTGAATCCAACCTTAATCAACATTTTATAGAACTCAATCTTCTCATCCAAGCTCATAGGAATAATCAAAGACTGGTTGCCATCGCGCAAGTCAACACTGCACCAAACAGGGGCTTTTTCTGGATATTCCTTTTCTGCCCAGCTCATATCCATAACAGGCGGTAAATAATATCCTTTGCGATACTTTGTATAATTTTTCATATTGCAACACTCCTATCCAAACCAAAAACTAAACTACAACATACAAAAGCCTTGCATCTCTCACAAAGAGACGCAAGGCCTGCTCGCGTGTTACCACTCAATTTCGTATTAAACAATACGCACTCATTACGGATACCAACATATCCTCCTGCTGTAACGGCCAGTTCCCGTTTCTGCCTACTCCACATTTCAGCGAACCGCTTCAAGGCGAGTTCAAACATGCTTCCTGTCTGCTTTCCACCACACAGCAGCTCTCTATACATTCCACAAGTCCTACTATTCCTCTTCTTTGCGTTTTATATAAAATTATTTACGTTTTTTAGCATAACACACAAAAATAGCTTTTGCAAGTGCTTTCTTTCACAAACTTTTTGCTATTATGAACCATTTATGATAGTGTTCTAGTATGATACAATTTACATTTCTAAACCGAAGAATACATGCTATACTATAGGTGATAGATTTTTACGGAAGGAATGAATCTTATGGGACAGCATCAGCACTCAATCGAACGCCAACAAGAAATTTTTCAATACATCAAAGATTTTTTACTGAAAAAAGGTTATCCCCCATCTGTCCGTGAAATAGGAAAAGCCGTTGGCTTAAGATCCAGTGCAACCGTACATGGATATTTGGAAAAGTTGGAAGCAAAAGGCATGATTAGACGTGATCCATCTATGCCCCGTGCCATTGATATCCTTGAAGAAAAGCCTTGGGAAAAAAATGTATCTGTTCCACTTGTCGGCACAGTAACCGCAGGACAGCCCATTCTCGCAGAAGAAAACATTCAAGATTCTTATTCCTTTCCTCAGCAGCTTCTCGGCACAACAGAGCGTACCTTTATGTTAAAGATCCAAGGCGAAAGCATGATCAACGCCGGTATTTTTGATGGGGATTTTGTTTTGGTGAAGCAGCAGCAAGATGCGCATGACGGAGAAATCGTGGTGGCTCTTGTGGATAATGAAGCAGCTACCGTAAAGCGATTTTTTCGAGAGAAAGATTGCATTCGATTGCAGCCCGAAAACGATGCCATGTCTCCCTTTTACGAAAAAAATGTTTCTATTCTCGGAAAAGTTATTGGCGTCTATCGACAGCTCTAAAACAAGCATCCGAAGGAATGGCAGTTCCTTCGGATTTTTTTGCAAAAATTTAGTTTTCCAAATCTACAATGGCTTGCGCTGCCCGCATAATGCCATACCATCAGCATCAATTTTCGTATACTTTTTCCCCTTCAAAGTACACGTTTTTAATTTTTACATTGTGTATGGTTCTTAAATTCTCATCCTTAAAATCAAGGAAGTTTGTATCAAGGATTACAAAATCGGCATTTTTCCCTGTTTTTATGGAACCACATTTATCAGCTATTCCCATTTGACGAGCGCCGTTAATCGTCAGACACTTCAAAGCTTCCCTTACGGTCAGGAGTTCCTCAGGAGCAAAAGGACGGGTTTTTACCTCCGGTGTCATACCGGTAGTCGCTACTTCGATGATATTCATAATGTTACCTTCAATAGCTTCGGCACACGGAGCATCAGTCGAAGATGATACGACAATTCCGCAGTCTAATAAGGACTTCATGGGATATCCTTCTTCATATATACCTTCAGGTGCCTGTGACTTAAAGGACTCAAAAGTCACATCATACTTGTCGTCATCGGGGATATCATTGCAATGCCAGATTAGATTTTCCGCAATATATATTTCATTCTTGGCGGCTCTTTGTTTATCTTCTCCAGTGATATTTCTTACATGCGTCAAAGTATTTCTGTATTTCGCCTTCAGTTCATCATTGGAATTGATATACGCGTTAATTGCAGCATTAACTGCACCGTCACCGAAAGCATGCGTATGAACTAACAAGCCTTTGCTGTTAGCATACTTTACTAATTGATTCAGTTCATCCTGACTCCATTCAATATTCCCATGTTCCTTTCCCGGCTCGGCATTTGGGTACTCGCCCAGTATCCACCCCGTACCGGCTTCTACAACACCATCAGCAAAAAGTTTGATATTAAACGGGTCAAAATGTTTCGACTGATATTTTTCGGCAAGTAGCTTTGCATTGTCAATCTTTTCCTTATAAACATCAAAGTCAAAGCGTCGTATGGCATGACAGCTGCCGATATTGATACCCAACTCACCAGCTTCATCCAGTTTTTTGATACTAGAGAGAAAATCATCATTAGAAAGAAAATTGATATACGCATCAAAATAATTGGTAAAACCTCTTTGATGCAATGTATTTACTGCATTCTTGCAAGCCTGTTCATACATACTTTGCTTGATATCCGAAAGGTCTAAAGAATTTCCCATTACATAGGGAATAAGTATATCATTTATCCAGCCACTCGGCTCACCCTTCTTGTTGAGAAGCATTACACCTCCCTTTATCTCTTTCCCGTCTAAAAAGCCAGCTTTTTTTAGCGCCGTAGTATTGCAAAGTGCCTGATGACCACTTGTGTCAATAAATACAACCGGTACACTGGGAGCAACGGCTTCTATCTCCTCAGCATAACTCTTATTGGGATCCATTTCCGCTATGAATTTCATATAATCAAGACCCCAAGACAGGAAATACTTTGGTTTATCTTTTGAACTCATTTCCGCTTTCAATTCTGTCAGCAACTGGTCATAATTGCAATTCAATCCCGGAAGCATCTTGAACAGGGCATCTATACCGACAAAGTGTCCATGCCCTTCTGTACACCCCGGTATGATAAGCCCCTTGCCCATATTATCTATCAGCTTGGTTACATCTTTCTTTATATATGCTTCTGCTCCCAGTCTGTCACCGACATAAACAAACTTTCCGTCCTTTACCGCAAATGCTTCAGCAAGTCCGGCATTCTCTTCTTCCGCAGTAAATATCGTCCCATAAACCACAGTATCCGCCGTTATGGATTCTCCCTTATTTGCTTCGCATAAAGACAACATAAACACGAAAAGAAGCATTGATATAGCCATTATTTTTTTCATTCTTTTACGCCTCCCCATACTGGTATATTTTTCCCGTAACTAGCAATAACAAATTGGACAAAATTTTCGATAGACATCAATAATATCCTCATTTTTGTTTGTTACGGACCCACTAATGAGAGCAATTTTTCTTACTTTTCTGCAACAAGCTTATCGGTTACATCACCGTTCAGCACTTGCCCATCGCTGATTGGAAGGCTTTGTTCTTTGCTGAAGTCTACTTTCTCAGCATCTACCCAGAAAAAGGTATTGGTTGAAGCCGAATCATAGTAAAAGACATTGTTGCTCAAATCCATCATCGTACGCCAAATAGTCGAAGTATTGTTTGGACGCTCCATATTCAAAACTACAGCGAATGGAGTGGATACTCCTCTGATAATAGATAACACGGCTGCTAATTTCTGTGCATGCACGTCCTGCCCTGCAACGCCGGAAATATAATTTTCTGCCGCAGTATCGAGCACTTGATTGAGCCAACCGTCAATATACACGAAACGTGCCTGTGAAAGTGCCGAACCCGGCATATTATTTTCAATACCCATCTCACGATAATAATCCCTTATCGGTAGCATTTTTTCATAGCTGGGGTCATTGGTCATTACCATTTTGCCTTTTTGCTTATGAATATTCAGCTTGCCGTCAACCCATTCGAGAACGGCATTATTACCGATTTTATCGGTAACCATCAGATGCATTGTCATTTTATAACCGTTTATCACTTCTTTATCGGTCAGAACGGGACGGATTTTTTCGTTTTTCAACTTACTCTCAACTTCATCTACCGTAGCGCATGTATCGAGCAAAAACTGTCCGAGTTGTGAAAGAGCCAGTGCTGTTTCACCTTGATGCAGTTTACCGTAATCCGAAGCAGCCAACCACAAAAAGTCAATAGACAGACCTTTCTCATTCATTGCCGAAGAAACGGCTGTACCCAAATTGAAAATACCGACACTGCCGTATTTGACTTCCCACTCCGGCATCGTGCTGTCAGCAGCGAAATTTTTGCGCATACCACCATGCTTAAAAACATGCAGTTCACCGGGGATATTGGCCGCCCAGTCCATGGAGCGAGCTGTGATAACCGAGCCAGAATCGTCTGCATAAGTAAAGCGAGAACAAGCATCGGCACTGGAAAAAGCCAGACTTGTACCTAAAATCGCAGTTAAAACCACTTTTGAAAACTTGTTCATAAGAAACCTCCTAATACATAAAATACATAAACCTACCATTCATATTCGACGCATTTCACTGGGTTTCCTTCTCAAAAACTTATGGGATAGAAAAACTCTTTCAACACAAAAAATACAGGTAATGCATTGTCTATTTTGGAGAGAATCCGTAAGACTTACTATGGAAGCAAGCTAGGTTCGTTATGATCTCAGGATTTTCTAGCTTCCGCTATGGTAGTAGGTCAGTTGTTCAAATCTTCAATGGCTTGCGCTGCCCCCATAATGCCAATCATCGCATGCTCAAAGGTCAAGCCCCCTTGCAAGTAGACATTGTATGGGACACGCAAAGGCCCATCCGCGCTAAACTCTATGGATGCACCTTGAACGAAGGTTCCTGCTGCCATGATGATCTTGTCTGCATATCCCGGCATATCCCAAGGCTCCGGTGCCGCAAAGGAATCCACGGGCGAATATTTTTGGATTCCACCGCAAAATGCGATGAGCTTTTCTGCCGTCCCAAGCTCAATGGCTTGGATAATGTCGCCTCTCGGCTCTGTCGGCAGCGGAAGCGTCTTGTACCCCAACTCCGCAAACATGCCTGCCGCAAAAATAGCTCCTTTAATGGCTTGTGAAACGACATGGGGTGCCAAGAAAAGCCCTTGGAAAAGCAGTCGGTTGCTGGATAAGCTTGCACCCAATTCATCACCCATTCCCGGTGCCGTCAAACGATACGAGGCAAGCTCCACCAAGGAATCCTTTCCCGCAATGTATCCGCCGGTCGGGGCAATGCCACCGCCAGGATTCTTGATGAGCGAGCCTGCCATAATATCTGCTCCTGCCTGCGTAGGCTCTTCGGTATCGACAAATTCACCATAGCAGTTATCAACAAAACAAATGCAGTCCGGCTTGTGCTTCTTGACCTCCCCAGTAATCTCACGAATCTCTGCAATCGAAAGCGGCGAACGCATGCTGTAGCCTCTGGAACGCTGAATCAGTACCATCTTCGTCTCAGGCTTTATTTTTTTCGCAATCCCCTTTACATCAACCTTTCCCTCAATCATCGGAAGCTCATCATAAAGAATCCCAAATTCTTTCAAGGAACCAGAACATGTATTGTCATACCCAATGACCGTCTGCATGGTATCATAAGGCTTTCCCGTCAGCGAAAGCAGTTCGTCTCCCGGCCTCAAAATGCCAAAAAGAACCGTTGCCAGCGCATGTGTCCCCGATACGAACTGCGTCCGCACCAATGCCCGCTCTGCCCCGAAAATATTTGCGTATAATTCCTCCAGCTTGCTGCGGCCGATATCATCGTATGCGTAACCAGACGAAGTAGTGAAATGCGCTTCCGAAACCTTGCAGTCCCGCATCGCATCCAAGACCTTCAAGGTATTGGCTTCTGCAATTTCATCTACCCTTTGAAACAATTCCTTGGAATCTTCCAGCACCTTTTGCTTTAAATCCCTTATCTTTTTTGAAAATGCCATCTTGTTTTTTCTCCTTCTGTCAAGTTTTTGTAATTGCCAAGAAATGTTCCCTGTACCGCAATGAAATCTCGTTTACGATTTCCGACATGTCAAGCTGCCGTTCCTTGGCTTCCATTGCCGCTTTTCTTGCCTCCAGCAGAAGCTCCATGTCCGAAAGCACATTCGCAATCTTCAAGTCTGGAAGCCCGTGCTGCATAGAACCAAAAAATTGCCCAGGTCCTCTCTGCTTTAGGTCTTCTTCTGCCAAAAGGAATCCATCTGACGTAGATTCCATGATGTGCAGTCGGGCTTTTGCACCTTCCAAGCGGCTGTCGGAAACAAGAATGCAGTAGGAAGCATAAGGTCCTCGCCCAATACGTCCACGAAGCTGATGAAGCTGAGACAGTCCAAAAGAATCCGCATGCTCAATCACCATGGTACTGGCATTTGGCACATTAACGCCAACCTCAATCACCGTAGTGGAAACCAAAAGCTTAATAAATCCTGCATGAAATTCCTGCATAACGGCTTCTTTTTCCTTGGGAGCCATATTCCCATGGAGTAATCCGCATTTCACGCCATGAAAAATCCCGCCACTCAGTTCCTCATAAACCTCTTCCACGGAAGGAAGCTTTCCATCTTCCTTTGCCTCTATTCGTGGGCAGACTACATACGCCTGCCTCCCCTCCTCAATTTGCTGGCGTACATACCGATAAATCAAGTTTCTGCGTTCCGAGGTTCGCACAAAGGTACGAACCGGTTTCCGCCCGGGCGGAAGCTCCCTTATCAGGGAAACCTCCAAATCGCCATAGACCGTAAGCGTCATGGTACGAGGAATTGGCGTTGCCGTCATCACAAGCACATCAGGAATCCGATTGCCCTTCTTTTCCAATGCCGCTCTCTGCGCAATGCCAAACCGATGCTGTTCATCAGTCACCACTAATCCAAGCTGAGGAAACCTTACCCCCTCTTGAATCAGGGCATGTGTGCCGACCAATATATCCAGCTCATGCAATGCAATTTTTTCGTAAATCGCTTCCTTTTGCTTCTTGGTCAGCTTGCCGGATAAGAATCCGACACGGATTCCCATGCCGGCAAGACTGCGAGAAAAAGCAGCATAATGCTGTTCCGCCAAAATTTCCGTAGGTGCCATCATAGCCCCTTGAAAACCATTTTCAACCGTCTTGACAAGAGCTAGCATGGCAATGACTGTCTTGCCTGAACCAACATCCCCCTGCACCAACCGCCGCATGGGTATGGATTTCTCCATATCGCCGCAAATTTCAAGCCATGTATTTTCCTGATCCTTCGTCAAATGAAACGGCAGTTTAGATTTTACTTCCGTTACCAATGCACCATTTGCCAAATGGCAGATTCCTTCCTGTTGCTCTTGATTTTGCTTTTTCAATATCATCAGTCCGCACTGTATCAAAAACAATTCTTCAAAAGCCAATCTTTTCCGTGCCAGCTTCAAGCTTTCTAGGCTGGAGGGAAAATGTATCTGGTGAAATGCTTCCTCCCTGCTTATCAGATGATGTTCCCTGCAAATCTCATCCGGAAATATCTCCTTGATTTTTCCAATGTCTGCCAATAACTGCGAAATCAATTTGCGAAACTTTTTTTGATTCAAATTTTCAGTTGTTGCATAGATTGGCAAAATACCGCAAAAATCCTCTGGCTTGTCCGAATCCTCCAAGATTTGGTAAGATGCAATTTGCGACATAGCAAGCTGCCCACGCCCTCCATAGGCATAGGCAATCTTTCCACTGAGGAAAAGCCGTTTGCCGACCGTCAGCTGCTTTTGCAAAAATTTTTGGTTGAACCATGTTACCTGCAAAAATCCTGTACCATCATCAATCATTGCCGTCAACATGGATATTCCCCGCCGACCAGCTATTTTCTCTGAAACATGGCGGATTGTTCCCGAAACGGTTGCCGTTTCTCCTTCGGAAAGCTCCACAATCGGAGTCATGACCGTCTGATCGTCATACGTTCTCGGATACCATGTCAGCAGGTCATATCCTTTTTCTATGCCAAGATGCCGCAAGCACGAAGCCATCTTGGGACCAACTCCTTTTAAGGTGCTTATCTTGTCATTCGTATTCATATCTCTCAAATCGTTACATTCTTCAAACACAGAAAAGAGGTACCGCAAAAGCGATACCCCTAATCAAACACATTTCGATTATGGAATTAAAGCTGCGGACCTGCCGAAACCAAAGCCTTACCAGCCTCATTTCCTTCATATTTCTTGAAGTTCTTGATGAAACGCTCAGCAAGATCCTTTGCCTTCTTATCCCATTCAGCACCATCTGCATAAGTGTTGCGAGGATCAAGAATATTGGTATCTACACCTTCCAGCTCTGTCGGAACTTCCAAGCCAAAGAAAGCAATCTTCTTGGTCGGAGCATTCTTGATAGCACCACTGTGGATTGCATCAATGATACCGCGCGTATCCTTAATGGAAATACGCTTGCCGCTGCCGTTCCAGCCAGTGTTCACGAGATATGCCTTCGTGCCATTGGCTTCCATCTTCTTGACGAGTTCCTCAGCATACTTCGTCGGATGAAGCTCGAGGAATGCCTGTCCAAAGCAAGCGGAAAACGTAGGCGTAGGCTCCGTAATGCCACGCTCCGTACCAGCCAGCTTAGACGTAAAGCCAGAGAGGAAGTAGTACTTCGTCTGTTCCGGAGTCAGGATGGAAACTGGAGGAAGAACGCCAAATGCATCTGCAGAAAGGAAGATAACGCTCTTAGCCGCAGGAGCTGCGGAACGATCGCTTACCGAACCCTTTACTATGCCATTGATATGGTCGATAGGATAAGACACACGGGTATTTTCCGTAACGGACTTATCCGCAAAATCAATCTTCCCGTTTTCGTCAACCGTGACATTCTCAAGGAGAGCGTTGCGCTTGATTGCACCGTAGATATCAGGCTCAGACTCCTTGTCAAGGTTGATAACCTTTGCATAGCAGCCGCCCTCGAAGTTGAACACGCCGTCATCATCCCAGCCATGCTCATCATCACCAATGAGCAAACGCTTCGGATCGGTCGAAAGAGTCGTCTTGCCTGTACCGGAAAGACCAAAGAAAATAGCCGTGTTCTTTCCTTCCTTGTCCGTATTAGCCGAGCAGTGCATAGCAGCAATCCCCTTGAGTGGGAGGAAGTAGTTCATCATGGAGAACATGCCCTTCTTCATCTCACCGCCATACCATGTATTGATAATGACCTGCTCACGGCTCGTAAGGTTGAATACAACTGCCGTTTCAGAATTAAGCCCCAATTCCTTGTAGTTCTCTACCTTGGCCTTGGAAGCATTGTAAACCACGAAATTTGGCTCAAAGTTCTCCTGTTCCTCTGCTGTCGGCTGAATGAACATATTTCTTACGAAATGAGCCTGCCATGCAACCTCAACAATGAAGCGAACTGCCATGCGGGTATTCTTGTTTGCGCCGCAGAATGCATCCACAACATACAGCTTCTTGTTAGAAAGCTCCTTCTTTGCAATCTCCTTGACAGCCTCCCAAGCTTCCTTCGATGCCTTGTGGTTGTCGTTCTTGTACTCATCCGAAGTCCACCAAACCGTATCCTTGGAGGTCTCATCCTCAACGATGAACTTGTCCTTGGGCGAACGTCCTGTGTAAATACCCGTCATGACGTTCACAGCGCCAAGCTCCGTCAGCTTGCCAACTTCGTAGCCATCCAAGCCCTCCTTTGTCTCCTCAGCGAACAATTCTTCGTAGGAAGGATTGTATACGACTTCCGTCGTACCAGTAATACCATACTTGCTCAAATCAATGTTTGCCATACACACTAACCTCTTTCCAACAAAATTTTCCAGCCCTGTTTTCCTGCACAAAGACCATAACTATATCAGGATGCCCTGCTTCTGTCAAAGCAACGCATTGATAGCATATATTGCAATAAATACACTCTAACATTTTAGCAGAAAACGACCTTTTTTTCAAATGTTTTTAAACATTACTCCATAGGTGCCAAACATTCCTGCACCCTAATACTTGTTACGATATCTCACCTGATTTTTTCGTAAATGCAAGCACTTCTTTTTCCATATTTTCTTTCTCGCACGTTCCTTGGTGGAGAATCGCCGCCGTGCGCAGGGCATCCAACCCCTTGGGGATTTCCGTTCCACTCTTTTCCTTCAGTGCGTCAAGAAGATCAAATTCATCCATTCCTTCCGTTGCAACCTCAAGTGCAGAAAGCACGCTCTCGTTGAATTTGTACGGGCTTGCCGTAGAAACCACAACCATTGCATGCTCGAAGTTCACTTGTTGCCGATAGCTCTCTGCCACTGCCCATGCAACAGCAGTATGCGTGTCCGGTACATAATGCTTCTCTGAAAAAACATGTGAGATGGTTTCTTTCGTTTTTGCATCATCCGCCCAATCTGCCCAAAAAACCTGCTGGATTTTTTCGAGAATCTCCGCACCAACCTCATACCTGCCCTTTTCCGAAAGCTCCTGCATCCAACCATTCACGCGCCCTGCATCGCCAGTAAGATGATAAAGCAATCGTTCCAAATTAGAGGAAATCAAGATGTCCATAGACGGCGTAATGGTCTTGAAAAACGCACGGTTGCGGTCATAAACACCAGTACGCAAAAAATCTGTCAGGACATTGTTGGCATTGGAAGCACAAACCAGCTTGTGAATCGGCAACCCCATGAGCTTTGCATAATAGCCCGCCAGAATATCCCCAAAATTTCCTGTAGGCACGCAGAAATCAATTTCTTCTCCCAGCGTAATCCTGCCATTCTTCAGCAGGTCTGCATAAGCACTGAAATAATAGACAATCTGCGGAACCAATCTTCCCCAGTTGATCGAATTTGCCGAGGATAACTTGATGCCATTTTCTGCCAGCTGCTCATTGAATGCCTTGTCGCTAAAAATACGCTTGACTCCATTCTGGGCATCATCGAAATTTCCCTTGACCGCGACAACATTCACGTTACACCCCGGCTGTGTCAGCATTTGCAAACGCTGAATCTTGCTGACTCCGCCATCCGGATAGAACACCATAATCTTTATTTGGTCAACATCGCAAAAACCTTCCAGCGCCGCCTTTCCTGTATCACCGGAAGTAGCCACCAAAATAAGAACATCGTCCTTTTCTCCCGTTTTTTTCAGTGCTGTACTCATCAGCTGCGGAAGCAACTGCAATGCCATATCCTTGAATGCACTGGTAGGGCCATGCCACAGCTCCAGTACGGATACATCATCAAACATGGATACTGGCGCACGCATTGCGTGATCAAATTTCTGGTTTCCATAAGCAGCTGTCACGCATTTCTTGATTTCCTCCTTCGTGTAGTCGGTCAGGAATTTGCCAAGCACACGCTCTGCTCGTTCCTCATAGGAAAGAGCCTGCAAATCACGGATAAATTCCAAGCTTACCTCGGGTACTTCCTCCGGAACAAACAAGCCGCCATCCCTTGCCAATCCATGAATGATTGCCTCCGCAGACTCCAAGCATTCCTTGTTTCCCCTTGTGCTGATATATTTCAATGAAAACGCTCCTCTCGTTATTCCCTGCTTTTTATGATAAAATAATGTTACTCACGTATGAGACTTGAAACAACCGCTTTGGTTGCATAAATCAAATCCTTTGGTGCAATCAGGATTTGCGCCCCGCGAATCCCTGCACTGACAGCAACCTTCTCCTGCTGGCTTGCATGGCTGTCAATATAAACAGGATACTCTTTCTTGGCACCCAAGGGAGAGCATCCCCCTCGCACATAGCCAGTCAGCCCAAAGACCTCCTTGAGATGAACCATCTCTACCCTCTTATTCTGCGATGCTGCCGCCAATGCTTTCAAGTCAAGTTCCGCTGCACCAGGGATAACTGCCATGAGAATACCATTTTTATCACCTCGTGCAACCAGAGTCTTAAACACCATGTCAATGGGCATTCCCACCGATTCTGCTACATGGACAGCACTCAAATCATTTTCATCCACTTCGTATTCCCTTATTTCATACGCAATCCCAAGACGATCCAAAATGCGTGCCGCATTGGTTTTCTTTTTGTTTTTCATGAATGTCACCAGTCTTTTATCTTCCTGTAATTTTATGCAATTTGTGATATATTATAACATAGCTTTTTCAATAATCCTATAAAAAATACTTCCCTTGCAAAGAAACACTTTCTCTGCAAGGATAACGCAAAAACATTGATTCTTAAAAGAGGTGCTGAATTTGTTAAAAATCGCATTGGCGCAAATGAAAGTCATTCCCGGACACCCGGACAAGAACACCGGCAACATCCTTCAAATGGTCGCAAAGTCAAAGGAACAGCAAGCAAATCTGGTTATTTTCCCAGAAATGGCGATTCCTGGATATTTCTTGGGCGATACATGGGAGCAGCCTGCCTTTTTGCAGGACTGCGAGGAATACGGCAGGGATGTTATCAGAGCTTCCGAGGGTATCGCTATCATGTTCGGCAACATCGCCGTTGATTGGGAAAAGAAAAACAACGATGGCCGTGTCCGCAAGTATAACGCCTTCTTCACTGCTCACAATGGAAAGCTGGTTCATCCGGACAATATGCCATACCCCTATGTGATAAAAACCTTGATGCCAAACTATCGGGAATTTGATGATACCAGACATTTTTTCAGCTTGCAAAAGCTCGCCCGTGAACTTGGTACAACGCCTGATCAACTGATTTCACCCGTTACTTTAAAATTTGACAATAAAAAACATCGAATCGGCTGTCTTCTCTGCGAGGACGGTTGGAGCGATGACTATGAACTAACTCCTTTGGATATGCTGAATCGGCATCGTTCCATAGATTTTTTTGTCAACATATCCTCGTCCCCTTATACACTTGGGAAAACAGAAAAACGTCATCGCATTTTTGGGCAACAAGCCAAAAATACAAAAGCTCCTCTTTTTTACGTAAACAATATAGGATTGCAAAACAACGGAAAGACCATTTACACATTTGATGGTGCCAGCACGGTTTACAATACAAAAGGAGATATCGTTTCCTGCTGCAAGGAATACGCAGAAGAGCTTTCCATTATTGACTTAGAAGAAATTGACTGTTTACCAGCAATTCAACAAAAAAAAGAATCAGACATTGCACATATTTATCAAGCACTTTCCTATGGCATAAAGAATTTTCTGGAAAGCATCCAGATGAAAAAGGTTGTCATCGGCATTTCTGGAGGCATTGATTCCGCCGTTGCAGCAGCACTTTACAATCATATTGTGGGACCTGAGAATCTGCTGCTTGTCAATATGCCAACTGTATTCAACTCTGAAACAACAAAGTCACTGTCCGAGAAACTCGCTCATAACCTTGGATGCAAATATACCGTGATTCCCATTCAAAAAATCGTGGAACAAACGGTAGAGCAATTAGAATGTGCCGATATTGAATTTTTGAGCGAACACGCCGTTTCCCATCTCAACGTATCATCTTTTGTAACGGAAAACATTCAGGCTCGTGACCGCAGTGCACGAGTTCTCGCTGGTGCAGCAGCCTCTTTTGGTGGTGGCTTTACTTGCAATGCCAACAAAGCAGAAACAACAGTCGGTTATTCCACGCTTTATGGCGATCAGTCCGGATTTCTCGCAGCCTTGGCAGATTTATGGAAATTTCAAGTGTATGAGCTAGCGCATTATCTGAATGATGCCATCTATCAACGAGAAGCAATACCGCAAGGCATTATTGATATTGTCCCAAGTGCCGAGCTTTCCAGTAACCAAAACGTTGACGAGGGAAAAGGCGATCCCATCAAGTACCCGTATCATGACTTCCTTTTCCGCTCTTTTGTCGAGCATTGGAAAAAAGCAACTCCACAGGATATTCTCGCATGGTATCAAGAAGGAACATTAGAAAAGCATCTTGGCTGCGCCCCTGGCCTTGTAAAAAAATATTTTCCAACACATGAAGACTTTATCAACGACTTGGAACGCTGGTGGAATCAATTTACAGGCATGGCTGTAGCAAAAAGAATACAAGCACCTCCCATTCTTGCCGTAAGCCGTCGTGCTTATGGTTTTGACCACAGAGAAGCCCAAAACGGTCCCTATTACACAAAAAAATATCGCCAACAGAAGGAATTGCTTTTAGGACAGAAATAAGCGAAGGAAACTTGACGGTTTCATTGCCAAAAGCCCCAGAACTTCATACAAAAATTGGAGCCCATGCAGCATACGCTGCATGGGCTCCAACTATGACACCCTACATCAGAGAAGAACTTTATGACTTAAACCAACGCGTCCTTTTTCATCAATTTCCAAAACCTTGACCTGCAGTTGGTCACCAACTTGAACAACGTCCTCCACTTTTTCAACACGCTCCCTAGCTAGTTGAGAAATATGGCACAATCCCTCTTTGCCCGGAAGGACTTCCACAAACGCACCAAACTTCATGATGCGGGTAACCTTCCCTACATAAATCTCGCCGACCTCAACCTCTCGAACAATATCCTCAATCATTTTGCGGGCTTTCTTCATACCTTCGGCATCCACAGAAGAAAGGAAAATGTTCCCGTCTTCATGAATATCAATCGTAACACCCGTTTCGTCAATAATCTTCTTGACGACCTTTCCACCCGTTCCAATGACTTCACGAATCTTATCTACCTTGATCTTCATGCTTTCCACTCTTGGAGCGTATGGAGAAAGTTCCTCTGCTGGTCTGTCAATGCATGCAAGCATCTTTTCAAGAATAAATTCACGACCGCGCTTTGCCTGCTGAAGTGCCGAAAACAGTATTTCACGGCTAATCCCAGCTACTTTAATATCCATCTGAATGGCCGTAATACCTTCTTTTGTACCTGCCACCTTGAAATCCATATCGCCAAGCGCATCTTCCATTCCTTGGATATCCGTCAGAATCGTGTAGGCATCTCCATCCTTCACCAAGCCCATAGCAACACCAGAAACAGGACGCTTTATTGGAACGCCTGCATTCATCAAAGACAAGGTACTGCCGCACACACTTCCCATAGAGCTGGAACCATTGGATTCAAGAACCTCAGAAACAAGGCGAATCGTATATGGGAATTCCTCGATAGAAGGAATCACTGGGACAAGCGCACGTTCCGCAAGCGCACCATGACCAATTTCCCGCCGTCCAGGACTGCGAATCGGACGTGCCTCGCCAACGCTGTAACCAGGGAAATTGTAATGATGAATATAATGCTTCGCAGTCTCTGGAGCAAGTCCATCAATAATCTGCTCATCCCCCAAAGAACCAAGTGTCGTAACAGTAAGAATCTGGGTCTGCCCCCTCGTAAAAAGACCAGAACCATGCGTGCGGGGAAGAAGCCCTACCTCACAGCTGACAGGTCGAACCTCCTCTACTTCACGCCCGTCCGGACGAATCTTTTCATGCGTAATCATGTGGCGCACAATTTCTTTTTCAAGGTCATGGAGAGCAATACCTATCTCCTTATCCATCTCTGGATATTTTTCCAAGAAGTATGCCATCGTATCTGCATTGATTTCTGCAATGTGCGCATCACGGTCAAGCTTATCCGGATTGCGGGTTGCTTCATTCAAACGATCCTTTGCATAATCACGGATACCAGCCTCCAACTCTTCCGGAACCGTAAAGAGCCTGATCTCTCTCTTTTCCTTTCCGCATTCTGCCTGAATCTTATTCTGAAAATCAACAATACGCTGAATTTCCTTGTGCCCAAACAGAATCGCATCCAAAATAGTTTCCTCTGGCAGTTCATTTGCACCAGCCTCTACCATCATAACTGCATCATGTGAACCCGCAACCGTCAGATTCAATGTAGAAACATTGCGCTGTTCCTCCGTTGGATTGATAACAAACTCATTATCTACGCAACCCACACGAACTCCAGCAATGGGTCCCAAAAATGGAATATCCGATATGGTCAATGCACAAGATGCACCAATCATCGCAGCAAGCTCAGGCGCATTATCCATTTCTGCCGAAAGCACCGTGTTGACAATCTGCACATCATTCCGAAAGCCTTTCGGAAAAAGCGGACGAATGGGACGATCAATCAAACGTGCACAAAGAATCGCATCACTCGATGGGCGTCCTTCACGCTTAATGAAACCACCTGGTATTTTGCCAGCCGCATACATCTTTTCCTCATAATCAACCGTCAAAGGGAAAAAGTCTACTCCCTCACGCGGTTCTGCTGATGCAGTAGCTGTTACCAAGACAACTGTATCGCCATATCTGACAAGCACTGCACCATTTGCCTGCTTTGCCAGCTTTCCTGTCTCTACGGTCAGTTTGCGGCCGCCAAGTTCCATCTCAAAACTATACATATAGTTTCCTCCAATACTTCAACACATTCTACAACATCTACTTTATCGTTATTCAACAAAAAAAAATAAAATCCTTCTTCTTTTCAAAGAAAACACAAAAAAAGCGGGAAACTCCCGCTTTTTTCAAAAATACAACACCACTTTTTGCAATCACTTGCGAAGATTCAATTTGGAAAGAATTGCACGATAACGCTCAATATCCTTCTTGTAAAGATAGCTAAGCAGACGACGACGATGACCAACCATCTTCAAAAGGCCACGACGAGAATGATGATCCTTCTTATGCTCCCTAAGATGTTCCGTGAGATACGTGATGCGAGCCGTCAAAACAGCAATCTGTACCTCTGGGGATCCAGTATCACCTTCATGAACCGCATACTTCTGCATGATTTCCTGCTTTGCTTCCTGTGTCAACATTTACTCTTCCTCCTATAAATCGTCATAATATCCAATAGCAAAGAATACGTCGGAGTCCCTCGTCAAACCTTGCTATGGACGAGCTTACGAATAACCTATAATAGTATAGCACAATTGATTTCTTTATGCAAACATATTTTCTGCAATTCGACTTTCTTTTTGAGAACTGATGTTTTCCTCATTGTTTAGAAACCCATTTTCCTTCTTGCGGATGACCATTTTGTTTCCACTCCTCTAATTCTTCTTCCTCCTGCTGTTTATCCACCTTAAAATATAACCCCATTGCTACAAGCAACATGAATCCTATAACAATGCCTATCAATATCATCGACATCAGCACTCCTTCAACTTACAGATTGGAAAAACATTCATGCTTTCCAATCAAAATATACAAGTTTTATATATAAATTTTTTTATATATGTTATAGTTAAATGGTGATGATTTTACTAAAAGGGGGGTATCCTTTGTCCATCTTAAAATC
>CALELM010000035.1 GCA_937902665.1 uncultured Selenomonadaceae bacterium
AGCTTGCCTTGCCGTATTCCAAGAAGGGAGCGATCAAGGTCTTGCCGTCCTCTTGGTGGAGGATACG
Organism: uncultured Selenomonadaceae bacterium; assembly: GCA_937902665.1. Lineage (GTDB taxonomy): Bacteria > Bacillota > Negativicutes > Selenomonadales > Selenomonadaceae > CALELM01. The sequence continues at coordinate 68 of CALELM010000035.1, forward strand.
GGACGCTCCCACATTGATGCCCCAGCCCTTGCTGTCCACATAGGAGCCTGTCTCATAGCGCATACTTGCCGCGCCAAGTGCCGCAAACGGGGAGAAGCCTGCCTGTGCATGCGTTGCCTCGCTTGACCCCACGCCAGTTGCCTGTTCCTCTGCCTCTGCAGCACTCTCTGCATTCACCAAGCCCTGCCCTGCCGCCATATCTGCGGCATTGTTGAGGAAGGAAACCTCAGCCGCACGAGTTTCCGCAAACGTCTTGGAACTCTCCGTCAGACGGTCAGGCTTCGGAGGATCTGGCGTTGGGGTTGGGGTTGGGGTTGGTGGATCTTCCTGTTGCATGTCCTTGTTGAGCGTCAGCACCAATTCCTTGTTATCGTTTTCGAGTGCTACCGTGCCATCATACTCCATCCAGCCGCCGACCTCTATCTTGCCGTCCAGCTTGGTGGCAGTATCTGTTACGATACCTTTCGCCTCGTTCTTTAGAAGGACAATCTTCTCATCCTTCTTTAACTGTGACGTGGATTCCACGCCTGTATTGACCGTCGTGCCTGCAAGGGAAGTTGCTGCACTGCCCGTACAGTTGAGCATCACATCCTTGTCCATTGCCGAAGCAGGAACATAGAAATTGATGGTATCGAAGTTCGCTATGTTCCCTACTTCCGTTCCCGTGCCGTAGACATTCAGCTGATTCCCCGAAACAGTTCCACTATCACTGTACCCACCATAAACCGTGCCTGCAATACTAGGTTTATTGGGATTATTGGTCACTGCGTCCTCCAATGTGCCACCGAGACCTATGAGATTGACCGTATTTCCCGTGGCACTGCTGTCCTTAGACTTACTGCCGTAAACGTTCCCCTTTACTGTACCACCACTTATCGTGACCTCATTTCCCACAGCTGACCCGTTTGATTTATTAGCATAACCGCCGTAAACATTATTGTTCACTGTACCGCCGCTTATCGTGACGGTATTTCCCGTGGCTGTGCCAGTTTCAGTATAACTTCCATAAACATCAGCATTCACGGTACCACCACTTATCGTGACGATATTTTCCTTGGCTATTCCACTGTCCGTATAAGCTCCATCAATATTCTTTTCTATCGTACCACCGCTCATCGTGACGATATTTCCTATAACATTCCCCGAACTATTATAACCGCCCCAGACATAAACTGTCACTTTACCTCCATTTATTATGACTTCATTATTTTTGACTTCGTCAGGCTGAGTAACATCAACATATCCACCAGCAATATATTTTACAGTTCCGTTTTCCAAAGTCACTTTGTAGCCATCAATATTCGCACCTGATTCCTTAGAGAATCCACCAAAAAAAAACTTGTCTTTAGTGCTCTGGAAAGAAATTACCAAATGCTTTGCATTATTATTCAAAGCAATCCCAGCATTTGAGGTAGCATTAAAAGTTACCCATCTCAAACTTTTACTGAAGTTTTCTCCATCTGAAACTTTACAATCTTCATTGTCAAACGTTTCCTTCTCCGAACTTCCCCCAGCCTCTACCCATCCGCAAGGCAGCAGTGTCCCTGCCATCAGTCCTGCGCAAACAATCGCCGTAAGTTTCTTTTTGTTCCATTTTTTATAACACATGATGTATCATCAACCTCCATCTCATACACTCTCCCCTAAAAATATCATACTTCTACGGGGAAAACAATCCTCACCAGCTTGAAAATTTTTTCAAGCCATCAGGCATTTTTAGGTATGCCGCAAACCAATCACAGCGAGAAGCGAGCAAGGACTTTCCCTTGGAATAGAACCCTGCCACGCAAAAACGTCCCCATCCGCAATTTGCGAAGGGGGACGTTTTCTTGAAACGGTTCCTTAAAAGAGCCCTGTTATTTTTCCGTCCTGCGTGATATCCATGTTTTCCGCCGCCGGCTTTTTGGGAAGTCCCGGCATGGTGAGGATATTTCCCGTGAGTACCACGAGGAAGCCTGCGCCTGCAGATACCCGCAGTTCCTTGACGGTAATGCAAAAGCCTGTCGGTCTTCCAAGCTTTTGCAGGTCATCTGACAGGGAGTATTGCGTCTTTGCCATGCAGACGGGCATCTTGTCAAACCCAAGGGCATGGATATCCTCCAGCTGCTTCCTCGCCGCATCCGTATAAGCAACGCCATCCGCACCGTAAATCTCGCGGGCAACCGCCGCAATCTTGTTCTCCACCGTATCCTTTTCATCGTAGATAAACTTGAAGTCGCACGGCTTGCTCATGGCTGCCTCGACCTTTTCCGCAAGCCGCAATCCGCCTTCGCCGCCCTTTGCCCAAACCTCGGAGAGAGCAACCTCTGCCCCAAGGTCATGGCACTTCTTTTCCACGAAATCCAATTCTTCCTTCGTGTCCGTTGGAAATGCATTGACAGCAACGACTGCCGGCAAGCCGAACTTCTGAATGTTTTCGATATGCTTCGCAAGATTTCCCAAGCCACGCTCCAAAGCCTGCATATCCACCTTCGTCAAATCCGCCTTTGCCATGCCGCCATGCATCTTGAGAGCGCGCACGGTTGCCACGATTACAACGGCATCCGGATGGATTCCTGCAAAACGGCACTTGATATCGAGGAACTTCTCTGCGCCAAGGTCTGCGCCAAAGCCTGCCTCCGTCACAACGTAGTCCGCATACTTCAATGCAAACTTCGTTGCCATGATGCTGTTGCATCCATGCGCAATGTTGGCAAACGGGCCGCCATGAATCAAGGCTGGCGTTCCCTCCAAGGTCTGCACGAGATTCGGCTTGATGGCATCCTTGAAGAGAAGCGTCAGCGCTCCCGTCACGTTCAGCTCCTTGGCACGAACCGCCCTGCCGCCACGCGTGTAGGCAACCACGATTTCCCCAAGACGCTTCTTCATGTCCTCAAGGTCGCTTGCCAAGCACAGAATCGCCATCATTTCCGATGCCACAGTAATGTCAAAGCCCGTTTCTCTCGGAACGCCATGCGCCTTGCCGCCAAGACCGACCACCACGCCACGCAGCGCACGGTCATTGATATCAAGGACACGCTTCCAGACAACACGGGTCACGTCAATATCCAGTGCATTGCCCTGATGAATATGATTGTCAAGCACAGCCGCCAGAAGATTGTGCGCCGTCGTGATTGCATGGAAATCTCCCGTAAAGTGAAGGTTGATGTCCTCCATCGGGACGACCTGCGCATAGCCGCCTCCGGCAGCTCCGCCTTTTAGCCCAAAGCATGGCCCAAGCGATGGCTCACGAAGGGCAACGACCGTCTTTTTCCCCTGCTTTCGAAAAGCGTCTGCCAGCCCAACGCTCGTTGTCGTCTTGCCCTCGCCTGCCGGCGTTGGATTGATTGCCGTCACAAGAACCAGCTTCGCATTCGGCCGCTCCTTCACCTGCTCCCACAAAGCAAGCGGAAGCTTCGCCTTGTACTTGCCGTAAAGCTCCAGCTCATCCCCCGAAATTCCAAGCTCCGACGCAACCTCCTGAATGGGGCGCATCTCTGCTTCCTGAGCGATCTCCACATCCGTTTTCATCGCATTCCCTCACTTTCCAAAATCACTGTTTTCCTGTCATTTGCTGTTCTGCCGCCCACACAACATTCTGCATCAGCATGGCAACCGTCAAAAGCCCCACGCCGCCCGGTACCGGCGTAATCGCTCCTGCTACTTCCTTGACCTGCTCAAAGTCCACATCGCCGACCAGCTTCTTGGGCGCAATGCGGTTGATGCCCACATCAATGACCGTTGCCCCTTCCTTTACCATATCTGCCGTCACGAAGTTTGGCTTGCCGATAGCCGCAACGAGGATATCCGCCTCCCTCGTGATTTCTGCCAAATTCTCCGTATGGGAATGGCAGACCGTCACGGTCGCATTCTTGGCAAGGAGCAAATGGAACATCGGCTTGCCCACAATGTTGCTCCGCCCAATGACCACTGCCTTCTTGCCGTCCATCGGTATATCGGCAAGCTCCAGCATGCGAACGCAGCCTGCAGGCGTGCAGGGAACGAGTCCCGGCTCTCCCGTGACCAGCCTGCCTACATTGATGGGATGGAAGCCGTCCACGTCCTTGCTCGGCGCAATGCGGTTCAAGATCTCCGATTCATAGCGGGCAATCTGCTGCGGAAGGGGAAGCTGCACCAAAATTCCATGAATGTCCTCATTCGCATTCAGTTCATCAATTTTTGCAATCAGCTCTTCCTTCGTCGCAGACTCCGGCATCTCGACCACCTCGGAATAGATTCCGAGTGCCTCGCAGGACTTGTGCTTGTTGCGCACATACACCTGCGAAGCAGGATTCTCTCCCACAATCACCACGGCAAGCCCCGGTGCCTTTCCGTACTTCTCCTTTAGGTTCGTCGCCTTCCTGCCTGCATCCTCCTTGAATTGCTGCGCAAAAAACTTGCCCTCCAAAATTCTTGCTGACATAACCAACTTCCTCCCTATTCCTAGAACTCACTGTCTCAAAAACTCAGCCATGTGAAAAACAGCAATGCCACGGACACGATTCCGTTCCGCATGAAATACTTCTGCGTGACCTTGCTGAAATCCGTTGGCGATACAATCCGATGCTGATAAAAAAGCGTTCCTGCCGCCACTCCGACACCTATAAAATATGCCGTGCCAAGCTGCATCAGGACACCGAGCAGGAAAAAGCAGGCAATGCAAAGCACATGCCCGCACCTTGCCAAGCGAAAAGCATGTTTCCCTCCGACAGAAACAGCAAGGGAATGAAGCCCATGCTCCCTGTCAAAATCCTCGTCCTGCGCACCGTAAATCGCATCAAACGAGCCAATCCAAAGCGCCACCGCCGTGCAAAGCACGATAAGCGGCAACGTAACCTCCCCACTCACGCCGACCCAGCCGCCGGCAGGCGCCATCGCAATGGCAAGCCCCAAAAAATAATGCACAAGGCCGGTAATCCTCTTCATGAATGGATAAACCAGAAAAGGAAGCACGGCAATCGGCAGGAGCTTGATGCAGACGGGGTGCAGCTGGCAAACAGAGAAAACCATCAGGGCAAGGCAGGCAAGAATAAATACCACGGCTTCCCGCTTGGAGATTTCCCCCTTTACCATGGCACGGTAAGCCATGCGAGGCTGCTGCTTATCATACTTCAAGTCTACCAAGTTATCCATCGCCAAAGCCGCCGCACGGCCTGTCGTGATGGCTGCCGCAATCCAGAACAGGTCAATGCCCCTTGGCTGCCCTCCCGTTGCCAAAACAGCCCCCATAAAAGCAAACGGCAAATCAAAAATCGTATGATGAAGCGCAACATTGCTGATATGCGCTCTCACATTAATCAAGTCCTAACTCCTCCCATTTTGCATCCACGCATGCCTTGACATCCTCTGTCATCGCAATCTCGTCCGGCCACTCTCTCGCATGGCCTTCTTCCTTCCACGTCTTTGTTGCATCAATCCCCAGCTTCGCTCCCCATTTTGCCATGGGCGAGGAATGATCCAGCACGTCCAAAGGCCCTTCCACGATTTCCAAGTCATGCTTTGCATCAATATTGTTGTAAACGCGCCACCAGACCTCTTTCAGATCCTGCACATTCACATGCGCATCCACGACAATGATCATCTTGACATTCATCATCTGCCCCATGCCCCAGAAGGCATGCATGACCTTACGGGCATGCATGGGGAAGCTTTTCTTGATGGAAACAATCACGCAATCATGGAACACGCCCTCCAGTGGCATATTGATATCCACGACCTCCGGCAAAATCTGCTGAAGCATTGGGAGGAAAATCCGTTCCGTTGCCTTTGCGATATAGCAATCCTCCATCGGCGGCTTGCCGACAATGGTTGCCGCATAGATGGGATTCCTGCGGTGCGTAATGCAGGTAACGTGAAACACCGGATAATCGTCTGCAAGGGAATAATATCCCGTGTGGTCGCCAAAGGGGCCTTCCCTGCGCATCTCGTCCGTCCGCACATACCCCTCCAAAATAATCTCTGCATGTGCCGGCACTTCAATGTCCACCGTCTTGCACTTGACCATTTCCACGGACTTGTGCCGCAGGAACCCTGCAAACACCATCTCGTCAATATCTCTCGGCAACGGTGCAGTCGCCGCATAAGTCAGCACGGGATCTGTGCCAATGGCAACTGCCGCCTCGATGCGGTCACTGCCCCGCTCTGCCGTATCGCGAAAATTCTCCGCCCCGTTCTTGTGAACGTGCCAGTGCATCCCTGTCGTGTTCTTGTCATACTTTTGCAAGCGGTACATTCCCACATTGCGCTTGCCCGTTGCAGGATTTTTCGTGAAAACGAGAGGCAATGTCACGAACGGGCCTCCGTCCTGCGGCCAGCACTTCAGGATAGGGAGCTTGTCAAGATCCGGTTCTTCCTCCACGACCTCTTGGCACGGCGCATGCTTCACATACTTCGGAAAATTGATGGCTCGCTTCGCCATCGGTATCAGGGACACCACATCCAGCTTGTTCTGCAACGAGATATAGGGAAGCTTCAGGATTTCCCGAATCTCATCCCCGATATCGTCCAGCTTTTCCACGCCGAGAGCGAGCGCCATGCGCTCATAGCTGCCAAAAGCATTCATAAGCACTGGCATGTCATAGCCCTTCACATTCTCAAAAAGAAGCGCCACATTCTTTTTCCCTTCCAGCTTGGAAACCCGATCCGTGATTTCCGTAATTTCCAGCTGGCAGTCCACTTCCTGCGAAATACGCTTCAAGAGTCCCCTGCTCTCCAAATCCGAAATAAATTCCCGCAAATCCTTGTATGCCAAACCCTTCACCCCACATTATTTCCGCAAAATATATTTTACGATGAGATATCCGACCTCGTAGAGCGCAATCATCGGAAATGCCAGCATGCACTGCGTAAAAATATCAGGCGTTGGCGTAATGATGGCGGCAAGCACGAAGGACAGGAAAATTACATACCTCTGCACCCTTTTCAACTTTTCCGAGCCAAGAATCCCCATCTTTCCCAGAATCGTCATCACGAGGGGAAGCTCAAAGACAAAGCCAAACGGCAGGACGAAAGTAATCACGAAATCAAAGTACTTGTCCACGGAAAACATTGCCTGCAGGCTCTCACTCCCAAAGCCCATAAAGAACTTCACCGCAGTCGGCAGGACAAAGCAAAAAGAAAAAACAAGCCCGCCGAAAAACAGCAGTACCGAAACGGGAACGACTATACCGATGACATTCCGCTCGTTTCTCGTGAGTGCCGGCAAAAAAAATCTCCATACATGATAAAAGACGACGGGCAGGGCAATCAAAAATCCCGTTGCCACAGCCACCTTCAAATAAGTGAAAAAAGCCTCTGACGGCTGCATGTAGTAAAGCTTGCCTACAGGCAATGTCACCCATTGCATAATGGGCTCAATATAGTAATATGCAATGCAGCTCCCCACCGCTACCGCCAGCAAGCTGCGAATCAAGCGGAAACGAAGCTCTTCCAAATGCTTGACAAGCGACATGTTGCCCTCGTCCAGCTCCTCACCCAGTTCTTCTTCTGCGGCATCTGGTTTCTTTTCTTCTGACATCAGCACCACCGCTTACTTTTTCTCGGAATCGCTCGCTGCTTCGAGCTTTTGCGCATCCTCTGTCACGTTCACAGGCTCGTCCTTGTTTGCGCTCTTGAATTCCTTGATGCTCTTTCCCAGTGCCTTTCCCACATCGGGAAGCTTTCCCGGTCCAAAAAGCACCAATCCAATAATCAAAATCAATACCAGCTCAGGTACGCCAAATCCAAACATTTCACTGTCCTCCCACAAATCCAGTCATACATTCGCCTATGCGTTTTCTTTTTGCACTTCCGCTTTTTGCAGTTCCGCTTTTTGCGCCTCAATCTGCCTGCGCACGGATTCCTGCGTCGGCGGTTCATAACCACCGTTCACTGGTGGCTCTGCCACGGCATCCGCCTCCTTGGGGATGGATTGCTCTTCCCCTGCCATCTCCGGCTTCATTTCCTTTTCTTCTACGGGAAGCTCCTCCTTCACAGGTTTCGGCTTCTCCGTCCCTGCTCGCACAGTCCTTTCAGGCTCCGGTGCATGCATTGCCTCCTGCAAGGCGCTCGATGCCCTGCGGAATTCCCTCATTCCCTTGCCCACGGCACGGCCAATCTCCGGCAGCTTGCTCGGGCCAAACACGATAAGTCCCACAATCAAAATCAGAATAAATTCCGGAATCCCGATTCCAAACACACTGCCACCCCCTAAAAGTCACGCTCGCCGATAAAATCCACGACCTGAAGAAATGCGTCCCTTATTTCCATTGGGAGTGATGCAGGCAATGCCAAGCGCGCCTGTTCCAAGTACTCGTCCGCCTTCCTCATGGCAAATGCCACGCCATCGCTTTCCTTGACAATCTCCAGCGCACGCCTCACCATGTCATCTGTCATGTCGGGATTGGTCACGATGGCTTCCAGTTCTGCACAATCCGGGCTTTCTTTGAGTGCCTTCATCACGGGAAGCGTCACGATCCCCTGCCGAATGTCATTGCCGGCAGGCTTTCCCGTCTTTTCTGTATCCTGCTCGATGTCCAAGAGATCATCTGTGATCTGGAATGCCATACCGATCGCATGCCCAAATTCTGCCATGCGCACCACATCCTCCTGCGGCATGCCGCCGATCCTTGCGCCAAGCTCACTGCATACCTCAAGGAAATCTGCCGTTTTCTTCTTGATGCGGTCGTAATAATCCTCCATATCAAGAGAAGCTTGGTATTCCTTGCTGTCCTGAATGATTTCCCCCGTACTCAAATTGCAGACCAGCTCCGCCATGCGTGTGCAGACCTCCGCGCCATAGTCTCCTGCCGCCACCAGCTGGAACGCACGCGCAAAAACATAATCCCCGCTCAGCACGGAAACCTGATTTCCCCATTTTGCATTTGCCGTAGGCTTCCCACGCCGCAGCGCTGCCTCATCAATCACATCATCATGCACGAGAGATGCCGTATGGATAAGCTCCAAGGACACAGCAAGCGGCATCGCCTTTTCCAAGGAAAAATCCTTTCCTCCATGTGCTGCCAAAAGGAAAAGTGCCGGTCTGAGCCGCTTGCCCCCAGCCGTCACCAAATGCGTTCCAATCTCCTCCACCACAGCAACGGACGAATCCACCGCTTCCAAAAGCTTTTTTTCCAAAAGCTCCAAATCACTCTTTATCACATCAAACATTTCGTTCGACAAAATCATCACCCGCAATAGAGAAACATTCCCATTTTTTCAACGTGACTATTTTATCATACTTCGCCAAATCTGTATATCCTCCAGCGCAGAAGTTCTCCAAACGCAAAAATCAGCAAATTCCCAATGACCATGATGTTCGTGGACCATTTCATACGGTACAGGCATTGATGGAGGACCTTAATGCTGACGATTGAGTATCCGTCTATTTTCAAAAAAGACTACAAGCGTGCCATGAAACGTGGCTGCAATCCCAAAAATTTCGAGACCGTTGTTCAGCTGCTTCAAAGTCAACGCCAACTACCAGATAAGTATCATGATCATGCACTCACAGATTCGCGAAACTTCAAGAATGTTCGGGAGTGCCATATTGAGCCTGACTGGCTGCTGGTATACCAAATCATAGAAGAACGTCTGGTACTAAAGCTTATGCGGACTGGCACACAGTGATTTGTTTTGATCCCTGAAAACTTGTGATACAAGAAAATTTCATTGGCACGGGCTGTGCATGAGCGAGAAATCCCTCATGCGCAGCCTCATTTTTTCGAATCGGCACTCTACAGCAAAAATTCCTCAAACACGATATTCCCAAATTTCATGCCAAGCTTGGTAAGCCGCACTCCCTGCGTATCCACAAAAAGAAGTCCCCGTTCTTCCATGCGGCGTATCGCATCCCCGTAAACGGATTCCAAGGAAACAGAAAACTTCTTCAAGAAGCGGTCTCTCCAAATTCCCTCCGCAGTACGGAGGGCAAGGAATGCATATTCCTCCATGCTATTTTCCGCCGAAACTTCCTCCTCCAGCCTGCCTGCGCTTCTTCCTTCCTGCTGGCAGGAAATATATTCCTGCAGGCTTGCCGTATTCTCCCACCGAATTCCTTCCAAATAAGAATGTGCCGCCGCTCCCACGCCTAAATACGGCACATCCTGCCAATAACCGAGATTATGCCTTCCAGCAAAACCTTTCCTCGCAAAGTTTGAAATCTCATATCTCTCATAGCCATGTGCCGGAAGGATTTCTGTCATGTAATCATACATCTGCTCAGCAAGCTTCTCGGACGGCAGGCACAGCTTTCCCATTTCCTGCTGACGAAAAAATACCGTCCCCTCCTCCAGCTGCAATCCGTAAATGGAAATATGCGGAACGGCAAGCGACAGCGCCTGCTCCACACTCCTCTGCAAATCCTCCATCGACTGCCGCGGAAGCGCATACATGAGGTCAATGCTGATATTCTCGAAGCCTGCCTGCCGTGCCATCAAAACAGCCCGCACAGCCTGCTCACTCGTATGAATCCGCCCAATTCCTGCAAGAAGCCTGTCCTCAAAGCTCTGCACGCCGACACTCAGCCGATTCACGCCATACGCCCGCAGGGTGGCAAGATACGGTGCATCAACAGTTCCCGGATTTGCTTCCACCGTAAACTCTTCCGCCATGCCAAAAACAGCAAGTGCATGAAGCAGTTTCTCCATCAGGTGGCTTGGCAAAGCAGTCGGAGTTCCGCCCCCTATATAAATAGTGGCAGGACTTCCCCATTTTTCCAAATACAAGAAGCCCCGTACCGCAAGCTCACAGCACAGGGCATCCACATAAGCCTCCATATAGCGTTCCCTGCCGGCATAGGACGGGAAATCACAATAATAACACTTCTGCCGGCAAAAGGGAACATGCACATACAACTCCCAACGCATCAGTCAATCTTCAGAATCGCCATGAAAGCCTCCTGCGGAACCTCGACACTCCCCACAGCCTTCATGCGTTTCTTTCCTTCCTTTTGCTTTTCCAGCAACTTGCGCTTGCGAGTAATATCGCCGCCATAGCACTTTGCCAAAACGTCCTTGCGTCTGGCACGAACATTCTCCCTCGCAATCACCTTGCTACCAATCGCCGCCTGAATCGGAATCTCGAACATCTGCTGCGGAATAATTTCCTTGAGCTTTGACACGAGCTGACGGCCACGGCTTGCCGCACGATCCCTGTGAACGATAGTCGAGAGCGCATCGACAGGATCTCCGTTGAGAAGAATCTCGAGCTTGACCAGCTTCGAAGTGCCGTCAACCGGGTGTGCATCATCAGCTGTCTCGTCCTTTGCTGGTTCG
>CALELM010000036.1 GCA_937902665.1 uncultured Selenomonadaceae bacterium
AACGCGAATTGGAGGGAAAATGCTTATGGCATTTTCTTGAACAATGGCGTTATAAGCAGAAGGATTTTGGGCGGCAGCATGTTCCTGCCGTCTTTTCTTGTATCAGGGCAAATGTTGGGGCAGGAGCGGTTTCGGATTTTTTCGGTATTATGGAGAATATCATAGATCCGAAGGAATTAGCTAGGAATGGAAGGGAATTGGTTATGGAAAATGAGGTTCATGTTTCTGCGGAGTCTTTTTCGGGAGCTGGCATCAGGGGGCTGACGGGGCAGGAAGAGCAAGGGGTATTTCTTTTTTTGCTGGAAAAGACAGGGACGCTCCTGTTTTCTTTCCGACTTGAGGACGACAGCCTTTCCTTCCTGCAGGTGTCTTCCCGTGGGGAAAGGCTGGAATGCACGGTTGAGGGATTTACGGACTGCCTTCAGAGGGCCTCTCATGATACAGGTCAAGGCGTTGCGAAAGCTGCGCAAAGCCTGTTGGAAGCAAAGGAAAAGCAAGCAGAGGGAACTGTGAGATACCATGGGTCACTTTTCTCGAATTCCGTGAAGGAGTATCAGCTGGACTACCGTTCCTTGGCGGATGAAGCAGGAAAGGTCTATGCCGTGATCGGGCATGCTGTCCCTGTTGGGGCTGTGCTTGGCAGGGACAGGGAGAAGCCGGCAGAGTGGGGGAGATTTGCTTTTTACAGGGAAGAGGAAATGGAAGGGGAGGTAAATTCCTGCCTTGCTCGGCTGCAGCAGGGTGAAAAGGGCATACTGTTTCTGGTTTCCATTTTAGATGTGAAGGAAAACGCTAGTTCCCAAAAGGAGAAAAATGCTTATTTTCGAGCCGTTGTGGAAGCGATTCAGTCAGATTTCCGAGGTGAGGATATTTTGGGGCAGGCAGGACGGGATTGCTTGGCTGTGTTCCTTTGCGGTCATGTGTCGATTGATATTATCGAGCGCAGGGCGCAGCGGATTATAGACCTTTGCATTCGTGTGCCGAATTCGGACGCAAAAAATTTCTCCTGCAACATTGGGATATCAGCGACAAGCGTTGGCAGAAAGCGTTACGATGCCATGCTGAAGGAAGCAAGAGAGGCATTGGGGGCTATTATGTTGATACATGGCAAAAACCAGTATCGTTTGTTTGAGGAAGAAAAATATTGAAAACAGGGGAGGATCAGGTCAGGTACTGTACCGAGCCGTGGCTTCGTGTGGCGTTCATGTCGATGATGCGTTGGTTTTTTGAGCCTCGAAAGCGCAGTGTGAGATCACGTTGCCCTTCGATATACTTCCCATCCACGAGCACATCGATTTCTTGGAGCAGTGCCGCAGTCTGCGGGTGGTTCTTTTGGGTCAGTTCCTCTAATGTGTAGCCGCTGTAGCACCAGATATTGAGTCCCTTGGCATGAACTTTTTTGGCAAGCGAGCAAAGGGGTTCGGGCTGGCAGAAGGGTTCTCCTCCGCTGAAGGTGATGCCGGAAAGCAGGGGATTGCTTAGGAGCATTTTCAGGATTTCTTCTGTGTCTATGGTTTTGCCTGCATGGAAGTCGTGCGTTTCCGGATTGTGGCAGCCTTGGCAATGGTGAGGGCAGCCCTGCACGAATACGGTCAGCCGGCAGCCGTCCCCGTCAACGAAGGACTCTTCTTCGATTCCTGCAATGTTAAGTGTCATTTGATTTCCTTCTTTTCTGTGATTATGATATGGACAGGAAGAAGAGGCTGCCTGCAATGCAGGCAGCCTCCTTTTAGTGAATTCCGTGCTTTATGCGGTCATGCTCCTCGGAACGCTTGGCATCGTTCCAGCGGTCAATCGTCCCGACAAGGTAACCGGTAATGCGGCGGATGCGCTCAAATTTTTGCGGCTGCAGCACATAGCTGAGTGAAACATTGTCATCTCCTGCCGCCTTGATGGCAAGACTGGAGAGTGGCTCCTTTGTCTGGTTTTCCACATAGTCGATGTAGTTGGAGATTTCTGCTTCCGAGATGTTGGTCATGCCGTCAATGGTTACCTGGATTCCGTTTACTAACATGGAGTAATCACCTGTCCTCGTTTTGTATATTGCACTTCGCAGAAGTAACGCACGTCCTTCTGCGGTAATGTTCATCATGCCCTAATTATACAATATCTATGATTGCTGAGTCAATAGATGTACCACATATTGTAATTATCCACAGGGAGGCACAGGAAATATCCACACAGGAAAATGCATAAACAGCCAAAAAAATGAATATATATGATGCCTAGTTGCCGTCCTATTGAAGCTGCACGGAGGCAGGATGAATAAACTTCCTTTTGAAAAGATTGTCCACACAGAAAAAAGTTCTCCACAGGGCTTGTGGAGAAGTTCGGGATGCAACAGACCCGTGTTCCCATGTTCAAGGTTACTTTTTGTGACCTTGAAAGTTCTGTAACTTCATCCATGGAGAGTTGGAACATGAAATCAGCTGGGAAACGCTCGATATTGCGTTTTATTTGTTGGTTGAATGCCTTTGTGGTGTACCCATAAATTTCGGCAAGTTCATAGTCAAGCATGACTTTTTTGCTGCGCGCTTCATATATTCAAAAAAAATGAGGCTGTGCATAAGTGAATTCTCGCTCATGCAACAGCCCCTTTTTGTTGCGATTTTCCTCGTTGGATTGTATGATAGAATCAAGAAGAATAGGAGGGATGTTCTATGCGGACAGTAGTAGTTGGCGTTCAGGATTTTGCAAAGTTGCGGGAGAACAAATATTTCTATATAGACAAGACTTCGTTTATCAAGGAATGGTGGGAGTGTGGAGATGATGCAACTGCCATTATGCGTCCTCGCAGGTTCGGCAAGACCTTGACGATGGATATGGTGGCGAAGTTCTTTTCCATAGAATACCAAGGACGGAGCGATTTGTTCGAGGGGCTTTCCATCTGGGAGGATGAGAAGTATAGAAATTTGCAAGGGACATATCCCGTGATTTTCCTCAGCCTTGCCGGTGTGAAGGCTGCCAGCTTCGATAGAGCCATCTCTCTGCTGAACCGTGTGGTGGCACAGCTTTATGAGAAAAACAGCTACCTGCTTTCTTCGGAGGTTCTGAGCAAGGAGGAGAAGGAGAGATACCTTCAGGTTTCGGCTGATATGTCATGGGCGACAGCAGCTTTTTCCATAAATCAGCTGTGCGATTATTTGCAAAGGTACTATGGGAAAAAGGTAATTGTTCTCCTCGATGAGTATGACACGCCGATGCAGGAGGCTTATGTGCATGGCTATTGGGATGAAATGGTGGAATTTCTGCGAGCATTTTTCCATGCGGCATTTAAGACGAATCCCTACATGGAGCGTGGCTTGATGACGGGAATTACGAGAATTAGCAAGGAGTCTATTTTCTCGGATCTTAATCATTTGAAAGTGATTACACTGCAATCGAGCAAGTATGCGGATTCTTTTGGTTTCACGGAGGCAGAGGTCTTTGCGGCAATGGATGAGTTCGGCTATACGAACAAGGATGCGGTCAAGCGTTGGTATGATGGCTTTACGATTGGAAAGAAAACGGACATCTACAATCCTTGGTCAATCATCAATTTCCTGCAGGAGGGAGAACTCAAGGCATACTGGGCAAATACAAGTGCCAATTCCCTCATTGGACTGCTTATCCAGCAGGGAACGCATGAAATCAAGATTCCCTTTGAGGACTTGCTTGCAGGAAAGCCGATTCGTGCATGGCTGGACGACCAAATTGTCTTTCACCAGTTGGATGGGAAAGTTTCTGCTGTCTGGTCGCTTCTTTATGCGAGCGGTTACTTGAAGGGGACACCGCTCACGGGAGGAGATGGGGACATCCCCGAAAGAGAGTACGAGCTTGCCATTACAAACAGGGAGACTCGCCAAATGTTTGTCGGGATGTTCCAAGGCTGGTTCCGTGACACGAAGGCAGGGACGTATTACAACAGCTTTGTGCAGGCACTTCTGGCAGATGATGCAGAAGCGATGGAGGAGTATATGAACAAGGTCTCTCTGGCGGTCTTTAGTTACTTTGATACGGGAAATCATCCATTGGAGGAGGCAGAGCCGGAGAGGTTCTACCATGGTTTCGTGCTGGGACTGATGGCAGATATGCGTGACAGGTTTGTTTTGACATCAAACCGGGAGAGCGGATTTGGCAGGTATGACGTGATGCTGGAGCCGAAGAATGACAGGGACAATGCTGTCATTATCGAGTTCAAGGTGCATAAGCCAAGAAGGGAGAAAAGTCTGGAGGAGACCGTGCAGGCGGCACTCCGGCAGATTGAGGAGAAGAAGTATCGTGAGGCACTGGTGGAGAAGGGATTTGCAAGAGAGAGGATTCGTGCCTATGGTTTTGCATTCCAAGGAAAAAAAGTGCTGATCGGCAGAGGTGAGTGAGAATAGAAGCGTATAAACATAAAAATACCCGCTCTTTTGAGCGGGTATTTTTATGTCATGTGCAAAATTAAGCCATAGCATTGACCTTGCGAGCCAAACGGGACTTCTTGCGGGCAGCGCAATTCTTGTGATATACATGATTTGCAGCAGCCTGATCGATCGTCTTGCAAGCAAGAGAAAGGAGGGACTTCGCTTCGTCAGCGTTTCCAGCTTCTACAGCATCAAGAACACGACGGGAAGCAGTGCGAACGCGGGACTTTTCAGCGGCGTTCTTCGCATGGCGCTTCGCATCAGATTTTACACTCAGGATAGATGCTTTGATATTCGGCAAATGATTCACCCCCTTGACAACTTATTACGACAAACATTCTACCATGCAGGGCAGGAAAAAGCAACTGTTTATTTTGAAGGGGAAGGCAGCAAGGCGGTTGTGGAGAGGAAATCTTCTTGCCAGTAACGAAGCTAAAGATGTCCCCTTCCTCAACAGCTTGCTGTAAGTGGGGGAAATCAAATTTTAACAAGCGGTGAGCAAACTTTCGCTTCGTTGAAACGCAAATTGGAGGGAAAATGCTTATGGCATTTTCTTGAACAATGGCGTTATAATGTTTGGCAATGTCTAGCAATTTTCTTCCCTTTTGGGCTATAATGAAAATGAGAGGGTACGCTTAGAAGAAAGGATTTGTTTGAATGGAACGGAAAAGGATACGAAATTTCTCGATTATTGCGCATATCGATCATGGGAAATCGACAATCGCTGATCGCTTGATTGAGTCTACGGGAACGCTGTCCAAGCGGGAGATGGAGGCACAGGTTCTCGACAATATGGATTTGGAAAGGGAACGTGGCATTACCATCAAGGCACAGACGGTGCGGATTGATTACAAGGGAAAGGACGGGGAAACGTACCAGCTGAATTTGATTGATACGCCAGGTCATGTGGATTTTACCTATGAGGTTTCGAGAAGCCTTGCGGCATGCGAAGGGGCGCTTCTTGTTGTCGATGCGGCGCAGGGGGTGGAGGCGCAGACCTTGGCGAATGTCTATATGGCATTGGAGCATGATTTGGAGATTATCCCTGTTATCAATAAGATTGACTTGCCGAGTGCAGAGCCGGAACGGGTCAAGCGGGAAATAGAGGATGCGATTGGGCTGGATACGGAGCAGGCGGTGCTGGCTTCTGCCAAGACAGGCGTAGGCATTGAGGAGATGCTGGATGCAATCGTTGAGGTGATTCCACCGCCGGAAGGCGATGAGAATGCGCCGTTGCAGGCATTGATTTTTGATTCGTATTTTGATTCCTACAAGGGCGTTATTGCGCATGTCCGTGTGATGCAGGGGTGTATCAGGAAGGGCATGAAGCTCAAGATGATGGCGACTGGCAAGGTGTTTGATGTTACGGATGTTGGATGCTTCAAGCCTGCAATGGTGGATTTGGGAGAGCTGGCTGTTGGCGAGGTTGGTTTTGTGGCAGGCTCGTTGAAGGATGTGCGGGATGTTCGTGTGGGCGATACGATTACGGATGCAGAGCGGCCTGCCGAGGAACCGCTGCCCGGCTACCGTGGGGTTACGCCGATGGTCTACTGCGGTCTTTATCCTGTGGAAAGCTCGGATTATGACAATTTGAAGGATGCATTGGAGAAGCTGCAGCTGAATGATGCGGCATTGGTATTTGAGCCTGAGACTTCCGTAGCGCTTGGCTTTGGTTTCCGTTGCGGCTTTTTGGGGCTTTTGCACATGGATGTGATTCAGGAACGTTTGGAGAGGGAGTACAAGCTGAGGCTTATTACTACGGCTCCTTCGGTTATTTATCATGTGCATAAGACGAACGGCGAGCTTGTGAAGGTGGACAATCCGGCAGAGCTTCCGCCGGCAACGGAGATTGACTATATGGAGGAACCGTATGTCAAGGCGACTGTCATTGTGCCGAACGATTATGTCGGTGCGGTGATGGAAATCTCGCAGGAAAAGCGCGGCGAGTACAAGAACATGGATTATTTGGATACGAACCGTGTCATGGTGACGTACCATATACCGTTGAATGAGATTATTTTTGATTATTTTGACCGTCTGAAATCGGCAACGAGAGGCTACGCTTCTTTGGATTATGAGCTTTCGGATTATCAGGAGTCAAAGCTGGTGCGGGTGGATATCCTTTTGA
>CALELM010000037.1 GCA_937902665.1 uncultured Selenomonadaceae bacterium
GGTTTCCCCCACTTACAGCAAGCTGTTGAAGAAGGGGACATCTTAGCTTCGTTATATCATATTGCTTGCAAATATAGCAAAGACTTCATTTAACAAATCGCTGTGTTCTGCAAAAAATTACGGCTTCGGAAACCCGAAGCCGTTTTTCTTGACAAAAACACAAATGCAAAGACTTACCAAATTTTTCCGAGCATGAACCAAAGCCTGCCGGATGCCTCCGCATCCTTGCTGGCATTGGGATCCAGCCCAATCCTGCGAGCGTAATCCAAACGAGCGAACCAGTCGCCGGGATTGGAATAGCTCACGCCCAAGCCCCAACCAGAAAGCGTCATATTCTCCCTGCCAGTCTCCCACCGATTGTAGGTATGTCCGAGATCGTAATAGGCACTGAGCGCAAGTCCGGGAATATCCGTATGGTAACGGAACTCCGTTGTCCAGATCCAGCCATCATCGCCCATTCCCTCGCCCTGCGGATAAGCACGGACACCATTTGCGCCACCGAGGTAGAACTGTTCCGAGCTGTCAAGATTGCGGCTTGCCTTCTGCCCAGAGAGTTTCATCAAAACATCACTGCTATGGCCGAGAGACTGCACAGCCTGCACGCTTCCCTCCATCTTGGCAAAGGCACCTCTCGTCCCTGCATCCTGCACAATGCTTTGCTTCTGCGTGTCGCTGGAAACCGTCAGCGTATTTTCTCCTGTCAAATTTCCTGCAGTCAGCTTTGCATCATAGCTCAGGTTCGTTGTCGGCCACTTCGCATAGCCATTCACGCCGACATGCACGGCATTGGACTGCTTCTCGCCCTCATTCTGAACCACAAACGAAGTCCCTGCAATCCCATATTTCAGGTTGTCCTGCAAGCGCCGATGATCAAAGCCATAGGTCAGCATCAGCTTCTTGTCCGCTTGCTGAAGGAGCGGACGGCTTCCGAAAATGCTGATCGTATCTGCCGTCCCGTCTGTATCTCCGCCCAAGCCCTCATAGCCTGTCTGGTAATCCATGCGGCTGTAGCCAATGCCAAGTGTCGTGCCATCCCTGCCGACCAAGAACTCATAGTTTCCGTAGTAGTTATGCAGATTGCGATTGGAGAACAGGATGCCAAGGCTTGCCTTATCCCCCATGCCGCTGAGATTGTACAGACTCTCCTGCAAGCCATAGCGATAGCGACCTGATGAACTGCTCCCGTAATTTTCCACATAAGCAACTGTCGTATTCTTCTTCTCCGGATCGTTCAGCCTCACCGTCAAGTCACTCGTGCCGAATTCCTTGCCGGGACTCAATACGCCCACCGTCTTGGTGCCAACGACCTCGCTCAGGGAATAGAGCGCTGTTTCCAGTTTTCTCGTGCGGATAATGTCGCCGGATTTCAAGCCCTTGGTGAAGCCCTCTGCGACCGTATCCTTGAGGCTGCTTTGGTTGTCCAGCTTAATCTCGCCATAGCGCCCCGGAATCACCTGTATCGTCACCGTTCCGTCATTGCTCTCCTGCGGCGGCAGGAATGCCGCCGCTGCCGGATAGCCTTGGCTGCGGCAATAAACCGTAATCTCATTCACGGTCTTGTTCAGCTCTTCCAACGTAATTTCCCGATGAACCACAGGCTCCAGCAGCTTCGTGAGAGCTGCCTTGTCAAGCTCAAGTTCCGCTGCATCCAAGCGAATGTTCCGTATCGTAAACTTGACCTCTGCCTGCTTCCCTGCCCCTGCTTCCGTGCGATTTTCCACATCTGCCTGCACATTCCTTGCCGCTTCCGCCGCAACCTCGCTTCCGGGATGGGAAATCGAGGATGCAGCAAATGCCGTGCAGGAAATCCCTAAGGAAAGCGTAACTGCCGCTGCTCCTGTCAAATTGCAAAACCATTTCTTCTTCATGCCAAATCCCCTTTACTATAGCCTCAGACAGCAAGATTCACGCCATCACCCGACAGCTCTATCCCAACATGCTCGCTCATCAGCTCGCGTTTCTCCTGCCTCTGCTTTTCATTCTCCTCATCCTCCAAATACTCCACGGATGAGTCAGACACATTGCTTACCTGCACATCTATCTTGGGTTCTGCTTTCTTGTCTGCCTGCTCGTCTGTCACATGGAAGCCCACAGCAAAGCCCTCGGAAGACACGCCGCCCTCTGCCAGTCTCACATTCACGATGGAATCAGCACCTACTGTCCTCATCTCCGAAAGGTTGCCTGCCGTCTGGGCACTGCCACCTGCTTGGTATTCAAACCCAACCGATGCCGCATTGGACAAGGAATTTGCACTGTCCTTGGATGCCTGCGTATATGCCGTCGCATCCGGCACAAATCCGCCCTCCGTAGCATTGATGTTCGAGATTCGTTCCACGCTTGCAACAGTATTTTCCCAAATTGCCGTATCCACAGCTTGCGTATGCGGAACCTCCGAAAGTCCCTTCCTGCGGTTCTCCTCGTTCAGCTTGTCAATTAGCTGCGCCGTTTGCTTTGCCATCTCCACTGCACCGCTGCCGCCGGAATCTCCTGAACCGCCATCATCCCACGGTTTTGGCGTTGGTGTTGGCGTTGGTGTTGGCGTTGGTGTCGGCTTCGGTGGAATTGGCTTCGGCGGTACCGGTTTTTCGCTCACGCGGTACATGCCAAGCGTTCCTGCCGTCAGCTGGTAATCCCTTCCATACGCTACAGGTGTCCCTGCAATCTCACTTCCCCTGTACCAAGCATGAACCGCATGTTCCCCTGCGACATCCTTGGAAGGAGCATCTCCATCTTGGTATCCCAGCTTCCAGTCTTGCGTATCCCCGTCAATATTTTCCGTACTCCCGTCAATAAAGCCGTATACCTTGCCAGAGAATGCCTGCTTCGGAAGCACCTCCCCGACATAGCTTCCCGTTGGCGAAACTGCCGTATCGACCTTGATATCCCTGCGGTTAATGATACCCGTCCCTGTTGCCTTATCAGAGAGTCCCTCTGCCAGCTCATAGTTCTTGTTGACATCATACGCTCCTGCATCAAAGGCAAGATTGGTGTAATTGACATTGTACTGGATCTGCTCACCATTCATGCCATAAGCATGGTAGCCTTCATCGCCCTCAATATCTTTATACTCCGCATTTCCTGTTACCTTGATTTCTTCCGTGATGGTGTCACCCTCGTCATTCGTCAATACGATAGGAGAACCATCCGCATTGGTATACTCGAAATTCGTAAATGTCCCATCTACGTTCCCTGTTCCATCATAAACCTTCTCAAGCTGATCTGCACCGGTAATCTTGATTTTTCGCTTCTCTATCGTGCCGAGATCGTGCGCCGTCAGAGTGGCACCTACCGTCCCATCCTTATAGCCGGTATAGGTCAGGGAATCATCCTCTCCTACACGCACCAGTTCGTGATTGACGCTGTCCCATTGGAGGTAATAGTTGACACCAAGACCTTCCCCTGCATTCTTGTTTGCCTTGCCGTCCGCATCGAGATACTGTGCCTTCTTCTCCAGCCACAGATTGACAGTTTCATTGTCAAGCGTCAACTGAATCTTATTATCTGCCACTTTCCTGTTGTCACCTGACACCTCTGGTGTCAAGAGATTTGCCAGCTGTTCCTTCGTCAGCCACGAATTGCCATCATACGTCTTGGTGTAGTTCGATGGATTGGTTCGATCCACTTGGACTTGAATCTTCTTCGGTGCAATCGTTCCTGTACCAACTCCCAAAGCCTCGCCCTCTGAGGTACGGATCACATAGTTGCCCGCATCTGCACCAGTGAGCGAATAGACCACATTCTTGGTCGCTATATTTCCGCTTGCATCCCTTGCCACGTTCTTGTCCGGATTTCCTTCACTATCCACATAATTTCCTGCAACGGACACGTTCCCCCCTGCAAGAACCTTGCTCAAGTCTACGTTAATAACACCATCGGTTGCCGCGGAAGAATCGCCATTATATTCCTTGTCAATCCCTGTGTCCTTTACCCAGTCTACCGTAACCACAAGCCTCTTGATATCACCATCTACCTTGTAAATTCCGTCAGTATTCGCCAAATAATAGTTGCTCTTGTCCGCACCATCCAATGCCACAAGATAAGAAACCTTATTGGTTCCATCACCTTTCAGCACTTCCGGATCGATTGTAGCATTTTTATCCGCATAGCCTTGGTTCGTGACGTTAATCGTCAAGCTGTCCCCCGAAATTGCATTATCATGCTCAAGCGTGCTTTGAGAGATATCTGTGATTGTTCCGTCATAAGGTTTCACCCAATAGCCATCGGTCTTGACCTCGATAAGCTTCGGCGTAATCTTGCCCGTAACCTTCTCACTCTCCGGTATCACAAAGGTGCCGCCCGTCATTTGGTAATCATCCGCATGCTCTGTCGGTGTCACCAATGCGAGATTGTTATAGTTGACAACCCTGTCCCCTGCATCCTTCTTGTCATAGGCAATATCCGCCGTATAAGCAAGATTCGTAATGCCGGCACCGGAAAGCGAAGCCGTGAGGTAATCCTGCGCTGTTCCAGCTACATCCGTTTGTGCATTATATACCTTATCCGCTACATCCTTCTGCTTGCTCCATGTAACATCATTTGCCATAAATTCATACGGCGTAATTTGGTTGTCGCTTATGTTAATAACATAGCTGCTTGCCGTCTGCGGTGTTTCCGTAGAGCCTTCCTCTGCATGAAGCACGGCATCCTGCGAAATTCCCGCAAGCTTGTAATTGTCATTCGCATTCTGAATTGCCTCCAATACACCCGTATAGATAACATCTTTATGCGTTGTATTGTTCTCCGTTACATGGGAGCTGGTCGTAAAGGTGTTCTTCGCCTCATCCCATATACCGTAGTATGCCTTGACTAATGCATTGTCCAACGACAGATTATCAGCCGTTGCCACGGCATCCTCCTTGCCGTCCGCTCCCGTAATTGTCCCCGTGAAGCCTGTCACTGACGTATTGCCCTGATAGTAGGCTCTCTTCACATCATCCGTGAAATTCACCAAGATTTCCCTTGGTGTAATCGTTCCCTTTCCTGTCAGCGTACTCCCAGATACAGAACCGTTTTGCGGCAGGAAGTTATAGTTGGAGAGAAGCTCATCCTCACCGCCAACTTTACCTGAAATCTGCAACTGATAGTTGACCGTCTTATTCTCTCCTGCATCCTTATCCGCATACGCTCCCGTAGTCACATTCGTTACGCCATCCAGCAAGCCGTCCATTGTTACCAATGCATCGCCAGAGGAGTTAGTAGGAAGTGCTTCTTTTCCATCATAGACCTTGGTTGGGTTGATATCTACAATAGTAACCTTAACATCCTTTGGCGTTATGATTGCACTACCTGTTGACTGTGGAGCGATTGCGGCGGATTCCGGCAAGGTGTAATCATCCGAGTGTTCACCTGTCGGTGCAATCAAAAAAATTCCCTCTACCTTCAAGGTCTTTCCTGATCCTGCGTTCCTGTCATCATAATTTGCCGTAGCCGTATATGCCAAATCTGCATTCATTGGCGTAACATGTGCTGTGAGGTAATCGGCATAAGCAGAAAAGCCTGTTGTGCCATCATATACCTTCGTCGGGTTGGATTCGGGATTCCATTTCCAAGTAATCTCCTCAGCCGTTACTTCATACGGATTTATCTTATTCTGCGATTGATTCAGGACATAGGAACCCAAGCTGCCTGTCGTGCCATCCTCATAGGTCACGTTGGCAGTGTTGTTGCCAAAATTAAATTGATAGTTCGTGGATGCTTTGCCATCATCCGATTTTAACGCATCCAAGAGGTTCGCATAGATAATGTCCTTTTGCTCCGGCACTCCCTCTGTGGAATTCACATGCGAACCAGTCGTAAACTTGTTGTCGTTCCATTTACCGTAATATGCCTGTAACTTACTCGTATCAATGGTCAGGTTATCATCAGCAATGCCATTTGTGATTGTCCAGCTCGTTGGCATTGCGGATGCATTATCCTTGATATAGGAACGTGCCAAATCGTCCGCAAATGATATCTCGATTGTCCTCTTGTCAATCGTTCCTGCCCCTTGAAGCTTGTTATCCGTGACCGTCTTTGACGTATCAATAGGAACGAAGTTATAGTTCGTCACCTTGTCCCCGTCAACCTCAAGGGCATAAATCACGCTCTTATCCCCTGCATCCTTGCTATCGTAGACTGCCGTGGTCACATTCGTTGGATTCAGACCTGCTACGTCCGTCACAAGACCTGTCATATTGACCAATGCCTCACCAACCAATTTGTTGCCAGAGAGGTCGGTAGGAAGGTCTACTTTTCCATCATAGACCTTGGTTGGATTGGAGTTCACGATAGCAACCTGAACATCCTTCGGTGCAATATATGCCTTTACCTGTTCAGGATTCGATTCTAACGTAAGAGCTTCTGTTGTCAATTTATAGTTACCAGATGTATCCGAATCCGTATCCGCAACCAAATTCACCTGATAGTTGACCTTGTTTGCAGTGTCAACATCCTTGCTATTATAATCTGCCGAAGCAATCGCATAGTCGATAGGAGAGCCATTTGTTACGCCCACTGCGGCAAGTGCCAAATAATCTTTCGCATTCTCTCCAACTGCTGTTTTGCCATCATAGGTCTTGTGAATATCATTTCCCCATGTTGGAAGCAAATCAGCGATGGAATTGATCGCCCTTGGTGTAATCGTTCCCTTGCCCTCTACACTCTTATCCGAAAATTCGTAGTTGATCGAGTTGTCGCCTTCGAGTTTCAGATTGGTATAAGTGACCTTACCGCCATCACCCATATTAGCATTTACGTTCGCACTGGCATATGTTCCAATCAATCCGTCCTCACCAGTCTTGACAGAAACACCCTCATAGGTAATCTTTTGATTGTCCTTATCCACCAAGTATGCCTTGCCGGTCAAATTCTCCGTCACAGCTGTCGTGCCGTCATAGACCTTCGTTACGTCATCCACCTTAGCATGAACCGCCAGTGGGTTGATCTTCCCAGTACCCTCTAATGTTTCCGTTTTCAGGGCATAGTTTCCTGCATTTCCTCCCTCAATGTCAATCGTATAGAAAACCTTCTTGCCATTTTCAACGACTGGCGTGCTTGCATCTTTGACATCTTGCCTACGAACGTTTGCCGCACCTTCTCCATTCGTGTTTTGGTATGTAGCCGTAACCGTATAAGTATCGCCATCCACCAATCGGTTGTAGTCATAGCCCGAAATAGCCGCATATACGACATTATCCTTTTTGTATTCCTCTAGGACATCCGCAGTCGTGTCATAGTCCTTATCAATATTTGTACTCTGTCCTAGGGCAAAGTAGATTTTGCGTTTCTCAATCCTGCCCGCACCACTGACCTCCGTATTGGAAATTGCAGCAGCACCATGCACACTTTCACCAAAGGTATAGTTATTTATAGCATCAGTATCGCCTGTAATCCCGACCTGATAAGCGATCTGTGCCGCACCGTTATTGTCAGTCGCTTTGGCTGTTTCCTTCCCATTCACATCTTTGAATATACCGTTACCCGTTGGGGTAAAGGTGATTTTTTCCCTGTCCCCTTCCAAAATGTCAGCCGTACTCAGGTTCGTTGCCTCTCCATAAGCAGATGTTCCATCATAAACCTTGCTCGTATCGGCAAGCTTTCCATTCTGATAGATTTGAAATGCATCCTTATCAATATGACGCTTGAAGATCTCTCCCGTTGCGTCCACGCTCTTGGAGCCACGCTCTCCCTCTGCATAGTACCCCGTTGCATCGTAGACAATATTGCCGTTTGTATCCTTCAAGAGATAGTTCTTGGCAACATCGGAAGTTGGTTCAAGGATGGTGATTCCTCCATAGGTAATGGACTTTTCCCCTGCGTTGGGATCCTCGTAGGCAAGTAAACCTTGGTTGTATCCAATCTTAATTGCATCTTCCCCAACCCCTGTCTTATTGCCTTTTTCATCTAGCACTGCTCCATTTATGCGAAGATTAGTCTTCGCCTGATACGCACTATCTACGTCTGTCGTGCCATCATAGACCTTGTTGATTCCCTCAGAGGTATTCAGGGATACGACCAGCTCTCTCGGCGTAATGCAGCCCTGTTCTGAGGTAAAATTGGCAGTAGCAACCGAGAGGTCATAGTTTTCTGCCACCCCTGTATAGCCTGTCTTATTTGCCAAACTCAACCCATCATAATTGACTACAACATGCTTATTCTTTCCAACGGTATTATCTTGATTTTCTCCCGTTTCCTGTTCCTTCGTTGTCCCCGGCTTATAGTAGGTCTGCGTAACATTCGTAGCACTGATGGTTACCTTATCCTTATCTGCCGCAATGATACCCGTATCTCCACTGGCATCTACGATATCGCTTTTAATCTCCCCATATTCACTGGCAGATGCTACCCCATCGTATTGCTTGCTGACGATAGGATCTTCCGTGGAGGATGCCGTTGCTATTACCTTGCGGCGAACGATGGTCAGATTGCCCCCTGCGATATCATAGCCATGCTGTGCATCGTTTTGCGTTAAGATAGCAAAATTTCCTTCCTCATTGTAGTTCTTAGAATCCTTCGCATACCGCTCTGCATTTATCTTTCCTTTCACCGTATTAACGACAGACAGATCCACACCACCTGACAGAGAGATATTGGATAGCTTTGCCTCTGTGCCGTCATAGACACGCTCCACATCCGCTCCGCCATTGGACTTCGTGCCATTCATCGTGGAATAGTCATAGTTTGCCTGCACAGTCCCCTTTGCCTTCAAAAATGCCGTCAAAACAGGCAGGCTCTTTCCATCATTGACAAACCGCCAAGGCGTATCCGTACCGCCAACCTCGCTGATATTTGAACTGAAAACAGTATTAACGTTCCAATCAGAAAGCTTGTTCATGGGATTCGCTTGGGTTACTTGCACGCAATCAGACCCATCACCACCTGAAACCGAAACATTTCCTTCTGTTGTATATACCCGTGACAATGTTATTGATGGAGGATCTTCGTCGGGTACCTGCGATATCATACCATACTTATCAATTTTACCTGTATTATACACATCCTGTATCGTAATGCTACCGGAGTCTGCCCTTCCCAAAATACCAGCTCCAGTAGATGTTGACGTATTATACGAGCTAGATATTGTAACATTCTTTGCCTGCCCTACCAAACCGCCAGTATAATAATTAAGCCCTGTAACCGTACCGTCTTCGTTATACACATTTTGAATTGTTAGATTGCTGGCACTCCCAACAATACCCCCAGCAATTTTCGACTTTCCACTTGCTGTAGATGTTATTACAGCTTTTTTAAGTCCAACATTTTCAATCCTGCCGCCCTCTGCCGCACCAAACAGTCCTGCATTCCCCTTGATACTAACGCTTAAATTCTGTATCTCATAGAACATTCCGTCAAAATTCCCCGTAAACGGAGAAGAACTGCCGATGGGAGTAAAGGTCTTGCCGCCCATATCAATATCCTGCGAGAGCATATAGTTCTTTGACAGGTCATTATTCATGCCCTGCAATCCATCTGCATCATTTACAAGCTGATAATAAACAGGAGCTACATTTTTTCCCGTATACCCTGCATTATGCCCATCTTCATTTCCAATATGGATATATCCACCCTTGGACGTATTGGCAGACAGTGTCACATCACTCAGTACTGCATCTCCTGCCGATGTCTTTATGTTGTCAGAATTCAGAAAACGAAGGTTCTTGCCATCCACGACTACCTGATTTGCCTGAATCGTCCCCAAATTTACCACGTCTGCCGCACCACTGCCTGCATTACCCGTGATAATCGCAGCACTTACCGTTGCCCCATCCTGCAAAGCAGCTTCCTTTGCCGCCTCCGAGGTGGAGACATAGAAGCTCCCTACATCGATTGCAGCATCCTTTCCAATCATCACGCCGTTCGTATTGACGAGATAGACATTGTTTCCTCCCTGAATCTTGCCGTCAATCATGGAGGTCGCTGTTCCCGTGACCACATTGAGGTAATTATTCGCCGTTTCACCCTTTAAACCATGATCGAACTGGACAGTTTCCTCTTTCTTTACCGAAAAGTCCTTCCACGCAATGATATTATCCTTATTTCCGCTTTGGATATCCAAGCCATTCTCGGACACAGACGCACCGCCCAGCTTTACTTCGTCCAAGACAGGCGCACCAAAAGCGACTGGCACCATGCTAAACATGCCAGTCATTAAGCCAAGGCTGACCTGCAGGGTCAACCGATCCTTTCGATTCCATGATGAAACGTTCATAACCATCTACCCCTATAAAATTTATGCATAAATCCATCAAATTCCAAACGATTTTCTCACTCGCACGACACATCTGCTACCGATGTGCCTTCTATAACGCCATTGTTCAAGAAAATGCCATAAGCATTTTCCCTCCAATTTGCGTTT
>CALELM010000038.1 GCA_937902665.1 uncultured Selenomonadaceae bacterium
CCCCCACTTACAGCAAGCTGTTGAAGAAGGGGACATCTTAGCTTCGTTATAAAATAGCACCTCTGATAAAGAATTTCAAGAAAAAAGAGAGTATCCATCACGAACTGGATACTCTCTAAGCAATATGCAAAAATGGTCGGAACGACGGGATTTGAACCCACGACCTCTTCCACCCCAAGAAAGCGCTCTACCAAACTGAGCTACGTCCCGTTGTAAATCCTGCACAACATTCCACAAAACTTACTTTCCTAGTTTAACAAGAAAAGAAGAAAAAAGCAACACAAAATCTCTTTTCGATAAAATTTTCTTGCAGGAAATACCCAAAAGCACAGGGCTTCTTTTATTTCAGTGCCTCCGCCACTCGCTGAAACGCAATGTCTGCCGCCTGAATCGTGCGTTCAATGTCCTCCTCCGTATGCGCCCCCGACAGGAACAGTGTTTCAAACTGTGATGGCGCAAGGTAGATCCCCTGCTCCAGCATGGAGGAAAACCATACCTTGAAAGCCTCTTGATCGGACGCAGCAGAATCCTCATAATTCCATACCTCCTTCTCGTTGAAGAAGATACCAAACATGGAACCTGCCTGATGTGCTTGAATGGAAACACCTGCTTCCCGTGCTTTTTCCTGCCAGCCGAGAACCAGCTTCTTCGTCAAGATCGTCAGCTTGCGGCTATAGTCCGGCTCTCCCATTTCCGGCTCTGCCGTAAGGATCCGCAAGGTCGCAAGCCCTGCTGTCATAGCAAGCGGATTTCCCGAAAGCGTCCCTGCTTGGTAGACAGGGCCTATGGGCGAAACCTGCTGCATGATTTCCCGCCTTCCGCCATAAGCCGCCACCGGAAGACCTCCGCCAATAATTTTCCCAAGACAGGTAAGGTCAGGAACGATGCCATACGCCGCCTGCGCTCCTCCCAGCGATGCCCGAAAACCGCACATTACCTCATCAAAAATCAGGAGCGCGCCATGCTTCGCCGTAAGGTCACGCAGCTTGCGCAAATACCCCTGCTTGGGGAGAACCAAGCCCATGTTCCCTGCCACAGGCTCAACAATCACTGCCGCAATTTCTGCTCCGCAGGACTCCATGACCTTTGCAAAGGCTTCCTCATCATTGTACGGAACGGCAATCGTATCTGCAGCCGTCCCCCGTGTCACGCCCGGAGAACTTGGCACGCCAAAGGTTGCCATGCCGGAGCCTGCGCTCACCAAAAGGCTGTCGCTATGCCCGTGATAACAGCCAATGAATTTCACTATCTTTTCCCGTCCCGTAAAGCCACGGGCAAGACGCAAGGCACTCATCGTTGCCTCTGTACCGGAATTCACCATGCGTATCATCTCCATGGAGGGATAGACCTCCATGATAAGCTTTGCCAGCTCCGATTCCACGCAGGTCGGCGCACCGTAGCTGGTACCACGCTCTGCCGCCTCCTGCAAAGCCTTGACTACCTGCGGATGCGCATGCCCCACTACCATCGGCCCCCAAGAACCAACATAATCTATATACTCATTGCCATCAATATCATAAATCTTCGAGCCTTTCGCACGAGCTATAAACGGTGGGTCGCAATCCACGCTTGCATAGGAACGCACAGGGCTGTTCACGCCCCCCGGCATCAGCCTTTTTGCTTCCTCAAAGGCCGCCTTGGACTTTTCCTGATTTCGCATTACGATTCCTCCCTCAGCCATTTTGCCGCATCTATCGCATGATAGGTGATAATCATATTCGCCCCTGCCCGCTTCATGCCCATGAGCGTTTCCAGAACAATACGTTTTTCATCAATCCAGCCATTCTTTGCCGCAGCCTTTACCATGGCATACTCCCCGCTCACATTGTAAACCGCCAGTGGATGATGGATACGCTCCCTCACGCGGCGTACCACATCGAGATATGCCAATGCCGGCTTGACCATGATGATATCCGCGCCTTCGGACAGGTCAAGCTCCACTTCCTTCAACGCTTCCTCCACATTCGCCGGATCCATCTGGTACTGGCGGCGATCCCCGAACTGCGGCGCGCTGTCAGCCGCATCACGAAACGGCCCGTAGTAGCCGGACGCATACTTTACGGCATAGGACATGATGGAAACATTAGAAAAACTTTCCTCATCCAGTGCCTCCCGAATGGCAGCCACACGACCGTCCATCATATCCGATGGCGCAATGATATCAGCGCCTGCCTTCGCTTGGCTGACTGCCACCCTTTGCAAAAGCTCCAGCGTAGCATCATTGTCCACATACTTCCCGCACAGCTTCCCGCAATGCCCATGGGACGTGTACTGGCAAAGGCATACATCCCCCACGATGATAAGCTCCGGCACGGCCTCCTTAATTGCGGCAATCGCTCTCTGCACAGGGCTGTCCATATCCCATGCGGACGAGCCAATCTCGTCCTTGTAGGACGGCAGCCCAAACACCTCGACAGCCGGAATTCCCAAGGCATAAATTTCTTTTGCCAGCTTGACAGCGCAATCCACGGACAAATGCCAGCAATCCGGCATGCTTGGAATCTCTTCCTTTTTATTCTCGCCCGGCACGACAAAGATAGGATACACAAAATCCTTGGGGGAAAGGCTTGTTTCCCTCACCATTGCCCTCATTTCCTCGCTGATGCGCATGCGGCGCGGGCGAAGCTTCTGTACATACATAGGTTATCCCTCCATCAGATTCTCCTGCATAGCCCTCACAAGACCTGCAATCGTATATTCCTTTGCTACAAGACTCGGCTCAATTCCGTTTTTTCGGCAGGTTTCTGCCGTAATGGGACCAATGCAGGCAACCCTTGCTTTTTTCAGTACCTCCCTGCTTTCGGGAAGCTTCAGGAAATTTGTCACCGTCGAGGAGCTGGTAAATGTCACGAAATCCACGGCTTCTTCCACAAGCTTTTTCCGTTCCTCCTCACGGAGTTCTTCCGTCACCGTTTGGTAGACAGGCACGACCTTGACCTCCGCCCCCATAGAACGAAGCGTTTCGGGCAAACTCTCTCTTGCCACCTGCGCTCTCGGAAGGAGTACCTTTTTCCCTTCTGCCTGTCCCCGCAAGCCCTCTGCCAGTGCCTCCGCCCGAAATTCCTTGGGAATGAAATCCGCACATAATCCGTATTCCTTCAATGCCTCTGCCGTTGCCGTGCCAATAGCCGCAAGCTTTGCCCTTCCCAATGCCCTTGCGTCCTTGCCGGCATGGAAAATCCTTGCAAAGAATTGCCGCACCCCATGAACACTGGTGAAAATAACCCAGTCATAGGAGGAAAGCCCTGCAATCTCCGCATCCACAGACATGTATCCATCCTCTGGCGGAGCAATGCGGATAACGGGCGTTTCCAAGCACCTTGCTCCCAGTTCCTCCAAGGCAAGCGTCAAGGCAGAAGCCTGTTCCCTTGCCCTCGTCACGAGAACCGTCTTGCCAAAAAACGGACGCTTGGAGGGTGTATCGAACCATTGCAGCTGCTCCCGAAGTGTCACGACATCCCCAACAACGAAAATAGCAGGCGGCTTAATCTGCCGCTTCTCCACATCCGAAGCCGCCGTCCCTACCGTTGTCACCAGCACACGCTGTTCTGCCTTCGTCCCCCAACGAATCACGGCAGCCGGAGTTTCCGCCGATCTCCCGTTCTCCATCAGCTTCTGCGTAATGCTCGGAAGATTGGCAATCCCCATCAAGAACACCAAGGTATCTGTCCCCGTAGCCAGCTTGTCCCAGCGCAGGGAGGAAACTTCCTTGGCAGGATCCTCATGTCCTGTGATCACGGCAAAGGAGGTCGCTATGCCCCGATGCGTTACGGGAATCCCTGCATAGGCAGGCACGGAGATTGCCGAAGTAATGCCCGGCACAATCTCAAAGGGAATCCCGTTTTTTTGAAGGAGCAGCGCTTCCTCACCGCCACGCCCAAAAACAAACGGGTCGCCCCCTTTCAAGCGAACCACATACTTTCCTTCCTTTGCCTTGTCCACAAGCAGCTGATTGATTTCCTCCTGCTTCATCGTATGACGATTTGATGCCTTCCCCACATAGATATATTCCGCAGTGCTTGGCGCATAAGAGAGAATCCTTGCATCTGCCAATCTATCGTAGACCACGACCTCCGCCCTTTTCAGGCAGTCACATGCCTTGACACTGATCAAGCGATGTTCGCCGGGGCCTGCCCCGACCAAAGCTACCATACCCAACATTTATTTCTCCCCCAATAAAAGCAAACCCATTTCCTGCAAAATGGCAAGCGCCCCTTGCTCCAATAGCGTCCTCGCAAGTGCCTTCCCAAGCGTTCCTGCCTCGTTCCGGCTGCCCTTGATTTTTTCACGGAAAACCCTGCTCCCGTCCAAGGAAGCAATGACAGCCTCTACCGACAGTTCGTTTCCCTTTGTTTCGGCATAGACACCGACAGGCACTTGGCAGCCTCCGTCCACCGCCGCCAAAAAAGCCCGTTCCGCTTTCATGCAGTCCACGGTTTCCGCATCATTCAGAAACGCTGTCAACGCATTTATTTCATCATCATCCGCGCGAGCCTCAATGGCAAGCGCTCCCTGTCCCACGGCAGGAAGCATGATTTCCCGTGGCAAAACCTCCGTAATTCTTGACTCAAAGCCCAAGCGCTTCAAGCCTGCCACCGCCAAAATAACAGCGTCAAAATTTTCCTCTTCCAGCTTCCGAAGCCTCGTGTTCACATTTCCCCGCAAGGAGCAAATTTCCAAGTCTGGACGAACGGCAAGAAGCTGCACCCTGCGCCGAAGGGATGACGTTCCTACCCTCGCCCCCAAAGGAAGCTCCGCAAAGGAAGGATAGCGCAGGCTCACCATCGCATCCCCAGAATCAAATCTCTTGGTGATAGCTGAAATTTTCAGCCCGTTCGGAACCTCGGCAGGCATGTCCTTTAAGCTATGCACGGCAAGGTCAATGCCGCCCTCCAGCATTTCCAGCTCCAGTTCTTTCGTAAAAAGTCCCTTTCCGCCAATTTTAGCCAGAGGAACATCAAGAATCTTGTCCCCCTTCGTGGTCATCAGCTTTTTTTCTACCAAAAGTTTCGGATATCTTTTCCTGAGACAATCCGCCACATAGTCTGCCTGCCAAAGCGCCAGCCTGCTGCTTCTCGTCCCTATCACGATTCGATTCTTTTTCACCCTGCGCACTTCCCATCCAATTCAAGTCAAACAGCTCCTGCAGTGCCTGCATATAGGACAGTTCTTCTTCTGTTCCTGCGGAGATACGAAGCTCCATCATCGGCATGCGGAGAAGCTTTCTCACGATTCTCTGCGTCATGCGGTTCACATGCCGCCACTCGTTTTCGCTAAGCCCCGAAAGCTTGCTTCCCTCCCGCTTCATTTCCCGAAGCCGAATCTCCTCTGCCCTCTTGGACAAGCGTTCCATGACAGGACGCACGGACAGGTATTTCAGCTTTTCGCAAAGCCCGGTAACCTCCTCCTCCACAATGCGTTCCGCCTGCACGGCCTCCCTCTGCCGTTCCTGCAAATGCTTGTCCACTACGGATCTCAAATCATCAATATTGTAAAGAGTCACACCGTCAAGCAAGCCAATCTCCGGCTCCACGTCACGAGGCACAGCAATATCTATCACAAAAACAGGCCGTCCCTCCCGCAGCTCCATCGCTTTCCGCATTTGCTCCCGCTTGACAATATAATGCGGTGCCGAAGTAGAGCTTACCACGATATCCACATCTGCATACCTAGAAAGCACGTCCGAAAGCGGAATTGCCTCCGCACCGATACTGCCTGCCAGCTCCTGCGCATGTTCCAAGTGGCGATTGGCAACATAAAGTTTCTTTACGCCGGCAGACATCAAGTGCTGTGCCGTCAGCCTTGCCATTTTTCCTGCACCAATCAAAAGGGCAGTATGCCCCTCAATGCCTCCCATGCTCTCCTTTGCCAGCTCGACTGCCGCATAACTGATGGATACCGAATGGTATGCAATGTACGTTTCCGAGCGCACTCGTTTCCCCGTTGCCAAAGCCCGATGGAACAGCAGGTTCAGCTGTGTCCCTGTCGAACCGCATTCCCGTGCCAGTGCATAGGCTTCCTTGACCTGCGACAAAATCTGCCCTTCCCCCAAGACCAAGGATTCCAGACTCGATGCCACACGCAGGAGATGCCGCATGCATGCCTCTCCCACATAAAAAAGAAAATGCTGTCCTGCTTCCTCCGCACATCCTGCCAAGCAAAGAAGACGCTCCCTCACGGTGTCCTCGTCCCTTGCCACGGCATACAGCTCCGTTCGGTTGCAGGTAGAAAGAAGCACAGCTTCACGAATCCCGTCCCATGACTGCACTTCCTGCAAGGCACAGCGAATCCTCTCTTTGGAAAAAGAAAACCTTTCCCTAATATCGACCGGTGCCGTACTATGGTTTAACCCGATTGCTATCAATTGCATTTCGCAGCTCATCCTCCGCCTGGTCCAGCTGTCCCGCTTTCACCAAATCAAAAATATGCGCATCCATCGCAGTACGCCAAAAATTCTCTCTTGCACGGGCATCACGCAGCTTTCCCTTGACCTCCTGCCGAATGTCCTGCAGCCGTTCCATCCAAATGCCAAATGCCTGCGGAAAATCCTGTTCCAAGCGTTTCCGTACCAGCCTTGAAAATGCCGGAGAAATATTTCCCGTAGACACGGACAGCAAAAGCTTCCCCCGCCTCACAATTGCCGGCACGATAAAATCCGAAAGTGGCGGCTGCGCAGGTGCATTTACCAAAATCCCATGTGCCTTTGCATAGAGTGCCGCCTCACGGTTGACCTGCTCCCTGTCCGTTGCGCATACCACGAGGAAGCATCCGTCCAAATCCTCCTGCCGATAGGTTCTCTGCACCCAGCGCAAATGAACTCCATCCACCAGTTCGGCAAGCTCCGGGCGAAGCGCGGGAGATATCACCTTTACCTTTGCCTCTGCCTCCAAAAGACCGCATACCTTGCGCAAGGCAACAGGGCCACCGCCCAGCACCACGCAGGAACGGCCAGCAAGTTCCATATTGATTGGATACAACATCTGACTCATCCACCTATCAAAAACAATATCTTCCTAAGTATAGCATGGTTGCGGCATCTCTGCCACATTTTAGGGCTTCTCCTCCCCGCAAGCAAAAAGCAGCTGAATCCTTCGGAGTCCCAAAGGTTCCCCGAAAAACCCAGCTGCCAAGCAAATCACGAATCCATAGCTTCTTCCTCTTACAGCTTCACGTCTTTGACATTCTCCTGCAATTCCGTTGCCAGACTGGAAAGCGCATCGCTGGAAGCGGAAAGCTCCTGCATGGAAGCCTCCTGCTCGGATACAGCATTATCCACATCCTGTGCAAACGTAATGCTGTCCTGATTGACCATAGCAATGGACTCCATCGCCGAAAGCAGGGAAGTACTGTTATCATCAACCAATTTGAGGCTGTCCGATGAAAGTCCCATGCTCTTTTGTAGGTTCCGTATCTCATTCTCAATCTGCGCAAAAGCAGCCTGAACCTCCTGCATCTTCTCTTGATTCCCCTGTGCATGAGCATTTTCCTGCATCATCACCTTGACTGCCTCAGAGGTATCCGACTGGACACCCTGAATCAATGCCTCGATATCCTTGGTCGCATTTGCCGAACTCTCTGCCAGCTTGCGTACCTCCTCAGCTACCACGGAGAAGCCACGCCCCGATTCCCCTGCACGCGCCGCCTCGATAGCCGCATTCAGTGCCAAGAGATTCGTCTGATCCGCTATGCCCGATATCGTGTTCACGATATCGCCGATTGCCTTGGAGCGTTCACCCAAGCGTTCCATCAAGGCATTGGCAGCTCCCATTTCCTCTGCCATCTGCTTGGTAGCGCCAATGGCATGAACCACGACCACGTTTCCGCTCTTTGTGCCACTCAGCCCCGAGTCTACCGCCTTCTGCATTCCTGCAGAATTCTCGTTCAGCTTTTCCACGCACTCGCGCAAAACCCTTGCATTCTCGGCAGCATTCAGGATATCCTCCATCTGCTTGTAAGAGCCTTCCAAAAGGTCGCCTGATATCCTTTTCAGATTGGAAACGCTCGCCGTATTGGAAGAAATGCTGGAACGCAAGACCTCACTGCTGTTTGTCATGCTGGCTGCAGATTTTCCTACAGAGCCGGCAATCTTCTTATTCACATCCCTCATGCGGTTCTTCATAAGGTTCGCATTATTGGAAAGCTCTGCCAGCTCATCCGAGCCATCCACAGGAAGATCCTGCACGGTAAAGTTGCCGTCTGCAAGCTCGTTCAGCATGCTGTTCAGCTTCTCCAGTGCTTTCAGCTTGATTGCAACCAAATAAGTTACTGCGGCACCGGCAATAATCAATACCAACAGCGTGAGACCGATCATGGAATGGAGATACGTATCACGCAACGCTACAACCTTTTCCGCAGGAATCCCCACATACGCCATACCTATCGTTTCCCCGCTTTGGTTCTTGAGCGGCGCATAAGCACTGAAATATTTCTGTCCCAGTACCTCTGCCTCACCATAGTAAGGATTGCCGCCCTTCACGACCTGCGCTATGACCTCCTCAGAAGCCTTGGTTCCCACAGCACGCTTCCCATTGCTCTGGTAAGTCGTAGACACACGCAGATCGCCTGCAAACAATGTGACATTGTTCTTCGACAAGCCTGCCAGCCAGTCCACTGCCTTCTCGTTATCGTTCATCAACTGGGTACCCTTGTAGAGCTTTCCGTCCTTTACGCTCCAATCGCCCGGATACTTAAAATCCAAGAGTGCCTGCATTTGCGACAAATCAGCGGCCGCCTTGCTCTCAAGAATCTCACCAAAGCCAACATTGGCCGTCCGATACCCAAGAAACCCCAGACAAGCGCAAACCACAACCAACACCAAGCTGAATCCCAATATTGTTTTTTGCTTTAATCCCATACAAATACCCTCCGTCCAGACCTCGAATCCGACAGCCCCAAAGTCAAATACCTCACACGCACAACGAAATATCCTGCTAAAAACCCCCTGTTGGTATTAGGTACACCAAATCTTCCGATTTTCCTCTTTTTATTTTTCTTTCACCGTAAATTTTTTGAATTTCTTTAGGGGTAAAACACAAAACCTCCTGTCACCCCCTCATTCTTGTCTTTCTTGTCATAGGTGTGTGAATACAATAAAATGAAAGCAAGAAAACAGACGCAGGGAGGAAAACTAGAAGGACTGGCTATAGGCGAAGCACGAGGAAAGCTGGAATCCTACCGAAATATGATAGTCTCCGGGCTTTTGACGCTAGAACAGGTCATCGCATCAGGACAGTTGAGCAACGAGGAGATTGCAAATCTGACCAGAACATGAAACAGATATGCCTTGCAAGAATTCGTGACAGCTCAAGAAAAGAAACGACGAAAAGTGGCTGTGAAAAAAATGAGTCATCATTTTTTCACAGCCACTTTTTAATCATAAGCAAACAAACGCTGCAGCTCTAGCCCCGCTTCTTTGTCAAATATTCATCAATAGATGCTGCCGCCTTGCGGCCTGCTCCCATCGCCAAAATTACGGTAGCTGCACCGGTTACGATATCACCGCCGGCAAACACGCCTTCCTTGGAGGTAGCGCAGGTTTCCTCATCCGCCACGATGTTGCCTCTCTTGGTCGTGTCCAGTCCGGGAGTCGTATGAGCAATGATAGGATTCGGACCAGTTCCGATAGAAACGATTACCGTATCCACATCGAGATCAAACTCCGATCCCTCCACGGGAACAGGACGACGACGACCTGACTCATCCGGCTCGCCAAGCTCCATCTTGATGCAGCGCATGCCCTTTACCCAGCCGTTTTCGTCGCCAAGAATCTCTACTGGATTGTTGAGCAGCTTGAAGTCAATGCCTTCCTCCTTTGCATGCTCGACTTCTTCCCTTCGTGCCGGAAGCTCTGCCTCACTGCGGCGATAGACGATATATACATGCTCTGCGCCAAGGCGAAGTGCCGTGCGTGCCGCATCCATTGCCACGTTGCCGCCGCCGATGATTGCCGCACTCTTTCCCACGCGGATTGGTGTCGCATACTCTGGGAACTGATATGCCTTCATCAGGTTGCAGCGTGTCAAAAACTCGTTTGCAGAATATACCCCATTCAGGCTCTCGCCCGGAATCCCTTGAAAACGTGGAAGCCCTGCACCCGTACCAAGGAATACAGCGTCAAAGCCCTCTTCTTCCATCAGCTCGTCCACCGTGTACAGCCGTCCAACCACGGAATCCAGCTCGAACTTCACGCCAAGCTTTGCGATATTGTCAATTTCCTTCTGCACTACCTTGTCCTTCGGCAAACGGAACTCCGGTATTCCATAGGAGAGGACTCCGCCTGCCTTGTGCAGTGCCTCAAAAACCGTAACCTTGTAGCCCTTCTTGGCAAGGTCGCCTGCACAGCTAAGTCCTGCTGGGCCTGCACCAATGACAGCTACCTTCTGCGCATCCGATGCATACTCGATGGGCTTGACCTCCTCATTCTTTGCCATGTAGGTATCAGCTGCAAAACGCTCCAAACGCCCAATGCCTACTGCCTCGCCCTTCTTGGCAAGAACGCAATATTTCTCGCACTGGTTTTCCTGTGGGCATACACGCCCGCAAACCGCAGGCAGGCCATTTGCCTCCTTGATTTTTTCGATTGCGCCATCAAAATCCCGTTCTTTAATCTTCGCAATGAAGGAAGGAATGTCAACAGAAACAGGACAGCCCTTGCGGCATTGCGGAATCTTGCACCCAAGGCAACGATTCGCCTCGGCAACTGCCGTTTCCTCATCATAGCCAAGCGCTACCTCATCAAAATTATGCGCACGAACCTTTGGGTCCTGCACAGGCATTTTATGTTTTTCCAAAGAAAGAGCCATCGTTATTTCCTCCCAAGTCCAATACGGCAGATATGATCCTTTGCCTCAGCTTCCATATCCCGATACATGCGCTGACGGGACATGAGCGCCTTGAAATCCACGAGATGACCATCGAACTCCGGTCCATCCACACAGGCAAACTTCGTCTCTTCGCCCACCTGCACACGACAGCCGCCGCACATGCCGGTACCATCCACCATGATAGGATTCAAGCTGACGACCGTAGGGATCCCCAACTCTCTCGTAGCGTCTGCAACACTTTTCATCATGATAACAGGGCCTATCGCCGTAACCTGCGCAATTTTCTCGCCCCTGTCCACAAGCTCCTGCACGGCATAAGTAACAAAGCCCTTGATTCCCTTCGATCCGTCATCTGTCGTAACCAAGATTTCATCTGTCACCTTGGACATTTCTTCCTCCATGATGAGGATATCCTTGCTTTTTGCCCCCATGACTGCGATAACCTTGTTGCCAGCCTCCTTCATGGCACGAGCAATCGGATGGATCGGTGCAACACCGATACCGCCGCCAACAACGACCACTGTTCCGTCCAGCTTCTCAATTTCGGACGGCTTGCCCAATGGCCCGACAAAATCCAGCAGGGAGTCTCCCTCCTTCATCTCAGCCAGTTGTGTCGTCGATGCGCCAATCACCTGAAACACGATGAGGATTGTACCCTTTTCCCGATCAAAGTCCGCTATCGTAAGAGGGATACGCTCCCCCTTCTCATCTACACGAAGAACGATGAACTGGCCTGCCTGTGCTTTTTTTGCAACGCGCGGAGCCTCGATGTCCATAGCAAAGACATTCGGCGAAAGCTCCTCTTTTCTAAGAATCTTAAACATACTTCACGCTCCCATTTCAATATTTCATAATCAAGTGAAACTCACTGGAAAACGCCTGCGATATACTTCTCCAGATCCGTCCGAATCGGCATAAGGTAAAGATTGCTTCCTGTTTTTTCCGCAAACTCCATCACTTTTCTGGAAAAATCAATGCTCCATTCCAACGTAGGCTCAAACCCTTTGGAAAACACGACATTGTTCTTGCGTTCCCAATAGCTTTGCGATCGCAGGGACATCACAGGAGATACGCCCCAGTAGACCTCGAAACCCTCCAGCATATCCTGATAGATTTCGAGATAACGCATGTCAAAAAACGGTTGCGTGAAAAAACCTGCCGCTCCCGCCAGCTTCTTGCGCTGCACACGCACCAGCTCATGCCGCATCGAACCCCGATACTGGTCAATGCCCGCATAGACCTTCACCTCAGGCATCTCACTGCGAAACTTCCGAATCACGTCCGTGCTCACGGTCGGAAAAGTCTCATGCACCATATCCTGCGGCGGATCGCCTTCAATCACCAGCACCTCCCGAATATCATGCGCACGAAGATATTCCTTCATCGCAAGAGGCTTTTCCAAGTCCACATCGATTGCGCGGATATGCGGCATAGCCGACGAAAAGGATTCCCTCGCCATGCCTGCGCCTTCCCAGCTGCGAATATCCAGCCGCAAAAGATCCGGCACGTTGATAACATCAATTCTGGAACTGTAGCCCTTCAAAAATTCCAGCTCACTTCTAAATGACGGTTCCTCTCTGGGAACCAGCTCCACAGACAATCTGCTCAAATCGTCACCTCCCAAACACGAATTGTTCCTCCGATAATGCTCCACATATATTTTACGTTTTTTTGCCCGATTTGACAAGAACAGCTTTCCTTGCAGGCACAAGATTGCACGAAAAAACCGCCTTCCGTACCATTCAACGGAAAGCGGTAAAAATGTCATTCCAAAGATATAATCTTGTTCTTCAAAACGTAGACCAATGCCTGCGTCCTGTCATTGACATTCAGCTTGCGGAAAATGTTCGTCAGGTGATTCTTGACCGTTTTCTCGCTGACACAGAGGGCATTGGCAATATCCTGATTGCTATGCCCCTTGGCAATGCAGGCAAGCACATCCATCTCGCGGGATGTCAGCCGCTCCGAACGGCTCTCCTTCCACATCTCTCTTGCTTTTTCATTAACATCGTCCGTCTCATGAATTCCTCCGAACAACCGCTCGGCAAGCTTTGGGTAAACAAAGGCATTTCCTTCATTCACCACATGGATTGCGCGGATCAGCACAGATGGCTCCACATCCTTCAAAAGATAGCCGAGCGCACCGTTTTTCAAAAGCTCCAGCACATAATTGTCGCTGTCATGAATCGTCAGCGCGATAATCCTTGTCTTGCATCTCGCTGCCTGCAGCTGCTTGGCTACCTCTATACCGCTCAGTCCCGGCATATTGATATCCAAAAGCAATATATCTGGGCAAAGCACCAAAGTACGAGCCAATGCTTCCTGCCCATCCTCAGCCTCGCCAACAACTTCCAAGTCGTCCTCAAAATTCAATACGCGCTTAATGCCTTGCCGTAGGAGCGCATGGTCGTCTGCAACTAATACTTTGATTGCCATTTTTTGTCTCCTCTTTCCTGTCACGAATGCAAAATGTCTCTTGCCTCAAGTCTCATAACAACTATATTTTAGAATATTCTGTCCTCACTTGTCAATCCAAAACGTGAGCTGTCAGAAAAATCATAATTTCCGAATCGGACTTGCTTGTCCTCACGCTGCGGAAAAATGCGCCAAGAATCGGCAAATCTCCCAGAAAGGGAACTTTGCTCAGGCTTCGGGATTCCTCACTGCCAATCAATCCCCCGATTACCATAGTTTCCCCGTCCTTCAACCGCACGGTCGTATCCGCAGAACGCTTCTGGAAACGGTATGCCTTCATTTCCTCCACATACAGCGGGGAACTTACCTCTGTATGCACATCTGCCGTGATATAGCCATTTTCATTCACCCGAGGCGTATAGCGCAGGATAATCCCTGTTTCCTTGTACTCGATGGAATTCGTTACTGTAGAATTTGTCGTAGATACCCTTGGCACAGGTATTTCACCGCCAATGTTGATAACAGCTTCCCTTCCCTGAATCGTTGTCACATTCGGACGTGCCAAGATTTTTGCCTTGCCGTCCGTCACCAGTGCGTTGATGGTTGCCTCGTAATAAAACTCATAGGGATACCCCTCAGGACCTCGCCCAAACTGAATCACGCCCGGAATGGCTCCGCCCTGCCAGCTCCGTTTTGTCTCCGTTCTCGGAATGCTTTCCCGCACAGTCACGGTATTGCCATCCGCTCCTGTCACTGCCCGATATTGCTGCTCATAAACCGTCGTCCGATCCGGATATTGGGGCGCACCCGACCATTTCCATTCAACACCCAGCTTCTTGGAAGCCTCCTTCTCTATGGAAACAACCTTTGCCTCCAAAGATACCTGCTTGGCAGGGACATCCAATTCCCTCAACAGCTGACGTGCTGCGCTTGCCTCCGAATACGTTCCGTAAAGCAGAATCGTATTGGTAGCAGTGTCTACCATCCATCGGCTTTCCTGTGCCTCTCCCTTTTCCTCCTCCTTGGAATCTGCATCTGCTACCAATCCCATGGACAGGCTGAGTGCATTCTTTAGTTCCTCTGGATTGCCATAACGCACAGCAAACGTATGCATGCTCCTAAGACCGCCCTGCTTATCCGCAGCGGTCAGGACATAAGCTCCGCCCATTTCCTGCAAGGAAAAATTTCTTGCGCTTGCAACAAAACGCAACACGTCCTCCGGCTCCACGTCTTGAAGATTCAGTGTAATCGTTCCCTGCACCGAATCATCCAGCACCACGTTAAAGCCACCCATTCGTGCCGCTGACATCAAGACAGAACGCACATCTGCCTCTGCAACCTGCATAGAAATCGGTGCCGCAAGTGCATGGGAAAAACCATCCACAGCAATCCCCATGCAAACCGCAAGCACCATGAAAAGCCATCGTTTCACAGCTTTCCCAAAACCCATACTCATCCCTCCCTCTCAGATTCCTTTCAAGTACAAGCACTCTTCCCGTCCATCTGCCGAAAGCACGACTCGATTCTCAAAAATCTCCTGAAGGATTCGACCATCAAATTCCTGCCCAACCCCCAAGGTTTTTGTTTCCTTCCCATTGCTCAAAATGGCAAGACTGCCATTTTGCCCAGATACGATTCCCTTCAGCTGCCAAGCCGTTTTCTCTGGTACCTGCACGGAAGAAGTCTTAGTGACTGCATCCTTCTTTTCATCAGAATGAGTTGCCTGCGCCGGCTTTGGCAATTTTTCCAAAGTTTCCTGTCTAGGAACCTCCTCATCCCTGCTTTCATGCAGCAGATGGAAAGGGTTGCGTATTTCCTTTGCCGCTTCCGCTTTTTCATCCCCCAAAATCTTCCACCGTCCCTTTGATGCAGGCTTCGCCTTCTCCCGTTCTGCCAATGACACCTTTTCACCCGCTTCCGATTGCGGTACGTCTCCTTCCCAAAAAAATACAAAAAAAGCCGCCAGCAGCACAGCCCCTGCTCCTGCCATAATTTTCTGCTTTTCCGAAAAGTCCATCATTTTCATGCACACCTATCCCCCCTTCTGCAAAACTAGCAGGCAAAAAGCTCCGTCAGCATTGCTAACGGAGCCAATCACCCAAAACGGTAAAACCTTATTTACTTGCCTTGACCTTCTGAAGCATTGGTCCCATGATACGCTTGTAAGCCTCAACGCCCGGCTGGT
Source organism: uncultured Selenomonadaceae bacterium (assembly GCA_937902665.1). GTDB lineage: Bacteria > Bacillota > Negativicutes > Selenomonadales > Selenomonadaceae > CALELM01. The sequence continues at coordinate 15,424 of CALELM010000038.1, forward strand.
TGAAGGCATCTACGTTTGCAAGCTCACCCTCGTATGCAACGGACATCGCAAGCATGTACAGAAGCTCTCCAAGATGATATGCATTCAGCTCAGGAAGCGTGAAGCATGCATTGTAACGCTGGTTGGAGGACAGTGCATCCGCATTGGACTGGCGAGCGACCTCCAGTGCCTCGCCAAGCGTTACGCCAGAGATATCTGCCAGCTTCTGTGCCTCAGGGAACACATTCGGAATCGTGAGATCATTTTCCCACTTGCCAAGCTTAATGAACTGGACTACCTTGTCAAGTGCACCCTCCTGATGCTGCTGCGTCTGGGAATGCATGTCCGTCGTGCCGACAGCCACCAGCGGAGTACGTCCGTAGCACACTTCCTTGCCGTCCTTGTCCTGCTGCTTTCCGAGGGATTCTGCGAGAAGCTGGATATACCATTCGGAAACGGACTTCAGGTAATCGCCGTAAACCATCATAACCTCAATGTTGCGGCCATGCTTTTCCGATGCCAAGAACTTGAGTGCTGCATTGAGCATCGCAGGATTCTGCCAAACATCATCGTTCTGGCAAGCCTCGTCCATAGCCTTTGCACCATCCAAGAATGCCTGAATGTCAAAGCCGACACATGCCGCAAGCGTAAGACCGACCTCGCAGAAAATGGAGAAACGTCCGCCTACGCCATCCGGAACGCTGTAAGTAGGCCAGCCCTTGTCCGTAGCAAGCTTCTTGAGGAGCGTTGGCTTCTCCTCGTTCGGATCGGTAACAGCTACGACATCCACATCAATGTTCGCATATTTTTGGAGCGCATCATAAATGACCATGAAGTTGGACATCGTATCGAGCGTTCCGCCAGACTTGGAAATGACGAGCAGAAGAACCTTCGAGTTACGATTCTCGTGAGCCTTCGTGCAGTCAGCCATCTTTTCGAGATGCTGGATCAAATCGCCCGTGCGGCGGGAATCAATGTTATTTCCGCTGAAATAAATCTTCGGGAAACCATTGCGCTCCTCCTTGGACTTTGCATTCCAGAACTCGCCGCAATGAACATCAAAAATGACCTTGTTTCCAAGGTAGGAACCACCAATACCAAGGGACACCACCGCATCCACCTTGTTCTGGACTCGATCCGTAAGCTCCTTGAGATGTGCCATGGAAGCCGGCGAATTCAAATTCCCTTCCTTGATGTAAGGAAGCTGGGAAAACAGAACCTTTTCCGGATTGCCATCCTTGGAAAGATGTGCCTTGATAAAGCCTGTCTCCCGCATGACCTTCATTGCCTCATGCGCCTTCTTCAAGTCAGCCTCAATAGACTTCAGCTCAGCCTCCGTCACCTTTCCTTCCCCGTAAAGATTCTCGTAATCAAAATCAAAACCGGATTGCAACTTCAAACTCATTATTTACACGCTCCTTTTAGTTTATTCATCCGCATGGCATAACATGCGAAAACGATACTCACATACGTCTGTATTATAACGCCATTGTTCAAGAAAATGCAATAAGCATTTTCCCTCCAATTTGCG
>CALELM010000039.1 GCA_937902665.1 uncultured Selenomonadaceae bacterium
TGTAGCTGCTGTTGCGTCTTGCCCGCTTGATGCCGCTTCCCTTGTCGCTCCGCTGGATCTCGATGTTGACTTCCTTTCCATCGCAGAGCGCATGAACATCAAAACGAACGCCCTGCCCTTGGAGGTTCTTGACCTCGTACTGCACTTGGCTGGAAAGAACCTTGAGGTCATCCTTCCCCATGAGGATTCGCAGAACAAGTTCCACGCACTCCGGGCTGTCCTCGAATGCCTTCGTCATGAAATTGTCATCTATCAGGCGAAGCATCTTCACCTTTTCCAGAATATGCCTTCTTCGCTCCGCTTGCTGTTCCTCCGTCAGCTCCATTTTGTCACCCTCTTTCCTATATTGTACACGATTTCCTGCACTTTTGCCAGCAAGCAGAATCCCCCAAAAGAAACTATCGTGCAAGGCTTGCAATCGCAAGACACTTGCACGATAGTTTTTATCTGCATTCCCTGTTCTTTTTAGGGTTGCCTTTTGTCACGCTTTCCAAGGAAAATCCCTCACTGCTGCAAGGTTGTCTGGACACCGTAAAGCATTTCATCATTCTTTGTCTGAATATACAGCTCCGTACCCACGGGCAAATCAATATTCTGTCCCTTGACAAAGGCTCCCGCAACAATGCCGATAGGTCCAAGAAGAACCATTCCCGCAATGCTGGCTCCTGCCGCCATCGCCATGCTCTTTGTCTCTTCCTTCGCCTTGTCACCGACAAAGGTATCTATGTCCGTTCCATCAATGGATTTGGTTTTCTCAAATTCGATATTCACCTCAGCATTGCGGCCGAAATTCTGTGCCTGCTGCACCTTCATAACGGTTCCTTCTCCCGGCTCGCCCTTGGCAAAGAGAAGAACACCATCTACCACCACATCATCTGCCACCTGATAACGAATTTTGTCGCCCACCTTAAGGTTCTTTGCATTCACAGGATCTGCCAATGCAACCTTCACAAGCGTGTTAGCAGGGACAGAAACCTCCATCATGGGAAACGTATTTGTGCCGAAAGCATCTTCCGAAAGAGCGGAAATCCTCTCGGAAAGCGTCCCCTCACCAGTCTTGCCGCGAAGACTCATTTCCAGATCAGAAATACGCTCTTGAAGCGGTGTCATGCTCACAGAATGCTGAACCGTCCACTCAATCGCATTGAGCTTTGCCATTTCCGAAGGGCCTCCTGCATTCGTATGAAGCTGATCATACAGGGCATCTATCCTCGCCATCATGCTTCCCGTATTATTCTGCCCGTTGAATTCCTTTTCGAGCTTGTTGATACGCTCCATAACTGCACCCGTCTGCTCTGCGCCATAGGTATCACGCTCCACAGAGGCAAGCTTTGCCTGCACCGTATCCGGCACAGCGGCAGCCGCCATCCCCATCGTCGAAACAAGAAGCGTTATGCTCAAAAGCACGCTCAAAACTCTGCGTAAAACCATGTTTTTTCCTCCTCATCAAAATAAAGCTTTCTCTGCCATTATTCTAGCACAAAAAAAACATCTCGTCCTGCCTCTTCGCATTTCTAAGAAAAGCTTAATCTGTTGTTTCCTAAACAAAAAAGCTCCTCGCTTCCGAGGAGCTGTCTTTCTCATGGCAGGGGTAGCTGGACTCGAACCAACGCATGCGGGATTCAGAATCCCGTGCCTTACCAACTTGGCGATACCCCTATGTCTTTCGTGCTATGCACCGTCAACACAAAATATGATACAGCAAGGAGGCAGCATTGTCAACCACTTTTTAAAAAATTTATTTTCTAAAAAGGATTTTCGGCATACAAGAACGTAACTAGAAGTAACGAGATGCAGTCGTGCAGAGGTTCCATTGATTTTCTTGCAGGATTGCATTGCATGGCTGTCACAAAAAAATGAAGAAAGGATTTGAGAATTTATGGAAATTAAGTACGATGTCACAATCAGTGCCATTGGCAATCTCGCCCGCACCTTCTTGGAAAACAACAGCAGCGTTATTATCCTTGACGAAGGCGTGCGTCCGAATCTTTCCGATATGGTCATTGAGCATACCGCAGGGGAACTGAAGCAGGATATTGTCGTTGGCGACAAGCTCGTTTTTGGAAAAAGCGAGTACACCATTGTCAGCGTTGGCGATGTTGTAAACGATACCATCCGTGAAGAGGGGCATTGCACGCTGGTATTCAATGCAGAAGGCTCTATGCCGGGGCAAGTCATACTCAAGGGGCCTTCCACGCCAATTCTTTCCAACGGTGCCCATATCACCTTTAAGTCCAAGTAACCTTCTGAACCAAAGAACTCCGCTGCACCTCGCAGCGGAGTTCTTTTTTCACGCCCAATTCTTTGGAAGCTGCCATTCAATCGGCGTTTGCCCTTGCGAAAGCAGGAACTGGTTCACCTTGGAAAACGGTCGGCTCCCAAAAAATCCTCGATGTGCCGACAACGGGCTTGGATGCGGGGATTCCACGATGAAATGCCTTGGATTCGTAATCATTTCCTTTTTTCTTCGTGCAGGTGTCCCCCAAAGAATAAATGCCATCGGCTTTTCCCTCTCGTTCAGCAGGGAAATAATCTTGTCCGTAAACTGTTCCCAGCCATGATTCCGATGGGAATTTGCCTCATGCGCGCGCACGGTAAGAACCGCATTCAAAAGCAGTACCCCCTGCTCTGCCCATGCCTGCAGGCATCCATGATCAGGCACCTCGCACCCCAAGTCTGCTTGCAGCTCCTTGAAAATATTAAGAAGGGACGGCGGTGGGGCTACGCCGGGAAGCACGGAAAAGCTCAGCCCATGCGCCTGCCCTTCCCCATGGTAGGGATCCTGTCCCAAAATTACAACTTTCGTGTCCTCATAGCTCGTATAATGGAGCGCATTGAAAATCGAATACATGTCCGGATAGACTGCCCTTGTGCGATACTCCCCAATCAAAAATTGGCGAAGCTCTCTATAATACGGCTGCTGCAGCTCGTCCTTCAGGTAATTTGCCCAATCATTTTTAAAAATCTCCATTTTTGTCCCTCCCCTGCACCTCACGCGCATAACGGCAAAACCGAAGTTTCCCTGTCTCCCCGACACGTTCCTCCTGCAAGAAAAAATCTGCCCTTATATTGGGAAAGAAACAATCTGCCTCCCCTTCCTCCTCCACATGCGTCAGCAGGACCTCCGTGCAGTAAGGCAAAAGCAGGCGGTAAATCTCACCGCCGCCAATCACAAAAACCTCTCCGTCAAATCCAAGAAGCTTCTGCCACAAATCCTCCAGCGAAGCACAGATTTCAAAACCTTCCTTTTCCCTCACATTTTGGGAAAGAACGATATTCCTCCTGCCAAGGAGCGGATGCTCCAGCGTTTCCATGGTTCGCCGCCCCATAATGACAGCCGCTCCCATGGTTCGCTTCCTGAAAAAAGCCATATCCTCCGGAATGTGAAAAAGCAGCCTGCCATCTTTTCCAATCCCCCCGCACCGATCCACGCAGGCGATTGCCTTCATACGAAAATCCACGGGGCTTCCCTTGCTGCAACGTACAGAAAGCGAATCCCCGCAGTTTTCCAAATGCTCCCACACGCACCTTCCAGACACTGCCCGATTGCCGGCAATTTCAGACAAGGGGACCAGCACAAAGGCACGTTCCAGCATATAGGGATGCGGCAGGGAAAGCTCCTCCGTATCGCAGGAAACATCCTCCATGTGCAAAAGGTCTATGTCTATCGTCCGCGCGCCCCAATGCTCATGACGCACTCTCCCCAAATCCTGCTCAATCCTCTGGCAAATCCGCAAAAGCTGCAAAGGCGAAAGTTGCGTGCGAATCACTGCCGCCGCATTGATAAAGCCGGGCTGGTCGGTCTTTCCCCAAGGTGCTGTTTGATAAAAGGACGATACCCTGCACAAGGAAATTCCCTTTTCCTCGTGCAACCTTCCCAGTGCTTCCCGCAAGGTCTTCTCCCGATTTCCCAAATTTGCTCCCAAACTGAGCCAACATTCCCGTTCCCTCATGCGCGCGCCCTCTCAATCCGCACGGTCATTTCCCTGAATTTCCCCGAAATTGGTGCAAACGGCTTATGCACTGCCACATGGATTTTTTCTATCACCGCATATTTTCCCAAAACCGTTTCCGCAATCCGCTCTGCCAATGCCTCAATCAAGTTCATCGGCTTTCCCTCGACAATACGCCGAATTTCCTCAAACACCTCTGCATAATTTATCGTATCCTCCAGCGCATCCGTCCTGCCTGCCCTGCGAAGCTCCGTTTCCAAAATCACGTCAACAAAAAACGGCTGCCCCTGCTCCCGTTCCTCAGGCAGGCAGCCATGGTACCCATAAAATTCCATGCCATTCAGCTCTATCCTGTCCAACCTCACGCCTCCAATACCGCATCTGCCATACGAGCCATGCGAGCTATCTGCTTCACATCATGTACCCGAAGAATCGAGCAGCCTGACTGAATCCCCAGAACGCACACCGCTCCTGTCGCCTCCATGCGTTCCTCCACGGGAAGTCCCAATACCGCACCCATGAAGCTTTTGCGGCTTGCTCCCAAAAGCATGGGATATCGCTCCCCGTCTATTTCTGCCAATTCAGAAAGCCTGCGGAGAACATGCAGGTTCATTTCCGCTGTTTTCCCAAAGCCGATTCCCGCATCCAGAATAACATTCTCCCGCTTCAGTCCTGCCAAATCCGCAAGCTGCAGGGATTCCCTAAAAAAAAGCCGCATGGCTTCCACAATGTCCCCTTGATATTCCGCCGTATGCTGATTGTGCATCACGATTACAGGCAGGTCATACTTCGCTGCAACTCTTGCCATTTCTCCCCAACCTTCTGCATACTGGAACCCCCAAATATCATTCAGGATATGCACGCCCATGCTTGCCGCCAGCTCCGCCGTTTCCGGCTTGAACGTATCCACGGAAACCGGAACTGGGCACTCCCTCAACAAGCTCTCCAAAAACGGTGCGATGCGTTCCATCTCCTCCTCGGCAGCCATCGGCACGCATCCAGGTCTTGTGGATTCTGCCCCAAGATCTATCACATCTGCTCCGTCCCTCACCATTTCCTGCATGTGAAAAAGCGCTCGGTCAACGTCATTCCACTTGCCGCCATCCGAAAAGGAATCCGGTGTCACGTTCAGGATTCCCATGATTCGTGTACGCTCCCCAAGCTCCAGTGTCCTTCCATCTGCAAAGCTGTAATGCCGCACCGCTCTCTGCATCGCTCACGCTTCCTTCCTGCCCAAAAGCTCCCAAGCCTGCTGCCTGAGCCTCTCATCCTCACGGAACTTTCCTGCAGCGCAGCTCGTCACGGTTCGAGTTCCATGTCCCAGATCGCCCCGCATCATCATGCAAAGCTGCTGTGCCTCCACCACAACCAGCACCCCGTCTGCCTGCAGTCCGCTTTCTATTTCTTCTGCAACCTGCCTCGTCAGGCGTTCCTGAAGCTGCGGACGATGCGAAAGGATTTCCACCAATCTCGTAAACTTGCCAAACCCTGCAATTCCAAAGGATGACGGCAAATAAACAAGATTCACCTCTCCGAAAAACGGCACCAAATGATGCTCGCACATCGAGTAAAACGGTATATGCCGAACGGCAACCATGCCGCCCGTTTCCATCCCCGAGTCAAAGACCTCCTCCCAAAGATCCTTCGTTTCCACAGCACAGCCATCGAACAGCATTTCATACATCTGCGCTACCCGCTCCGGTGTCTTTTCCATGCCGGCACGGCTCAGGTCAAGCCCCAATGCCTCCAGAAACTGGTGCATCGCCGCAACTGCCTTCTCATTCATCCACGTCCCCCCTGTTCTCTCCATATACCCCATACTTCCGCAAAACAAGAAGCTGGTTTCAAAAATCTGCCAAGCGCGTAGGCTGGTATGGCATGCCTCCCTTCAGGGTGCGGTTCTCCATCCCCTGACGCAGAATACTCCGTTCCTCACGGTACTCCATCGTTTCTATTCCCATCAGATCGAGCAGGGTATGAATGATGGAATCCGTCACATAAGGGTTCGACACTGCTTCCTGCATCCGTCCCGCCAGCTCAGGATAAGATTGACGAAAGCTCTGCGAAGTCCAAATCAGCATAGGGATTTCCCTCTGCCTTGCGCTCGTTTCATCTCCATGGGAAGCCACATCCCGTCCCATGTCATAAACCTCCTCCGCATGGTCAGAAATATAAACAATAACAGCGTTCTTATCCTCAAAACGGCGGATAATCTCATCTACAATATAGTCATTATACAAAAGAGAATTATCATACTCTGCCCGAAGCTTCTTCTGCTTCTCCGAAAAATCCCCCTGCTCGTCCTCTGCCGTAAAACGGGAAAATTCCTGCGGATATCTGCGCTTGTAATCCTCATGCGCCCCCATCAAATGCACCACAAAGAAATTTTTTGTCCCCGCCATGGAAAGTGCACTGTCCAAAAGCGGAAGTACCTGCTCATCATACCGTTCCGCAAGGTCAATGGTATGGGAAGAAACCATCGTAAACCTCCCATCATCGCATCGGCTCGCAAACGCCCGTCCCACCGTTCCGTAAAAACCGGCGGATTCCTGATTGGAAAGCCATGCCGTATGGTAGCCTGCCTTTTTCAGGATATCAAAAAGATTCCCGTACTCGTACCATACGCTGCCCGCTTCCTCACAGCTCACATCATAAAAGCTGAACAGCGTCTTCAATACCGCCATTGTCCCGGCATGCGGACTGATAACGTCACGAAAAACCGCAAGTTCTCCTGCCTCGTTCCTTGCCGAAAGGTGCGGCGTTGTCGGCAACGCATAGCCATAAATGCCCATATGATGACGGCTCGTAGATTCTCCCAAGACAAAAACGACATAAGGAATCGTACTTTCATTTCTTGTGAGAGTCACCTCCATACGATCGTAGAAGTAGGAAACATACTCCGCAGAACGAACCTCATGGTAAGCGCTCGGCACGATATCCGCCAAGCGGCAAACAGAAAAATACATAGGATAATCCTTTGCTATCTCCTGTTCCTCATCTGTATAAGCATCTACCGTTGCCGCCGTGAAAAGCAGCAGCCCTACAAAAATTCCTGCTGCCAAAAATCTTGCGTGGCAGGAAAGCGCAGCAACCAGCCTCGGCAGCAAAAAGCGCCAAAAAAGCAGGCCTGCACCGATCCCGCCAAGCAAAACCATCAGGACATGGGCTGCCTGCATCGTAAAATACTCCGCCGTCTCCTTTGGATTTGTCTCGAAAATAACCTGAAACATTCCCGAATCCAATACGGAGCTGTAATGGAACAGCGTAAAGGCATCTACCAAGAATAACACGAAAAAGACTCCAAGGAACAGCCTCTTTGCCCATTGCGGAAGCCAACAGCACAAGACCGTCACAAAAAATGACATTGCACCCAAGCGAACAAATCCCTCACCCAGCATGCAAAGGCATGCCATGGGTTCCATCGACCTTCCATGAAACAGGTACAAATGAATTAAATATGGCAGGTTCAACACTAACAGCCAAATAAAAAAGCTCCCATGACTTGCAAAAAAACGGCACAGCCGTTCCATTCAAAATCCTTCCTTCCTCCTAGCTTCATCATTAAAATTAAAGCACAAGCACACCTTCCTTGCAAGCCCTTCTTGATAGCAGCACAAAAAAACGTCCCGAAAACATTCGGGACGCCCTTGCCTCTTATTCCTTTTCCGAACTCAAAGCCTTGTAAAGATATTCCTTAACCTCTTCCCCAGATTCCAGCTTCATGACATCATCAAGAATTTCCTTTGCCTTGGTAAAGCTAACGGAGCGAACCATCTCCTTGACACGTGGAATGGAAGGAGCGCTCATCGAAAGCTCCGTAATTCCCATTGCCGTCAAGAGAACTGCTGCATACGGATCGCTTGCCATCTCGCCGCACATGCCAACCCAAATGCCGTTTTCACGGGCAGCCGTAATCGTCCTGTGAACCAAGACCAAAACTGCCGGATTGAAATGATTGTAGAGATAGGAAATATTGGAATTTCCACGGTCGACTGCAAGCGTGTACTGCACCAAATCATTCGTACCGATACTAAAGAAGTCAACATACTTCGCCAACACTGGAGTCATGACTGCCGCTGCTGGAGTCTCTACCATGATACCAACCTGAACACTGTTGGAATAAGGCTTGCCCTCATGCGTCAGCTCAACCTTTGCTTCCTCGATAAGCTCCTTTACCTTCAGGAACTCAGACACGCTGATGACCATCGGAATCATGATAGCTGCCTTGCCAAAAACGCCCGCACGCAAAATCGCCTTGAGCTGAGGCATAAAGAGATCCTTGCGCTGGAGACTGATGCGGATAGCACGATAGCCGAGGAACGGGTTCTCCTCCTCCGGAATATTGAGATATGGCAACGGCTTGTCACCGCCAATATCCATCGTGCGGATAACGCACATCTTGCCCTCGCACTTTTCAATGGCTTCCTTGTATGCCTTGAACTGATCTTCCTCGTTCGGGATATCCTGCCGTCCCATAAATACAAATTCCGAACGGAACAGTCCAACACCCTCGCAGCCATACGCCTTGGCATTGTCGATATCCATGTGAGAACCGATATTTGCCATAAGCTCAACACGAACCCCGTCCGTTGTCGTTGCCGGCAGATCCTTCAAGGATGCATAATGTGCCTTGAGCTGCTGCTGCTGCTCAATTCTTTCCGTGTAGCCTGCACGATCCTCATCAGTCGGACGAATCAGGATATCGCCCTTTTCGCCATCAATGATGACATCATCGCCATCCCCAATCTGGGAAATCTTTTCCTCGCCAAGACCGACAACCGTAGGAATTGCGCGTGCCTTTGCAATGATAACGGCGTGGCAAGTCGTACTGCCTGCACCGAGAATCACGCCCGCCACCTTGTCCGACGGAAGCCCTGCGATAACCGAAGGCTCAATCTCCTGTCCGCAAAGAATCACGGCACCCTCACCAAGCTTTGGCTCAGGAACGCCCAGAATGTACTTTGCTATGCGCTTGCCGACATCACGAAGGTCAACGGCACGAGCAGCAAAGTAATCGTCCTCCATCTGCTCAAATACCTGTGCCTGTGCTTCTGCCGCCTTGAGGACTGCCAAAGGTGCATTGTCCAGTTCCTCCACCTTTGCAAAAACGCTCTCGCTCATCGCAGGATCCTGAACCATCATGCGATGCGCATCCATGATAGCCGCCTGCTCCAGCATTTCCTTGGCACGGAGACTTTCTATGCTCTTCTGCAAAATTTCTGCTACTGCGCTCAGGGCATCCTCAGCCTTCTTTTTCTCTGCCTCCTTGCCCTCCGGCTTGTAGCTCGCAAGATATCCATCCAGATTCTGCCCTGCCAGCATGATCTTGCCCATCGCAATTCCGGAAATGACACCCTTGCCACGTAATTTTTCTGCCATACTACTTCCCTCCATTACTCAAAGTTCATCGCATGCCTTCACAGCGATTCCTGCTGCCTCAAGGAAAACATTTCATCGAGTTTCCCGTTAAGACAACATCTCCCGAGAGCTCTTGCTCCCGGGAGTTCTTGACATCAGGCGACAAATACTCAGTCCTCACCAAACTTGGAAGCAACGAGATCATAGAGAGTCTTGACTGCATCAGCCTCATCCGGGCCATCAGCGCAGATCGTGATTTCCGTTCCCTTCACAAGCCCCATGCTCATGATCATGAGAATGCTCTTAGCATCTACAGACTTTCCCTTTGCCTTGATCTGAACCTTGGACTTGAACTTCGTAGCCGTCTGCACGAAGATAGAAGCCGGACGAGCATGAATACCAGTTTTGTTTTCAATCGTGATTGTCTTTTCCGTCATTTTGTATACCTCTCCATTCTTGTAATACTTTAATTTCACGTCTGCACCCCAGTTTGCGGCATGCATAACGTTTTCCTTTTTTCTGCTTCGACACGCAATAGCAAAAATCCTGCCTTCCTGATAAAAAAACAATTAAATTCTATTTATTTTTTACAAAACAGGAAAATTTCTTCCATATTCCATAAAAAACACTTGGAAAGGCACCCGTATTCCCTGCACTTTTTATTCCATCTGGCGAAAAAATCCTTGGGAAATCTGAATACATCGAATTTTTAGAGGTTCCCTATAGCAAAAAATCCATTTCCGTTGTAAAATGATATTTGGAAATAGACTGTCCGCATGAAAATATGGGACGTAATCCTTGCAGCCAGCAAGAAAGAGGAGGTCCTTCATGGCATTTATACTGGTTACACTCAGCGTCATGGCTGCCAGCATATTTCTGATTCACAAGACAACGAACCGTTTCGGCTTTCACTTGAAATACAGTTCCCTTGTTTTTTGTGCCGTATTGGCATTCCTGATCAACGTCACTGCCATGCAGATGGCTCCTTTTTTGACTGCGGGGCATTATATCAGCTTGTTTGGCTTGATTCTTGTAGCGGCGGCTCTCGTGACATTCTACAATGAACGCTTCCGAAAGGAATCGTCTCCTGCAGAAAATGCCAGTCGTCCGTCTGTTCCCCAAAAGCCCTCTCGCGCCCTCGAGGCACGAAACCGGTTTCAAGCACTCAAAGAACAAGTCCTTGCCGATAGGGAATATGCCGCCTCTCAAAAAGAAGCGAAAAAACAGCGTTGCTTATGGGAGGCACAACCAACCGGTACCGTTGCACAGCGCAGCATATCGAGAGGGAACACTGCACCGTCTCCTGCCAAACAGGAAACAGTTGCTCCTGCACCGTCTCCTGCCAAAAAGGAAACCGTTGCTCCTGCACCGCTTCCTGCCAAACAGGAAACCGTTGCTCCTGCGCCGCTTCCTGCCAAACAGGAAACCGTTGCTCCTGCACCGTCTCCTGCCAAAAAGGAAACAGTTGCTCCTGTGCCGCTTCCTGCCAAACAGGAAACAGTTGCTCCTGCACCGTCTCCTGCCAAACAGGAAACCGTTGCTCCTGCACCGTCTCCTGCCAAACAGGAAACAGTTGCTCCTGTGCCGCTTCCTGCCAAGCAGGAAACAGTTGCTCCTGCAATGCTTCCTATAAGACAGGAAACAACGGCTCCGCTCCCTGTTGCAAAAGAACAGCCCGCAGAACTGCCTGTCGCAGAAAAGCTCAATGTTGAGACAGCTTCTCTTGACGAGCTTCTTGATTATGCCTATGAGCAAAATGCTTCGCGCCATGCAGAACAGGCACTGCTTGCCTACCGCAGTGCGTTGCGGCGTTTCCCTGATGACAGCTACATCCCATTTATCATTATCGACATGGCAAACATCTACAAAGGAAAGGCAGCATATTCCGATGCGATTCGCACTTATAAGGACGCTCTTTCCCTTCCTGTCATTGCGGGCAATCCTGCAACCTATGAGAAATTCGTCATCAACCTCTCATATTTGCGTACCCTTCAATATGTGCTATCCAAGCATAATTCACTTCAAATACCGTTCCAGGAAATCCCCTCTGAATACTTGGAGGAAATCGAAACTGAAATCCAGGCTCGGTGGAAATAAAAACAACAAATACAAGAATAGAAAATGGAGGAATTTTTTATGAAAAAAAGCGTAGAAATCCTTGGACTTCCTGTCATCAGCATCACAGAAGGCCGTGAACTCGGCAAGAGCAAGACACTGCTCATTGATGCACCGAACGGCAAAATTGCCGCCATCACGATTGAGGACGAAGATTGGTATCGTGGCGTGAAGCTCATCCCCTACGAATCCGTCATTTCCATAGGAGATGATGCCGTTACCGTCACGAACAGCGAAAACATCCTGACACTTGACGAGGCAGGCGAATACGAAACTCTCCTTGACGAAAACATCCGCATCATTGAAACAAAAGCCATTACGAGAAGCGGAACCATTCAGGGAAAGGTAAGCGAAATCTTTATTGGGGAAGACGGCAAGATTGAAAAATGCGAGATTACAGCTCCTGACGGGTCTACCGACGAGATTTCCTGCGACCAGATTTCCATCTTTGGCAAGCAGGTAACCGTTATCGATCCGGAATGCGAAAAAAAAAATAACTTCATGATTGGCAAACAGGAAGCCCCTGCCAGCGCACCGGTCAGTGAACCAGCACCTGCGCAGGCACAGGAACCGGCACCTGAGCCAGCTCCTGCTCCGGCTCCTGCCGCACCTAAAGCCGAGATTCCAAAGCCGGAGCCGCCAAAGGCTGCAGAACCAGCTCCCGTTGAAAAGAAGGAAGAACCCAAAAAGGCGGAGGATTCCGCAAAGCAGGCTGCAGACAAAGCTACAGAGGAACGTCATCGCCGTTTCCTGCTCGGCAAGAAAGCGGCTCGTACCATCAAGATGGACAACGGCATCGTAATCGTTGAAGCCGGTGCAGAAATCACAGAGGAAGTTCTCCAGAAAGCGAAGCTTGCAAACAAATTCATCGAGCTTTCCATGAACGTATAAAAACATTTCCTTAGTTTTTCATAAGAAACAGGCATGCCTGACAGTGAGCATTGTTGGGTATGCCTGTTTTTTTGCAACAAAAAAGGGCTGCTGCACGTTCCTTTACGTGCAGCAGCCCTTTTTCTGCTATTTTCTGCTTCTTTAGAACACCTTGCCGAGCATGAACCAAATGCGACCGTTCGCCTTGGCATCTTTGTCGTTAGTATAATAGCTTAATCCGCCGATGCGTCTTGCGTAGTCGAGGCGCACAAAGTAGTCGCTGGGTTTTGTGTAGCTCACGCCTATGCCCCAGCCTTTGGCTGTTTCGCCGCCGTAAGAAAGGCTGTCTGTGTCGTGAGTGACTTTGACATGCCCGCAGTCGAGATAAGTTGAGAAGGTAAGTCCCGGCACTTTCGTGTGATAGCGCAGCTCTAAGTTTGCGAGATAACCCTCATCGCCTGAGCCAATGCCCGTTGGGTAGGCTCTTACGCCGTTGATACCGCCAAGGGTAATCTCTTCCGAACCATCCAAGTTCTGGTAAGCCAACTGAGCCGTATATCTCAGCTGCACATCAAAGCAATGGTCAAAGGCATAAAGGTAGCTGGCGTTAAGGTTGGTTTTATTGTAAGTGCCTTCGGTATTGGAAGGACCATAAATGTAATTTGCCCAGTCATTGTCAAAATGAAGTGTGCCTAAGGTATGCGTAAGGCCATAATTAAAAGTAGATTTGCCTCTCCGGATCGTACCATCAACGCCTGCATAGAAACTATGCGTATGTTTTTTCATATCGACGCCATACGTCTCTTGCTCATCTTCCAGAGCACGATAAGCATAACCGTAGCTAAAGTCAAGCGAGTCACGCCAGCTCTTATAGACAGGTGTCGTACCGCTCAGGGCCAGCGTGTACGCCTTGCCTTGCGCTCCGAGGGCACGATAAACTCCGCCAAGCTCATAGTCACTGCTGCTTAGGTTCAGTCCCAGTCTTGTGGCACTTCTCCCCACATATTGGCTGTAACCGATATTATAGTTATGCTGTCCACCATTACTGATAACGAGCGCATAGTTTAACGTGCCTGCTATCTTGGGAAACTGCACATTCCCCTGAAGCCCATAGCGGTAGCGGCCAGCACTTACTGTGCCGTAGTTTTCCGCATAAAGAATCTCGGTTGCCGTTTTGCCCTTTTGGATTTTTACCACAAGGTCTGTCGTTCCTGTTTCTTTCCCTGCTGAGAGCATGACGCTCGCCTGAATGCCGCCAATCCCTACCAGCTTTTGCATAGCGGTTTCCAATTCGATGCTTTTAATGATTTTGCCCCGTTTCAAGCCTGCCAAATATCCTTCGGCTATATCGTCCGGCAAGTCGCTTTGGTTGTCTACAGAGATTTCACCATAACGTCCCGGTTCAACAGCGAGAGACATGTCGCTCCCCATCGCAAAACTTTGCTTTGGGACATAGACGGCGGCGGCAGGATAGCCATTGCTGCGCAAATCCTTTGTGATAAGCACGCAAAGCTCGTTTAGCTCGTCAATGCTCACACTGCGATTTTCGTATTTAGCCAAAAGCGAGCTATAGTCACCTAGCTTAATATCGTCAGACTTCAGGCTGATTTTGCCAACGGCAAAAGTTTGTCCCTTGCCCGTTTGCACTTCGGGCACATCCTGTTTTTGTATGTTCTCGGGGGCTTTCTCCTCCTCAACCTTCGTTTGAATGCCCGGCTTTTCTATGGAAGCGGCAGCCTGCGTAATGCTGGGCGCCACAGTGAGCAAGGTCGCGAATATGACAAGCATTAGTCTTTGGTATTT
The DNA here is from genome assembly GCA_937902665.1 of uncultured Selenomonadaceae bacterium. Lineage (GTDB taxonomy): Bacteria > Bacillota > Negativicutes > Selenomonadales > Selenomonadaceae > CALELM01. The sequence continues at coordinate 14,100 of CALELM010000039.1, forward strand.
TGTTTTTAGCATATTTTCCTCCTAGCATTTTGGGTTCACAATTAAAGGAAGGCAATCAAAGATGATTGGTACCTTCTTCCTCATAGCGACAAGAACACTAAGTGTTCCTGCCGCTATATTACCTTTCAGTCATTCGAATCTTGCTCGTGATGCTCGATGCCATCATCGTAGATATCCGTAGTTGGCAGTCCTTTCATGCTTTCAACCTCTATGGTAAACTGCTTTTTCGATGGCTTCTGGGCAGCTTGCAGCAACCTTCCCTCCAGCCACCATCTGTCTTTTTGCGACACAGTTTCTCCATCGTTAGCTAGCAGGCTGCCAATACTAATATCAATCGGACGGGGATCTACTATACTAATCGGACGAGGATCTACTATATCGCCAAAAATTCCACCAGCAACTCCATAGAACGTAACATCATAATTGCCACCAAGGTTAAATGCTACAGGCTTATGCATGCCTACACTCCCGTCTGCCTCGCCGTTAGCATTTAGATAGGTTCCGAGGAAAGAGGCGATCCATTCTTGCGTTTCTTTCGTCAAACCATTCCAATTAGCTGTGCCAATGGCGAACAATTCTCCCAGTGACTGTGCAGTATCAGCTTTGCCATCGTAGTATTTCTGTATTTTCGCATTGTCTTTTAGCGTAAGGTCCAGCTTCAATGGGGCGATTTTTATCCCCGATACCGTTTGCGTTTTGTCAATGTCACTCAATCGGTAGTTGCTAGCTCCAGCACCTGTCAAGCTTATGCCATCAAAAACAACCGTCTTATCTCCCGCATTGGCATCACTGTTTCCAGCATTGTTTCGATACGTGCCATATATGTCACCGAGAGATACCAAGGATTCCTCTCCATCCACAACACCCACAAGGTCATAATAGTTTCCTACGCCATCCGTTGTGAAGGAACTGCCATTGTACTCCCTATTGAGAGCATCCGGGGATACCAGCTTAATCTTCACCTTCCTTGGAGCAATCGTGGCGGTGATAATTGCTTCTTTCGTATTGAATTTATAGGGTGCAAGCCATGTAGTTGTGATGGCATAGTTACCGGCATCCTTAAATTCTGCATGATCACTCTTTTCAGCATCGACATATAAATCACCCGAGTAATGAAGGTTTAAGCCTATCTCTTTGTTAAGCTTAGCGAGTGCTGTGTCTAATTGTTCTTTTAATTTATCTGGTTGCTTCAGCTCTTGCTTTAGGGCGGTATATGTATATTGGGTCGAATCTTCTATAGGCTTTTCTAATAATGTATAGCTATTTTCGTCAGAGGATAGGAAATAGTCGTTTAAGAGAGGATAGGTCTTTTCGTTATCTATATACCAAGTAGTGGCAGGGTTAGGACTGCCAGCAATATCAAGTAAGTCTATTTCTCTATCGGTTATATCGGTCGGATTTGGTCTGGTCCAGTTAAGTTTATTGACACCGTAGATACCGTCAGTACCCCCCGCCAATGACTTAAAGGCACTTTCGTCTACGTCATCCCATGATGTGAACTCGATCGCACCTTGAGCTGGTGTACCACTTGCTTCCTCCAAGTTTTTGCTGTTTCCTTTTACTGTCGCTTTGGCATTCTCTGCGACAGTACCTATCAGTTTGCCTTGAGTGGTTCCGCCGCCTGCTTTGCCGAGATTATAACCAAGGATAGTGCTATCCGCAGTGCTATCCACCATGCCGACTATACCACCGGCATTAGTGGCATCTACACTGCCCACTGCCCCAAGGTTAAAACCACTGATGGTAGTAGTACCACCAACGCACCCGACGAGTCCACCAAAAGATCCCCCAGAGCCACCTTCTGTCAAAGAAACCGTGCCTTGATTGTAGCCTTTGACCGTAGCGTCCTCGGCATAGCCGACTAGACCTCCTGCGCCCCCGTCTTGTGGTGCAGCCGATATCGCAGTACCTTCGCCAGTAAAGCCAATGATAACACTATTACCGGTAGCAGTGCCGACAAGACCGCCTATATCATAGACATTGTCCTCGCCTTTCACACTGGCATTATGGATAGAGCCAACGACTTTGCTCGCCTCGGCAGAGCCAACCAGACCACCTATATTTTCACTGCCACTACCCGTCACACTAACACCTGTGACAGTGCCTTCTACTATCGTTCCCACAGCCGCCGAGCCAACGAGTGCGCCGACATTGCTATATCCCGCTACACTGCCACCTTCCAAAACTACATTCTTGAGCGTAGCATTTTGGGCGAAACCAAAGAGACCAACACCTTCACCATCCGGGAGATCGATGTGGATATTTTTTATCTTAAAGCCATTACCGTCAAACACACCTGTAAATGCGTAGTTGCTGGCGTCATTACCGAGAATAGGTGCAAAACCTGTCCCACCATTCCAACCTTCGGTAACGCTTAAGTCAATATCCCTGCCGAGAAGATACTGCTCATCGGGGTTATTTTGCATATTCTGCAGCTCATAAGCATTGCGAACGAGGAAATAGCCGTCAATACTATCAGTTTCAGCTTTGGTGAATGGATCACTATTTAGGTGATTGAGTGTAATGGTGTTCCCGATTTTATCTTTAAATGTTGTCAGTTCGTTATCTAACTTCCCCTGATCAGCCTCCGTATATTGAGTTCCATTTATTTCAGTTACAGGCTCAGCATCAGTAGCATAAGCAAAATTGACATTATCTGCCCTTACATCGGCATGGATAGTACCGATATCATTTGTCAGCGTGACAATATTGCCCTCGAGGTAAACATTGTTCGCCGCCAAATCCCCAAGACATGCAATATCGCCAGTAACATTCGCACTGTCTACAGCTTTTAAGGCACCGCTACCATCTACATACTCATCCCAAGCATCACCATGCAGCTTGCTGGCAGAGGCATAAAGACTCCCACTACCCAAATTAACAACACTGTCAGCACCAAATATAACCCCGTTGGGGTTGATAAGGTAGACATTAGAGCCTGCACCTGTCAGCTTGCCGTCGATGTGCGAGGCAAGATTATCGTGAATGAGGTTGAGATAACTCTGCGCTCCGTTGAAATTGACCGTTTCGTCTGCGGCAACATTAAACGTTTCCCAGTTCAGCACATTTTTTCCGTTACCCTCTGTTCCCGTGATGTCCATCGTTTTCGCACCAGTACTGATGGTAGCATCCATTCTTTGCCCATCCATCGCCTGCGGCATGGCATAGCCAAGCGCTGGCAAGGCGAACATTGTCCCGAGAGCGAGCCCTGCCAGCACTTTTTGAGCAAGCTCTGCCCTTACTTTTTGTCGAGCACTGCCCCCGGCTGCACTGCGGGCAAGCTCAGACACCACGACACAACAATTTTTGACTCGGCTATAAATTACTTTGTAGATCTTATTCATAACACAAACTACCCCTTGTTCAGCAAAGTACAACGAATAAATCAAGCTGCCCATAAGCATCGTGCAACAAAAAAGCAGAAAGGTACTTGCTTTCCGCCCTCCCTGCCCTTATCGCAGCACTGCAAATCTCATTTGCTTGTCCTCTTACCCAACGCTTGAAATCTCGTCCCAATCCAGCTTGTCATAAGCACGCTTGAAAAATCTCGCATTAATATCCCGTGGGTGCAGTTCCCAGTACTCAATACTCCTCTGCGCAGCCATCAGCGCATGCTCCAGATACGACAAAACTTCTTCCTGAGATACTTCCTCTCGCCCTAACTGAATCTGTACCTCCCCACAGAAGCAATCGTACATTTCCTTCGTGCATTCCGTTTTTGCCAGTGCATCAAGGATTCGCACGCCCTGAGAAATCGTCATGCCCTCCTTGCGCTGGGACAACCACAAAGCAAGCTTTCTTTTCACTGCCCTCACCTCTATCCATCGCTGCAAGTCTTATTCACGCCAGAATCATTGATTACATTATCGTATGATTAACACAAAATTTAAGCATTTTCCCGATTTTTGCAAAAAGGCAGAAAGCCTGCCCCTTTCCTATTCCTCCAAACGGAGCAAGCCCGGCTCTGCAATCGTCCATGAATTGTTCTGAACCGTGAAAATCGCTGGCAAAACTACGGCAATCTTCCGATATGCATGCGTATCCTTTTCCTGAAAATTGGAAGCAAAGGTTTCCTTCATGCCGCCCTCAGCATGGAGACGGGCATCATAGGGAACCTTTGGATTGGGAACTACGGCGAACTTGGTCTCGTCCTTCGGAAGTCTCCATGCCCAGTATCCGCTCGCCTTTACATCCTCCACAACGGAGAATGCCGGCAGCTGATTTCCTTGAACCCTGCATTGCAAGAGCGTCAGCTGCTGCAGCTCCGCAAAATTGCCGCAGGCGATATCTGCCTGCGCATCCTCCATGCTTTGCGCCAACGCATTGTAATCTTGAATGAATTCACTCCACGGTTGCGTTTTTTTTTCCTGCGATGGTTCCTTCAGGTTCATCTCCATCGGCACTCCGCCATCCGATGCAGGAGCCATGGAGGATCTCAGGGAACGAAGTTCCTGCGTCACTGCCTTCATATCATTTTCCAACCGTTCCAGCCGTTCCGCAGAAGCGTCCGTCCCTCCTTGACGGCTTCCCTTCTTCCCAAAGCCAAGATAGGTCCACAAAACTGCTACAGCCACGAGCAAAATCAATGCCAGCACAAGCTGCAGGACAACCATGACATCCCGAACCATCGGCGGCAGAAAGCTTCCATCTGCTACAGCCTCGGAAGCCTCCGCAGCCATGGCGCAGGACGGCATCATGCACCATATTCCCAAAACGCCAAGAACAGGCATTCTTTCTTTCCACTTCTTCATGACATTCACCCCTTTCGCAAAATTCATGCCATGTATATTCTTATTTTATCTCACCCCAACACGCATGACAAGGAAAACCGCCAAGCATGAAAAAAAGTACCGCATGCAGGAGCAAAATCCATGCGGCAATCAGGCTACCTATAGGAAAATATGCAAAAATTCCTTTTGAAAATGCGGCTTGCATGATACCATATAGAAAAAGGTATATGATGAAGTGAAACTGTATGAAGAAACGCCCGCAGAGGAGCGATTGACCGTCAGCAACAAAATTCATAAAGGGGAGATTCCTTGATGAAACAAAGAGAAAATTTTAGCACGAGACTGGGATTTATCCTAGTTTCAGCGGGCTGCGCCATAGGGCTTGGCAATGTATGGAAGTTCCCATACATTTGCGGGCAGGACGGCGGAGCTATCTTTATTTTGATTTACCTGCTGTTCCTGTTCTTCTTGGGCTTTCCCATACTGATTGCAGAGTTTTCCGTGGGCAGGGGCAGTGGCATGGGAATGGCAAAATCCTTTGAGCAGCTGGCAGCAAGCGGTACTCGTTGGCACAGCCTGAAATGGCTCCTCCTTTCCGGCAATTACCTGCTGATGATGTTCTACACCGTGGTATGCGGCTGGATGCTTTACTATGCATACCTGGCAGGAACAGGTGCGCTGTCCGGTCTCTCAACGGACGGCATTGCGGAAAAATTTTCCGTCATGACAGGCGAGCCATGCACCATGGCATTTTGGATGCTGCTTTCTGTTGCCTTTTCCCTGCTCGTCTGCGCCCAAGGACTGGTAAACGGCATAGAAAAAATAACCAAGGTCATGATGCTTTTGCTTCTCGGGCTAATCCTAGTTCTGGCAGGGCATTCCCTTTTCCTGCCCAACGCTATGGAAGGCGTGAATTTCTACCTTGTCCCCAGCATGGACACCGTTCGTGAAAGAGGACTGGATACTATTGTTTTTGATGCAATGTCACAAGCCTTCTTCACGCTCAGCATTGGCATGGGAGCCATGCAGATTTTTGGCAGCTACCTAAAGAAAACCTATTCCCTTGCCGGCGAAGCTTCCCGCGTAGTCGTGCTGGATACGTTCGTAGCACTCATGGCAGGCTTCATCATTTTCCCCGCCTGCTTCACCTACAACATCGAGCCGGGCGCCGGCCCGTCCCTGCTGTTCGACACCATGGCCTCCGTGTTCAACAATATGCAGGG
>CALELM010000040.1 GCA_937902665.1 uncultured Selenomonadaceae bacterium
CCGAAAGTACTTGGCTGGAGACGGCCTGGGAGGATAGGAAATTGCCGGTTTTGTGAGACCTGCACATACGTGCAGGTCTTTTTTTTGCGTGAATCTTCCCAATGTAAAAAAATTCTAAAAAAGTTTTCAAGTTCAGCAGGGTTTTTCATAATTATGTCGAAGTTTAGAAATAGTTACAGAGACTGAGTTCCACAGCCTTCTGCCAGCGTGGGGATTTTCTTAAGGAATGTGGAATCGGAATATAAAGCGGTAATTAAGGAGGAATTGGACATGGCAGTGCCAGAAGAAATTTCAAGAAATGAGGACATGCATGAAAAGCTGGTTGCAGCGATTGAGGAGATTGCAACATCGACGCAAACAGTTTATGAAGCAGTAGAGCAGGTGGCAAAGAGTGCAAGTGCTTTGGCAAAGGCTGGACAGGAGTCCGTCGAGCAGGCAAAATTCTTGCAGGAGAGAAATGCGGACACCATTAAGGTTATTGACTTCATTACGAACATTGCAGGTCAGACGAACCTGTTGGGTCTGAATGCGGCTATCGAGGCAGCTCGTGCTGGTGAGCAGGGACGCGGTTTTGCGGTCGTTGCAGAGGAGGTTCGTAAGCTTGCTGAGCAGTCCCGTGAAGCAACGGAGAAGATTCAGGCTACGCTGACTGAGATGAATAAGGCGGTAGAGGATATTTCCAAGTCGATTGAAACGACAGGTTCCATCAGTGAGGAGCAGGCAGCTTCTACGGAGGAGATCACGACTCATCTTTCAAGGGTTACGCAGGCTGCAGAAAACCTCAAGGAATATGTAGAGAGAATGAGCTAAGAATGTGGGGAGTGCCTTTCGGGGTGCTCCTTTTTGTTTTTGGGATTTTATGGTTGACAGTCTTTTTTGTTTGCCTTATAATAGTGTACTGTGAGTGACGATTTATTGCTTGCAGCTTGGTTTCTGTAAAGTTTTGTTCTCACATGGTTCACTAGCTCAGTTGGCAGAGCACCTGACTTTTAATCAGGGTGTCCCGGGTTCGAATCCCGGGTGAGCCACCATGGCGCGTTGGTCAAGTGGTTAAGACACCGCCCTTTCACGGCGGCTTCATGGGTTCGAATCCCATACGCGTCACCATATGAGGCCCGGTAGTTTAGTTGGTTAGAATGCCGCCCTGTCACGGCGGAGGTCATGGGTTCAAGTCCCATTCGGGTCGCCATTTTGCCTTTGTAGCTCAGTTGGTAGAGCAGAGGACTGAAAATCCTCGTGTCAGTGGTTCGATTCCGCTCGAAGGCACCATTTTTGTCGATATACGCCCAAGAGGGTGTTTTTACTGGAAGAGGCTTTCGAGGCAGTTCGTTTGGGCTGTTTCGAAGGTCTTTTGTTTTGCGTGGAAGGAGAGGAGATTCATGGAAGCGTTTTGGGCTGCCTTGGCGGTCGTTGTCTTGGCGGAGCTTGGGGACAAGACACAGCTTTTGGCGATTGCCTTTACGGCAAAATATAATTGGAAAACAGTTATGGCAGCTGTTTTTGCTGCAACGGTTGCAAATCATTTTTTGGCGGTTGTTGCAGGTGTGTGGCTTGGTAGTTTTTTGGATGCAGGCATCATGAAACTGCTTGCGTCCGTTGCGTTTATTGTTTTTGGTTTGTGGACCCTGCGGGGCGATGAGCTGGATGGGGAGGAGGAAAAGTCCTCGAGAAGCCCGTTTTGGACGGTGGCGATAGCTTTCTTTTTGGCAGAGATGGGGGACAAGACACAGTTTGCGACGATTACGCTTGCGGCGCAGTACCAGCAGGTTTTTCCCGTGCTTGCAGGAACGACAACGGGAATGATTGTGGCGGATGGCTTTGGGATTATTGTTGGCGTTGTTCTTCAAAAGGCGATTCCGGAAAAAGCGCTCAAGTATTTTGCGGCGGCAGTTTTTCTCGTTGTTGGCGTGGCAGGGCTTGCGGAGCAGTTTTTGATGTAAAAAAGTCTTGACGGTATTTTTTTCCTGTGCTTTAATCTCTAAAGAGAGTTTTTTCGATGTATTGAAAGGAAGGTTTCATGGAGCAGTTTTCACAGCTGGTACTGGATTTTATTTCATCTTGGGGATATTTTGCAGTGGCTATTCTTATGGCTGCAGAAAATGCATGTATTCCAATCCCAAGCGAGCTGATTCTTGGCTTTGCGGGTTTTTTGGTTTATCTTGGGACTATGAGCTTTGGGGGCGCTCTGGCGGCAGGCATGATTGGCGGTATTTTGGGTTCCCTGTTTGCTTATGCGGTCGGTCACAGGGGGGGGCGTTCCTTTGTTGACAAGTATGGGCATTACTTTTTTATCAAGAAGTCGCATGTGGACGTGGCACAGGATTGGTTTGACCGATACGGGCTGAAGGCAGTGTTTTTTAGCAGGATGCTTCCTGTAGTTCGCACGTTTATTTCCCTGCCAGCCGGATTTGCTCATGTAGATTTGAAAAAGTTCGTGGTGTACACGATTGCAGGTTCTTTGCCGTGGACGGCATTGATTCTTTACTTGGGACTGTTCTTTGGCGAGAACTGGAAAAAGCTTTTGGATTATGGGCATGAGGCGAGCATTGCGTTTGTCGTGATCTGCTTGATTGCAGGAGTGGTTCTTTATGTGAGGCATCGCCGCAGGAAGGAACGAAAGCTCAGGAGAGTGAAGTAGGGCAGAGGCGAAAACATCAGCAGCTGCATTTTATCGGCAGGCTTGCTGAATGTAGGGATCATGCTATGGATGATATTGTTGAGAGGGCATTCGTTGAATTCTTGACGTTAATTTATGCGTGTAGTATGATGTAGATAGAAAATGAGGCATCTCTTGAGGCGGGGCGTGATTCCCCACCGGCGGTACAGCCCGCAAGCTTTTTGCATGATTCGGTGAGATTCCGAAGCCGACAGTATAGTCTGGATGAAAAAGGGGTTTTGCATTCCGTGATTTTGGCGTGCATTCACAGCCGGTTGAGGAGTTCCTCAATCGGTTTTTTTGTGCTTTGGAAATGATGGTTGTTTTGTTGGAAGCAGCTTGCTGATTCGTTTTTCCTTGCTTTTTCGATATGGGGGTGATGTGTATGCAAGATGAGGATTACATGCGCATGGCATTGGAGCTGGCACGAAATGCAAGAGGCCGTACTTCTCCCAATCCGATGGTTGGGGCGGTAATCGTAAAGAATGAGCGTGTTGTTGGTGTTGGCTGGCATCGCAAGGCGGGAACACCTCATGCGGAGATTCATGCGCTTGCTATGGCGGGAGAATTGGCAAGGGATGCCGTGCTTTATGTCACTTTGGAGCCATGTTCCCATTACGGCCGCACGGAACCGTGTGCCAAGGCTGTGGTGGAGGCAGGAATCCGTCGGGCTGTGATTGCAATGAAGGATCCCAATCCAAAGGTTTCCGGCAGGGGCATGGAGATTTTGAGAAATGCCGGGATAGAAGTCGTTTGCGGTGTTTTGAAAAAAGAAGCAGAACGCCTGAATGAAGTATTCCTGAAATGGGTGGTTACGGGGAAGCCCTTTTTGGTGATGAAGACGGCTATGTCGCTCGATGGAAAAATTGCAACGGTGACGGGAGAATCGCAGTGGATCACAAATGAGCTGTCAAGAAGGCGCGTGCATGAATGGCGTGATATTTATGATGGCATACTGGTTGGAATCCAGACGGTTTTGAAGGATGATCCAAGCTTGACGACCAGATTTCCGCATGGGAAGGGGAAAAATCCGATTCGCATTGTCGTTGACAGCAAGGCAAGAATTTCGTTGTCGTCAAGGCTGTTGACCGATGGTGCAGCCCCGACTATGGTAGCCGTAACGGAACGGGCTTTGCCGGAAAGGATAGAGGCGATACGGAAAGCAGGAGCTGTAGTGCTGGTGGCAGGCGGAGGGGAGCATGTGGACTTGCAGGACCTGATGCGGCAGCTGGGGGAGCGAGGAATATGTTCCGTCTTTGTGGAAGGCGGAGGGACGATCAATTTTTCTCTTTTGCAGGAAGGATTGGTAGATAAAATACATGCATTTATCGCGCCCAAGCTTCTTGGCGGGAGGACAGCACTGACTTCTGTGGAGGGGGACGGCTTTTCGGCGTTGTCCCAAGCTGCAGAGCTTCGGGATATTTCCGTGGAGATGCTGGGAGCGGATATTTTGGTTAGCGGATATGTGAGGTGATTCCGTGTTTACGGGCATTGTGGAAGAGGTTGGGACTATTGCGGAAATAGGGCAGGGAAAAATTACGGTTTTGGCATCCAAGGTTTTGAGCGATGCAAAAATTGGAGACAGTATTGCCGTGAACGGGATTTGCCTGACGGTTACGGCGTTCAGCTCGCATCATTTTTCAGCAGATGTGATGCCGGAAACGCTGCGAAGAACTTCGCTTGGTGAATTGAAGCGTGGCAGTCCTGTCAATTTGGAACGGGCCCTTTCGTTATCCGACCGCTTAGGCGGCCATATTGTCAGCGGGCATATTGATGGCGTTGGGAGGATTTCTGGTATCAAGGAAGAGGCAAATGCTGTTCTGATGACAATTTCCGCAGAAGAAGAACTCCTGCGGAATGCGGTGGAAAAGGGTTCGATTGCATTGGATGGCATCAGCCTGACGATTGTTCACGTTGGGCGGCAGGATGTTACGGTATCTTTGATTCCCCATACACGGGATGCAACAAATCTCAAAGAGAAACGAGTGGGGAATTTTATCAATATAGAAACTGATATCATTGGAAAGTATGTAGAGAAGCGGATGATGGAAGCAAAAGGAACTGGTATTACGAAGGACTTTTTGATTTCCAATGGATTTTGATTCGAGAGGAGAAGTGTGATATGTCAGATTTTTCGACAGTGGAACAGGCGATAGAAGATATCAGGAATGGCAGGATGATCGTAGTTGTTGATGATGAGGATCGCGAAAATGAAGGCGATCTCATTGTTGCCGCAGATACGGTAACTCCTGAGGATATCAACTTCATGGCGACTTATGCCAAAGGCCTGATTTGCACGCCTATAGATGGGAAGCGGCTGGACGAGCTGGATATATCTCCTATGGTGGCAAACAATACGGACAATCATGAGACTGCGTTCACGGTATCCATTGATGCCTATGAGACGGACACGGGAATTTCGGCATACGAGCGCTGCCAGACGATAAAGAAGTTGCTGGATCCCAAGGCAAAGCCATCAGATTTTCGCCGTCCGGGTCATGTGTTTCCGCTGCGTTCCGTTCCCGGCGGAGTGCTGCGCCGTGCTGGGCATACGGAAACGACAACAGATCTGGCACGTTTGGCAGGATTTTATCCGGCAGGTCTTTGCTGTGAAATCATGGATGATGATGGTCATATGATGCGAGTTCCGGGTCTCATCGAGTTTTCCAAGAAGCACGGACTGCATATGATTACAGTGAAATCCTTGATAGAGTACAGGAAAAGCACGGAAACCTTTGTGTCAAAGGTGGCAGATGTGGACTTCCCCAGCAAATTTGGGCATTTTCGTATTCAGGCATTTGAATGCCAGCTGGATGGAAAGTGCCATTTGGCGATTGTCAAAGGCGATGTCAGGAACAAGAAGAATGTTTTGGTTCGCCTTCATTCGGAATGCTTGACGGGGGACGCACTGGGTTCCCTGCGCTGTGATTGCGGGGATCAGCTTGCCGCTGCGCTGAGGAAGATTGAGGCAGCGGGAGAAGGCGTGGTTCTGTACATGCGCCAAGAGGGGCGTGGCATTGGCCTTGCCAATAAGATGCGTGCGTATGAGCTTCAGGACGAAGGCAGGGATACTGTGGAGGCAAATGTGCTTTTGGGGTTTGCGCCCGATCTTCGCGAATATGGGATTGGAGCACAAATTTTGTCACAGCTGGGGATCACTAGTGTTCGATTGATGACAAACAATCCCTCCAAGCGTATCGGACTGGAAGGGTATGGAATTGAAATTGCGGAGCGTGTTCCCATTGTTATTCCGGCAAATAAATTTGATAAGAAATATTTGACCGTCAAAAAAATGAAAATGGGGCATGTTTTTGATGAGTCGCATGAGATTTGACGGGAAGAATGCTGCATACAAAGAACGGGGGAGAAAAAATGGCAAATGTGTTGGAAGGTTTTGTAACAGGGAAGGATCTGAAATTTGGTATCGTGGTGTCAAGGTTTAATGAATTTATCACGAAAAAGCTTTTGGATGGGGCATTGGATACGCTTCACCGCCATGAGACGAAGGACGAGGATGTGGATGTGGCATGGGTTCCGGGCGCTTTCGAGATTCCTGTCATTGCCAAGAGGATGGCAGAAAGCGGAAAGTATGATGCGGTTATTTGTCTTGGAGCAGTTATTCGAGGCTCCACGACACATTATGATTATGTTTGCAATGAGGTTTCCAAGGGTGTGGCACAGGTTGGCATGACTACGGGCGTGCCGGTCATTTTTGGTGTGATTACGACGGAAAACATTGAGCAGGCTATTGAGAGAGCTGGCACGAAGGCAGGAAATAAGGGTGTTGATGGAGCTATGGCAGCTATGGAAATGGCAAATCTTTTAAAAAACATGAAATGATGGTCGGCATGTTTTCTCAGCCTGTCTCTTGCTTTGGGACAGGCTGCTTGCCTGTTAGTCATGGAATATGAGGTTGGAGAAAAGAGAATGGGAGATTATTTGGTAAAGGCGATTGCCGGGGATGTAAGGGTTTATGCGGCAGTAACGACAGATCTGGTTAATGAAGGAATCCATCGGCATGATTGCTATCCGGTAGCTGCGGCGGCATTGGGACGCACGATGACGGGAGCCTTGCTCTTGGCAGCAAACCTGAAAAACAAGGAAGCGGTGACGGTTCGGTTTTGCGGGGATGGCCCGCTCGGCTCTATCGTGGCGGATGCAAGCTCGGATGGCGCGGTTCGGGGGTATGTCCAGAATCCGCAGGTAGATTTGCCGCTGAATGTCAGTGGCAAGCTGGATGTGGGAGGCGGAGTAGGCCACGGCTTGCTTTCCGTGACTCGCTTTACGGGATTGAAGGATCCTGTCACAGGCAGCTGCGAGATTACGGACGGGGAAATAGCGAACGACCTGACGAGATATATGCTTGTTTCGGAACAGACACCATCGAGTATCGGGCTTGGCGTTTTGGTTGGGCGGGATTTTGAGGTCATGGCTTCGGGCGGTTTTATGATCCAAGCCCTGCCGAACGCAAAAGAGGAAACCTTGGCAAAATTGGAAAAAAATCTGGGGAATATTACGTCTGTATCGAGCATGATTCATCAGGGAATGGATGCAAGGGCGATAATCGGTGAGCTTTTGCAGGGGTTCGATGCAGAATATTTGTCAACGACAAGGCTTTCTTTTCAGTGCCAGTGTTCCAAGCAAAGAATAGAAGAAGTTCTTTTGAGCATAGGAAAAAATGAATTGCATTCTTTGGTGGAAGACGGTCATGCGGAGGTCTGCTGTCATTTTTGCGGACGTAAATATCAATTTTCAAAGGACGAGCTGACAGGCTTGTATGAGCAAGTGAATGCATGATGGGGTATGATTTGGGGTGAGGCCATGTGAAGGATGACGTTAAGGAAAAAGTGGAACAAGAAATAGACGGCTGGAAATATATGGAGGAGCTTCCGGGCGAGTGGCATGGTTTTGTGCTTTCCTGCGAGAAACAGGTGGTTGAGGATCGTTATGAGCTGTACCGTTATGCAAATGAAAACAGGCATCGAAGCATTTCTGTATATTACCATGAGGAAACCCATGAATATAAGGTGCGCACTGCTATTGGTTTGATAGAATTTTGCCGTATTGAGTTCATTACGGGAAAGTTTTCTGTGTTTGAGGAGTTGCTTCGCCTGCATTTTGAACCGCTGCTTAGGGATATGGCTGCGTTCAATCCGAAGACGGTGACGAGTTTATTGCTGGACAAGGGAATCATGGAATGGCAGTATGGAAGGGATTTGCCGCAGGAGCTTGAGGGGTTTCAGCTTTTTTCCCGTCCTTGCGAGCCAATCCGCATCGCCAATGGGTCATATATCATTTTTGATTATGTGGATTTTGCCATGGAAAGCAATTTTAATATTTATTACAATATTTTTCGAGATGAGTTTTTTGGGGAATCTCGTGTCAGAAATATTCCTGAGGTTACTTATGCGTTTGATTCCACGGAGCTTATAGAGCTGGAAGAAAAGCTGAAAAATCATATGGTCGCTTACTTGAAAGAAATTCGGAAAAAAGCGGAAGGGGGAGCGTTGAAGTGATTGTTATAGAGAAAGCCATTTTGCATATTTTAGATTTGAGCTCAGGCACGACCGTATATTCTGATGGGCTGCTTCCCATAGAGGGCATGGTGGAAACCTTTTTGATGAAGCACATAGAAAAAACGGCAGGGAGCCAAGAGGCAAAGAAGGGCAGATTTTATGAAGATAGTGCCTTCAAGTCCCTGTTTTTGTCCTATTTGCAGGAGGAAGTGGATTTTATATCTTTTTCCAAGGAAATTACGCATATTTTGGAGGATGCTTTTACGCATACGGAGGATATGATGTCAATGGACATTATCGTTTGTGATGCGTATATAGACGATTGCAGGAAGCTGGTTGTTTTCAAGTGCAATAACCATACGGGATATGTGCATCAGGTCAGCAATACTGGAGCTGGCATACAAAATGAGATTGTGCATTATTATGCTATGCTGCCGAATCTCACGCAAAAAATGGAAGAATATGTCTATGTTGATGCTGGTACCTTGGATATTTGCTTTGTTGGAAAGCGATATGTTTTGGACGGGAACAGCACCTTTGTTTTTCCGGAGGTTTTTTTGGAATGCGAGCAGGCACATTCCCAAAAGGAAGCGGTGAAGAGCATTACCAGAGCGGCGATGCAGGTAGCAGAGGAATTTGGGCAGGATCAGGTGGCAGCTGCTGCAGCGGCAAAGAACTGCATTGCAGAAACTATGGAGCAATCGGAGGAGCTGGACCTGAGGGAGCTTGGCGGCCAGATTTTTAAGGAGAATCCTGCTATGCGGGCGGAGTATGAGTCAAAGGTTTTGGAGGATGGATACCATGAGCCTGTGCAAATGAATCGGGAAGCAACGATAAAGAGTGTTTGCAAGCATAAGCTCAAGACAGATACCGGGATTGAACTGACGATACCGACCAGCTATTTTGACAATACGGAGTATGTGGAATTTTACAGCGATGAGGATGGTTCACTGTCAATCACGTTGAAGCATATATCAAATATCATCAATCATTGAGAAGGCATGGGGGTGTAAATGTGGAAGTGGATTTGAAAAAAATAATTTGCTTTGACACGGAAACTACAGGGATAGATCAGGGGGCAGAAATCTTGGACTTGTCCATCGTGAATGCAAAGGATGAGGTTCTGTTCAATGAATATATCCGTCCGAAACATCATGCTTCTTGGCCGGAAGCGGAACGAGTGCATCATATTTCTCCTGAAATGCTTGCTGAAAAAGGTACGATAGATGCACATTATGACCGTATCATGGAAATTTTGAATCATGCGGAATATTATGTCGGGTATAATGTAGTTTTTGATATTCGTATGCTGAAGCAGTCCGGTATCCCCACATCTCCCTTCCATAGACCGGGAGTGCATGTTATTGATGTCATGAAGCACTTTAAGCAAAAGGTTCCTGGCAGACGTTATCGGCTCGTGGACTGTGCAGCATATTTCAATTATGATTGGAAGCTTGATGCAGCGCATGGGGCATTGGCAGACACGAAGGCAACGCTGTATTGCTTTAAAAAACTGAATCAGCTTTCTTGAATAGGGTGGAAGCATGCAAGGCAAAAGGGACTGTTGCACATAATTGTAACCGTCCCTTTTTGTTGCGATTTTTTTCTCAAGACGGTATGATAGAATCAAGAGAAATGGGGAGGGATGTTCTATGCGGACAGTAGCGGTTGGGGTGCAGGATTTTGCAGAAATTCGAGAGAAAAATTATTTTTATGTAGACAAGACGGCATTTATCAAGGAATGGTGGGAATGTGGTGACAGTGCGACTGCCA
>CALELM010000041.1 GCA_937902665.1 uncultured Selenomonadaceae bacterium
TTCTGCTCATGGCAAAGTTTCTGCCAAGCTGTGTAAGGGTGCCTTTTACTCCACCAGACCCCATAGCCGCTGCTGCCGTCCTTGCTGCCGAAAGGGTACCTGCTCCCGAAGCAACAGCAGCTGCTGTCTGCGCTGTCATGGCAATCATGCTGGAGCCGGAAAGCTGCGGATTTCCACTCAATAGGCCTGTGATCAGGGCAGGGATCTTCTTCGTGAGGATATAGATAAGCCCTGCTGCCAAGACTGCCTGAAGAATGATTCCTATATCCTCCCCGATTCCCTTGGTATTCTGCAGCTTCGTGATGAAGCTTTCAATAAAAGGAACTGCCATGGCAGAAATAAATGCAATGGCACAAATCTTGATGGCCAGATTGAACATTGCGCCAATGGCACGCTCTGTCAGAAAAGCAAACTTTGTCGTCACGCCGAAGGAAAGCAGAGGCAAGGACAAGAGTGCCATCGTGTAAAACTCAATGCGTGCCATGAACATTTCCAGTGCTGTCATGAACAGGCAATACACCAAGGCTACAAGCCCCGCCACCATGATGAGAAGGACTCCTAAGCTGTCAAAGCTTATATCCTTCCAGATAGCGCTGAAGCAATCGACCGCAAACTGGACAATGCGATCGCAATTATTCCCAACGATATTGTTGGCAACCGGACTGGCATCCCCACCTGCCTTTAGCCCCAAAAGCTCAAACCCTTCCGAAAGAGAACCCATGAAAGAAATCCAATTCAGCATGAGGAACATGTAAAATCCCATTTTGAGTACCATGCTCAAAAGGTACTGTATCTTGTCCCCTGACATGAATTTCATGGAAAGCTCCCACGTTGCCTGCACAACGGCAAGAATTACCAAAAGACGCAGGCAATAGGGGAGAATATTCTTTGCGCCCGGCGTTATGATTTTCTCGGTGTAATTGTTCATGAAACCGCCGAGTATATTGATCTGGCTTGATGAGCCTTCCCCAGATGCCATGAGATCGGGCTTGTAATATTCCACCTGCGCTGTCCCCACCGGTTGCAATGCCGTATTCCAAAGACCTGTGTCCAAGACAAAAGCGCCAAAATTGAAGGCAAGCCCCAACCCCAGCAACGCTTGCCAGATGAACTTCTTGCCATCCTCAATGCCGAAGGCAACCATCATTCCGGCAACAGCAGTAAGCACAATCAGAACGATATGCATTGCCTGAAGGATGCCTCTGGTGAGAGTTCGTAAATTCGTATCAAATGTGCCACCGAGCTGTGTTCCGGAGTTTATGATGCTCTCAGAACCGTTTCCCAATGCGGCAAAGGCAACGGTCTCCCCTAGGAAGAGTACGCCGAAAAGGGTGACCACGAAAAGCATGGCATGATGGCTGCGGAAAAATTTCATTCTTTCCCTCCTCTCAGGTGTCCGAATCGGACACCTGCTATTTTGATGTGAACGCAGCAAGATTGTCCTTGGTCTTTTGCTCACGGGTTTCCTTGATTGCCTGCTGCCGGTTATCGACATACCACTTTTGTGCCTGCATGGCAAGCTGCTGTGCCATAAGCTCCTTCATGTCGCCAAGCTGCATGACACCCTGTGCAGATATCTGGATTTGCGACTGCAAGAGCTGCTGCTCTCCCTCCGCCTTGCTTGCCGCCTCCACTGCTTCCTGAACCGTCTGGTTGGTATTCTCTGTCACTTTTTGAGAAATCTGTGCCCTTTGTGCTGCGGATTGGTAGGTTGCATCAAGTGCCTTATGGTTTTTTGCAGTCTCAAAATAGAGATCCACTATCGTCTTGTTGCCATCCAAAACATCCTCGATACTGCCTATCTCATGGAGCAAAATATCGCTTGTCGATGTGCTGGAGTTCAAAATGCTCGGCGTCTTGCCAGCCTTTCTCAGAAGCTCTGCGTTTACCTCCCATGTGGAGCATATACTCGTTGACTGCTTTGTCTTGCTTGCCCACTCTGCAAGTATGCCGGCATCTAGTTTTTTGGCATCCAGCAGCTTCAATGCCAGCTCCTTTTGCTCGGCGGTCAGAATATCTGCCGTGCTGATTGCTGTCTTGATTGCCTCGGCAACATTCTTCTCATCGTACACAAGAACAGCGGCTTTGGCTGTGTGAGCCTTGTATGCCATGGCAGATATTGGCATCACGATCCCAATCGCAAGAACACCAAGAACGATTGCCTGAGATTTTCTTTCACTCAATTTTTCAAACATTGACTGCACTCCTTTCTGCTTACGAAGGCGGAACCGATCGACGGCGTACACGTTGTTCCTCATATTCATTGAGTGTTTGGTGTTGTTCCGTTTTGTTTTGAAGATATTTATACTCCGTCGTTCCGATAAAATTCTGGATTGCGCTTCTCCCCATTTGCAAGCAAACTGCATTGCTTACATACTTTGTGACGCTTTTTCCGTAATCTTTTTGGTTCATGCGTTTGGGCGAGAACTTTTGAACCACGCCTTCTATTTCCTCTTCCGTATAGCCTACCGAAAACATGTGACAAATAATGGTTTCGTCCATTTTTTGATAAAACGGCAGCGGGATCTCTCGCTCAATCTCATCCTTGCAGAGAAGATACATTTCTTCTGCGCTCTTTTCATCACGAGCAAGCACTCGCTCATCCACAAAACGGAAGGTACGAAGCTTTTTCTTCGCTTCTCGTGTATCGCTTTTGTTTTTTGCAAGCTCACGAGGCACTTCATTTTCTTGGTAAGCCTCAAGCTGATCCCCCTGCCACACACGTTCTCTTGAGGTGTCCGAATCGGACACCTCGCAAGCCTCGCCCAAGGTGTCCGAATTGGACACCTCGCAAGCTTCACTCAAGGTGTCCGAATTGGACACCTGAAAAAGATCCTCATAGGTTTGCTCTTCCTCCATAGAAGGCTCCATGATAGCATTCCTTGTTTTTTCAGCGTTCCTTCCCACATCGTGCATGACGATGGAGTCACGCTCCAAAAGTTCCATGAGTTTCTCTTGGGGAAGTAAACTGCTTTGGGAAAGCATCTGGTAGATACGCCTCTCGTCCTTCAGCCGGAAGCTTTCAATATGCAGCCTTTCCTTGTATTGCCGCAGGCAAGAACGGTAAATCTCATCCATGGATGCCTCAGCAACAACGGGAGCCTTGTCCAAGGCACGATACTTTCCTTCCAGCTTCCACGCTTCTGCGGAAAGCCTGTCTGCATAAGCTTCTTTATTTTCACCATCATACTTCGTTGCATGAAGCACGATCCTCCGCACCGTTTCCTCCATGCAATTCGTTTTGGAATAAAGCAATCGAAGAAGCCTGCCTTCTCTATAGACAGTATGCTCCGATGAGGTGTCCGATTCGGACACCTCATGAAACATCTTTACGGTATCCTCATATTCTTCTTCACTTGCTTTTTCTCTGGCTCTGACATGGTTTTCCCATGTTGCGGCTTCATATTCCCCCTGAAGCCTTTCATCTGCCGCAAGCATGCCAAAAATGCTTTTTCCACGGAAATCCTCCCAAGCCTCCTTTTGTGTCATGCCTTCCCGTTGAAGGTCGTTTAAGATTCTGAGATCCTCCCTTGCAAGCTTCGCATGCATCTCTTGCAGTGGCTTTTGATAGGCTTCGCTGAAAAAAGGCATAGGTGCGGGCAGTGCATTGTCCCCTATCTCATTGGATGGCGGTAAAACAGACGCAAAATAATTTTCCTCATTTTCCTTTTCTCCAAACATTCCATATCGGCTGCAAAAACCAAGAGCTGTCAGCATCTGGTTTTTTCCATATCCCTTTTTCTGCATAGTTTTGAGGATCTTGCTTTCTATGAAACGAATTGTTTCAACAATCTGAGGGATTGCTTTCCTTGCCCGCTCTTGATACGTTCTCATTCTTTCCCTCTCCATGCTGAGATTAAAACATCACGGAGGCCTGTCGCTCCTTGAAATGGCTTTCCAAGATACTCCGTGTCAATATTTTTTCCCTCAGCAAGCTGACGAAGAATATTCTCCAATACATTCATTCTCGCCTCGATGCGATTGACACGCATTGCGAAGTAGCAAATCATGATTACGCACAACAGGACAATCGATGTCATCATAAGCATGCGACCTCCTCCCTTGGATATTCCGGCATGATGAGATCATTTTCTTCCATCCAATGCTCATTGAAATCCCCTGCCCCATAATCCTCAATAATACGGTTGCACTTTGCAAGCGCCCCCTTGTTCACGGACACATAGGAAAGCGTGAAGGGGCAAAGCTCCAGTGCCAGATTGTATAGCCTCGATCCTTTTGGCGAATCATAATAATACTCTCGCTGTGGCTGGGCATGTGCCAAAAGCTGTATTTGACGCTGATTAAGCCCAAACTGGTGATAAAGCGCTTGCCGTGATTCCGTGATTGCCAGCTTGTCAGGCAAAAAGATTCTTGACTGGCAAGAGGAAAGAACGGTATCCAGAATTGGGCTTTTGGCTATATCGTCAAGCGACTGCGTGGCAAACAGTACCGCTGTGTTGTACTTCCTGAGCGTCTTGAGCCATTCCTTGATTTTATCTGCAAACATGGCGTTTTCAAAAAACACCCAGCACTCATCCAAGACGATGAGCGTTGGCCCAGCCTCAGCGCTTTTTACATTCTTCACCACATTTTCGATGCGGTGGAAAATATACATCAGCGTAGTGCCAACGATTCTTTTGGCATTCATCAGCGTTTCCATCTCAAAGGATTGCCAGCTGGAAATCGAGAGATGATCCTCATCACTGTCAAAAATCTCTCCATATTCCCCCTTGTTCCCGTTATCATCAGCAAGTGCCATAGGATAAAACGCTTCCTTGAGTTCCCTGCTCTGCAAAAAGGAGATGAAGGTCGTCATGGTACGGAATCTCGTTTCCATACCTGCAACCGTTGTCAAGGAGTCCCGAATGATGCTCTTCATTTCCGGTGTGACAGTCAATCCCTCCTCACGAAGATAGTCCGTAAGCCATTCCTGCGCCCATTGGCGCTCGTCCTCATCGTCAATGGAGGAAAGCGGCTGAAAGGAAAGCGACCGTGACTTGCCGATATCATAAAACTTTCCGCCGACCCCCATGGTCAAGACCTTCGAGCTTGCACCCTTGTCAAATATGATCACGCGTGCATTTTTATATTTCCTGAAGGCTGCATTGATGCAATTCAGATGGACAGATTTTCCTGCGCCAGTCGGGCCGATCATCAAGGAATGACCGATTTCTCCAATATGCAGGTTCAAGCGATAAGGGCTGCTCCCATCCGTTTGCGCATAAAGAAGCGGAGGCTGGTTCAAATGCCGATTCCATGCTTCCCCAGACCACGCCAAAGCTAAAGGCATCATGTGGATGAGGTTGCCGGTTGAGATCATCGGCCGCCGAATATTGTGGCCGACAAGCCCCGGCACGCAGGAAAGCCATGTATCGACTGCGTTGAAAGTCTCTATTTTGGCTTTCATCCCACATTCCAGAAAAATCTGTCGGACAATCTTTGCCTTTTCCTCAACAGCCTCTTGATCTTCATCCAAGACAATAACTGCTGTCGAATAATAAACAAAGGAGATGTGATCCCCTTCCACTGCATTGATTGCCTCCCTTACCTCAGCCAATCGATCCACGGCTACGTCATCAATGTTTTCAGCATTTTGCGCGCCCTCTCGAATCGTTGCATCCGCAAGAGTTGCCGAAAAAGATTGCAGCTTGCCTTTCCAATGCCGTCTTTCCGTATCAAGCTCGGACAAGCAATCATTTTTTGTCATGCAGTAGGCTCTCGTGACCCAACGATAGGCAAAGTCCAAGCGATGCAGCTCATCAAAGAGTCCAAAGGTTGTTTCCTTGGCATAACCAATGGGAGCAATCACTCTCATATGCTTTCTTCCGAGCTGTGGCTCAAGACCACCGTAAAGTGGCGTATCATAAAGATATTTGTCCATGAGGAAATTTGTCTTTGGGTATTTGATTGGTCGATTTTCTTCTGATACCGTGGAATGAAGATAGGTTGCCAGCCCATCAAGATTCAAAAACTCCACATCAATTCCAAGGTTGCGGAACATGACATAGAGCTTGTACAGCTGCTCTCCAAAATCATCCAGCACATCCTCAGCCTTGGTAAGCTTCTTTTCTCGCCCCTCAACCACAAGTTCCTTCAGTCTTTCTTGACGGTCTTTGGGAGGAAGGTAGTAAAGTGTCGCATAAAGCTGTGTCTCAAAATAGATTCCACGGGCAAAGAGAGCTGCACGCTCTGCGTCCATGGCACGAGTGACCGGATCGGGGAAATTTCCCGTTGTAGCGTAAGCAGTAGACGGCGTGCGCTGTGCTTCAAGATAAAGCACATGCTCCGTCTTGAGCGATGCCACAGCAGATTGCAATCGGTGCGTGATAACAGCTAGCTCCTCTTCTACAGATGATTCAAGATCCGGGCCTCTATACTTCCATGTTGCCAAAAGCGAACCATCCTTATTGATGGAAATGGCAACAGGAAATCCATCGACATCAATTTCTTCCAATCTCCCAAATGGCATCACATCACAAAGGCGATGTATTTTTCTGGAAAACAAATCAAGACGATACAACAGAATCCTCCTTCCTGGCCAAAAGCTCTCCTATATTTGCAAAACCACAAATCGGTGGGTAGATTGCCGCACGGAAAAGGCTGGGGAGACTTCCCCACCAAAGATCCTTAGCGTTATAATCCTCGATGATATAAGGAATTTCGAGTTCCTCGCAAAGCTGGCGCAAAAAATGTTCTGTTTTTTTTAGTTCTTGCTCCGAAACCAAAAGGATGAATGTGTTTTGATATAATCCATTCAATTCTCCCAGTGCCGCTTGAAGCAAGGTTGACTTAATGTATTTCCGTGAATTGCACCATTTTTTCGTATATCTCAGAAGCTCTCGTTTTGCAGATTTTTCCCGATAAAGCAGAAGCCTTTGCACATGGCGATAAGGAATCTTGGCTTCTTTCAGTTCTTTGCGGCAACGGCAAAATACTTCCTCTGAGCTTCCCACGCAGGCCGGAAGGCTAAGAACCAAAAAAGTATCTTTTCCAAGCTTCACATGGTTTCCGCTAAAATCAACACAAAGCTCATCGGTTAGATAAGCATCAAGATCCACAGGAACGTCTGGCATAGGCATCCATTTTTTCCCAAGCGTCAAAGCATGGCAAAGATAGTCAATCATTTCCTGATATGCAAGCAAATGCGCATGATTTTCCTTTGGGAAGCTTTCCGCTATATTCAGCAAAACAGCATGCAGTGCCATTTCAAGCTCTTCAAGATAAATTACTTTACCGTCCACGGTATTTACTACCTTGCCGTGCACCAAAAAAGGATTCCATGAAACAGCAAGGTAGCATTCTTCTTCTCCAAACTTGACTTGCTGCTCCTCAATCCATAATGCCCAGCCATTCGGAAGCTTAGGAAAGGAAACATCTGCTTCGCTCCCCTTTTGATACGAAATAATTCCAAGGACACTGTCGTCCTTGTTGCGCATGACATTTTCATGTGTCAATGCTCCCCAAGGAAGCCAGTCCGCTATGCTATTGTTATTTAATTCATATTCCTTCCAAGACACAAAGTTCTCTCCCATCAGGTAGAATAATAATCCCTCTTGTACGTATAGTTGTTGAAGCACTCAAAAAACTGCGCATCCTCTTGAGACAAATGGCGAAAAACAAAATGAATCAGCACACTTGCAATTAAAAGATACCAATAGGCAAGCCCAAAGGTAAGCATCACAAAAATTGCTGCACCAAAATTATATATGAGACAATTCCTTGGCACTCCCATAAACAAAATGTACTCCGTAAGCGATCGGAAGAGCGGGAGATGTGTCCAAGATATTTCCTGCCTTTTTTCTTCTTCCATACTTCACCTCAACTCAGAATAAGCAGCCTGCCCCTTGTCCCAAGACGGATTCCATGAACTTGCCTGCGCCCATCGCAATGGCGCCGCCACCTGCTGCTTTCACGCAGCGCATCATGACCTGCTGCTCCCAGCCCATAGCCCAGCTCATGCCTCCCATGGCAATGGCACCGCCAACAACCAGTATTGGGATAGGTCCCGTAAGCGCTTCATGAATCACCGTGAGAGGCTGGTTCAACGGCGTAATCCCAACCTGCGTACTTGCGGCAAAGCAAGCAGTTTCTGGAAGCAAGCACATTCCAGCTCCCAACAAGCATGCCATCCAATTATTCTTAAAAAACTTTTTCATGCCTTTCATACCATTTACCTTCATTTTGAAATCCTCCTTCATTTTTCCTAGGTGTCCGAATTGGACACCTTCTCTATATTCTAAATCCGTGCAGTTTCAAAAAACTGCATGATTTTCCACATCAAACGAGGGAATGTATCCGGTATTCCCCATCTGCCTTGTCCCATGTATCGACACAAACAACTTCCTCGACACGGCGACATGTTGCATGTTTGCGGATGTAAACGATTACGTTAACTGCACGGGCAATAGATGCCTGTTGCGGGGATAAAGACACGCGAGATATCATCCCCTCGATGCGAAAAAGCGTCTCGATGGCTGAATCACTATGCACGGTCGAGCATCCACCACGATGGCCAGTACTCCATGCATCAATCAGTGTCATAGCTTCCTTGCCACGTACCTCACCAACTACGATACGATTGGGAGAAAGCCTCAATGTTTTTCTCAGCAGATTATCCATATCCACGGTATCGGTTGTTGTGAGCGCAACTGTGTTTTCGGCAGCGCACTTCAGCTCTTTCGTGTCCTCAATCGTGATGATTCGTTCGCCAAGCTTAGATATTTCCGCAAGGATCGCATTCAAGAGTGTTGTCTTTCCACTCGCTGTTCCTCCAGCCGCAATGATATTTTGCTTGTTTTTTATGGCTTGTATGATCGCCTCACGCTGCTCCATGCTCATGGTTCCTTGCTCAACATAATCATCCAAGGTAAAAACCGTCTTGCTATGCTTGCGGATGTTGAAGCTTGGCCCCGTCACGATGGGAGGAAGCTCTGCCTGAAAACGGCAGTTTGAAAACAGATGGGAAGCCGGTATATCTGCCTGCAAGGATGGATCTTCCTTGAGTTCTATTACCTGCCTTGATAAATCCGCTACTGCGTAAATTACTCGCTTCGTAGCTTCCCCCGAAAGCTCTACGCCTGTATTAACAAATCCCCGATCGAACGTGTCAATCCAAAGCTTGCCATCAGGATTTACAATGACCTCCGTGACATTATCGTCATGCATATAATGCATGATATGGGTTCCAAGGCTTTTTTCAAGCACCATAAGCCTGCGTTGCCAGACTTCCTGATCATGCGCTTCCACATTCTCCCCTCATTTCCTTGCTTTGCTGTTCAGCCCAAAGGGCAAGACTTTCGTCAAATGCCTTTGCAAAAGCCTCCTGTTTTTTCTTCTGGCTCATCGGCTCCTCACTTGCGGGGCCTTTATCTTCGGATTCGGAGTCTCCACGGAGGCTTGAATCTTCTTGAATCCCTGCTGGAGATTCGTTGCAAGTTTTGGTTTCCTCCGTAATTTCTTCATTGCTTTCATTTTCTTTCGTCTCCTGTTGCTTCTCGCTTGCAGTTCCTGCTTCTTTTTTCGTCTCCTGTTGCTTCTCGCTTGCGGCTCTTGCTTTTGCCACCTTTTGCTGTCTCAGCTCAATCTCTTCGCGATCTGCACGATGAACTTCAAATAACTGCGCAAAGGTCTGTACCTTTGTTGCAATATCTGAAAAAGCAGGTGCTTCAAGGTACTCGTCCGTGCGACGCATGAAAAAATCTCCGAATTTTTCTTTCTTGTAATACTCAAGCTTATCTCCATAAATCGTGCGAAAGCCCGCAACCCTCACAAGAACCTTGTCTGGTGGCATGCGCAAGACTTCATCCGGCGTCATAAGTTTCCTAGCCATTTGCGAGGTCGAGGTGGAACTTTCAAACATCTTTCCATTGCTGGATTTTGATGTTGTGTGAATCGTCTTTTCCCCTAGCATGTCCGACAAGGTTTTAGCTGTTCCTCCCCCGTCCTCAAGAGCCGGCGTGAAATAAATCTGCACATGGCAGTTTCCCGGAATAGCATTGTCTTTTGTGTAAAGCTGGTTGATTTGCCCCATATTCTGTACCACGATACAAATTTTTATCCCGTAGCCTGCACAGATACCAAGGGCACGCTCTATGCTATCCATCTTTTTTAGCTGAGGAAACTCATCCAGCAACATCAGGAGTCTTTGTTGCTTGCCAGCTTCAGCTTTATCGAATTTCATTTCTCGCATCAGCTTGTTGAGCATCGTATCGACAAAAAGGCGATTCAGTGGCCGCAATCTTTCTATGTCGTTCGACGGGACAACGAGATACAAGGAGATGGTTTGTGATGGATCCAGAAGGTCTCGAATCGAAAAATCGGAAACCGACGTGTTTTTCCTTACCAGTGGATCTTGATAGATAGACATTGAGGTCTGCGCCGTCTGCATGATGGACGCTCTCGTCTGCTCTGCACCGTTGTACATGTTAGCCGCTGATTCAGCGACTTTTGGATGCACGAGCAGCTGAAACCAAGGGCTTGACTCTTGCGCAGAGGAAAGTGCCGCATTGATTTCCTTTTTGTCCTTCGCTTCAAAGATTTCCGGGGCAGAAAAATCAATCTTCTCCCCTACTGCTTCAAGCTCAAGAACCGTCTCGCGAAGCAGCTCTAAATTGCTTTGCGGCGGTTGCTCTTCTCTCCCTTCTGCCAGTGCTTCCTCATATCGCCTTGCTTGTTCTTCATTCGCCTTTGCTTTTGCCGCAAACTGCGGACATACCTTCGCAAAAGGACGAAAATCCCCTATGTATTCCCCATAGTTTTCCTTAAGCACATTTTTCTTGCCATTGATTTCCAAAAATTCTTCTTTCGTTATGTGAGGATAAATCTCCATGCTTGCAAAGAGAACATCCAGTGTCGTTCCTGGAGAAGAAAGAAAACTCATCACGTCAGAAGGGCATGGCAGCACTCTCTTTTCTTGAAAATGCTTGTACATCAAATGCAGGATTACCCCGTTTAAAAGAGCTGCTGCCGAATTTTCCCAGAAAGGATCCTTTCCTGCCCCTTCTCCTGTTTTTACCATCATTTCGGAAATCGTGGCCACGTCTGACATTTCACCGAAAGACTGGAAGTCGATTTCGGCAAAGGGATTCCATTTTGCTGCGGAACCATCCATGCAAAGCGGCTCAAATTTCATGACCTTCTGCTTGTAATGATGCTTCCTCCATGCTGACGTTTTATGCCATAATTCCCCCTTGGGATCAAAGAAAAACGCGCTATGCTTCCATGTTACTGCGGTGGGGATGATACAGCATACGCCTTTGCCGGATCGCGTTGGCGCGCAAAGCAAAATATGCTCTTTCCCGTTATGCATCATTAGCTCTTTTGTGTATGGATTGATTCCGCACACAAAACCTGTTTCAACCTCTGCTAACCCAGCGTTTTTTATATCCTCTTTCTTCGCCCATCCAGCTGTGCCATGGCTTGTCATGTGCAGGGATTGCTTGTAAAAGGAATAGCATGTAATTCCTCCAACGGCATAAATGCCCCACTCCAAGAACACATACGGCCGTATTGTTTCGAGAATAGAATTATACAAATCCGGAATGCTTCTCCAATGCTCCATGGTAAAAGGTTTGTAGATGTGTATACCATATTGAGCAGGGAATTCAAAGAGTCCTGGCAAAAGCTCATGATAACCTAGTTCTCTTGCCGCAAGCTGTGCTGGCAGCCAATGCGCAACGAGATATGAAAGAACAATAACGAGAGTGCAGCTTGCAATCAGCTTCGCCTTTTGCTTTTCGTCAATTTCTTCCAATCGAACGCCTCCTCTTAGTGACCAAAATAAATTGGCTGTTTCACATAGATATAGAAGGTTGTTCCCGGTGCAATCGTGACAGTAGGCTGCACATTCATCCCTTTTGCAAAAAGATTGGATGCTTGATTGATAAGGTTTGCCATAGCGCCTTGCATGGCAAGCTGCCCTCCAGTGTAGCTTCTTTGATTGGAAGTGTCTCCCGAAGCATACGAGCCTAGAGCGGCTATAGCACTGGAGAATACACCAGCACTCACGGTACGCGCCGTATGGCGGTGAACCTTGCCACTTATGCCGTTATAACCTTGATTGTCTACCGCTACCATGCTTGAGCCAATATCATAGGCAGCACCATCAGGCATTATGAGCATGGTGAACTTCAAGTCAATGCGGCCATTTCCTGCACTATCATTTCCATATTCGCCAATCAGTCTCGAACCAACCGGGAGCAAAAGATTGCTGGATGTGACAGAATCGTAAATATCAGCTGTAACCTGCGCCGTGACCTGTCCCGGAGTATCCGTATTGATTCCAGAAAAAAGCATTGCCGGAATCATGGTTCCAGCCTGCAGCATGTATGGAGTTGGTTCTATCTTGGAAAGTGTTCCCTGCGAGGTTCCTGCAGCAGCCTGAGCGGCATTGATGCCTGCTGTCTCCCCATTCCCAGCTGTATTTGCTGTTCCTCCGCTTTCACGTCCCAATGCAAAATCTATTGCAGATGTGTACCTTTTTTCCATCTCCTCCGCAGCTTCTCTCGCTTTGTCAATGAAGTTCGGATTACTAACTGCGCGAGGTGTATTCGGGGTACTTGCGGCTGCTGGCAATGCTGCAGCAGGATAAGCAGGATATGTTGTCGCAGCTGGATTTTTTTGAGCTTGCTGTATGGCTGCTGTCTGGGCATTTGCTTTGTCGGCTGCCTGCTTTTTTTGATCAAGTGCCTTGAGATCCTTGTAGCTAAGGTTCTCCTTTTTCGTCTCTCCTTTTTTCGATGGTTCCTTCGTCTCAGGGATATTGGATGCAACTTGGGCAGCTTGCGGAGCATCCGCATCCTCGCTGCTTGAAAACAAGAAATGACCAGTCAAGGCACATACGGTAAATATGGCAATGGCTGCTCCCATCAGCTTGCGTGAAAAGGTTTTGGGCTGGCGATAGCCTCCCCCGTTTAGCTTTTGCTTGCCGATTTCATTATCCCTTTCATCGCCATCAAAAACCTTCTCCTTCTCATCCTCTTTCTCATCCTCTTTTTCTTGGACGGCATCTTTTTTCCCTTTTGCGAGAAATGGAAGCGAGCTTAATGCACGGCTCACCTGATGCCTGATTTGGTCGAGCTTTGATTCTTCCATGCATTACTCTCCCTTCTCGTGCAATATCGTGATGATTTCATTTTCACCCACACGAAGCTGAGCTTTCTTGAACGGTACTTCGCATATATAATAATTATCCTTTTGCGTATAAGTCACCAGCGTCAAGCCCTTCTTCCCTTTTTCCTGCACAAAGAGCGGTACTTGATGGCGTGGGAGCGACTTGAACTGGAAATATACCTTTTGCCCGTCAGAAAAAACCCTTTCAGGAAGGTATTCCCCACTCCCCTTGCATTTGTAGCTGAAATCAAGGTTTTCAACGGCCGTTACGCCAAGCTGGCCTGTCCTCAGTTTTTCAGAGCGTTGCTTTTCAAAGAGTTCTTCTGCACGATCCTCCGCACCGTAGCTCCATGAAACCATTGGATTGTACCAATCTGATGTGTTTAAAATCAGCTGGTAGCTCCGCTTGTTGGTCGTGACAATGAGATTTGTCGTTGAGGTCTCAACGACAGGCTTGATATACAAATGCGGCGTTCCGTCAACGGTAGTTGTTGAGACGGACCATCCGGCTGTATCACCGCCACCGACAAAGCTGATGGTCTCACCTTTCTTGAAAGCAAGGTCTGTAAGGTAGCCACGACGGCAATAAATCTTGTAAAGCTGTTCTGGGGAATAGGTGAATATCATCGTCGAATTGCCTTGACTGTTGATGGCATCCTGCGTATAGCTTACGCTTCCACCATTTCCCTGATTTGGATACACAAGCGCTCTTGCGGTAGGTGCGGCTATAGCCTTTACTCGGTATTCCTCCACACGCTCCATATCCTTAAGGCGATTCTTCACTGTATTCAATATATCAAGCAACTCGGTTTGAGATTCGCTCACTGCATAAAGATCTTCACGGAGGCGAGCGATTTCCTCCGCCATTTCCCTGTTGGAATCGATCCTTGGCAGCTTTTCTGAACTCTCCCTCTCTTCTGCGTGTTTCTTTTCAAAACTAGCTAATACGGATTCTACCGTCTCCCCCTGCTTTTCTGCAGCAAAAACCGAGCTGCTGCAGATAAAAAGCGATGCTGCTAAAAATATTGCGGTTGTTTTTTTATTCATCATAATCTCCATTTCTCAGGTGTCCGATTCGGACACCTGCTTATTTTTTCATTGTTCCGATTTGCTCCGAAAAATTAAGATCTGAAATATACAGCCCCAAAGGATTCACAAACATCGTTGCATCATCCTTTGGCGGAATCGTCGTTACGGCAAAAACGCACTCATAATTTTTCAGCGTTTGATGCCCACTTCCAATATCAAATTCTTCTTCCGTCCATGTAGCATGATAGCTTTCCGTGTCAGGAATTTTTTTGATCCCTGCAATCTTCACCTGAACAGTGCTTTTTGCATAACGCTCCGAGAAATGCTCATTCTGCTGGATAGCCGCATATTTCTGTCCGGCTGCTTGCGTGAGATAAGCATACGCTTTCTTTTGAAGCTGCTCCTGCTGGATTGGATCCAGCTGGATGTTTCTTGCGTTCTGTATGAACTGTCCAATGAAATATCTTACCTCTGCCTCTTGCGGAGTATAATCTTGGGACACAAATGCTCCCGCTTTTTCAATCTCCCCCGTGGACTTGTCCACGGTCACAACATAGGGTATCACCTGCGATTTGAGTGACTGCACTGTTAAGCCAATGGAAAGCACGACACATGCAACAAGCAATCCTAATGCTATCCTTCTCCAGTTGTAGCACTGAACAGCGACACTTCCTATCCTTTTGTCCATCACAGCACGAGCTCTTTCGGCTGGTGTTGCTGGATTTTTCATGCTCGTTGTATCAGAGAATTTTTCTGGTTGTTTAAATAAGTTAAGTGCCAAAGTTTTACCTCCTTTTATTTTAGCTGTACGACTTGTATTGGTAGTTGTTCTCCAGTTACCGGCAACGGATCACCACCAATAAATGCGATCCGACCATCAGAAATTGCACCATTCTCAAACTTTGATTCGTCCTTTTCCATCTTTTGATCTTCTTTTTGAGCAGGCTCAGGGGGTGCAATACGCTGTGCTTGTACAGTTTGCATATTTACACTTGGAATACTTGGATTTGGAATACTTGGCAGCGGGATTTGCTGGGCTGCATAGCTTGCACTTGCCTGCGCAATAGGTTTTGCCTGCACAGCTTGCATGTTTTCGATTGGGATGCTTGGGGTACTTGGATTGGCTTCCGGAAAGAAAGCTGGCTTAATAAAAAGAGGGCTTCCTTCCACCTGATAGGGAGAAACCTCTTGCATAGATGGCTTCTCTCCTGCATGCATACCAAGGAAAAGAAACAGAAATGAGCATCCAAATCCTATGATCCCTCCAGCAGATGCACCAAGAAGGAACGTCTTTCTGTTTTTTTCTGCGTTCATCATATATATCTTCCTTTCTCAGGTGTCCGATTCGGACACCTAAACAACCACACCATCACGAGCTAAGAAAAAACGACCTGCCAGATCAGACACAAAAAAACGAAGCTCCTTTATGGAAACTGGAATTCTGTACATCAAGGTAATGCTATTTTCTTTCACATCAAAAACTGCATATTGCACAGGAACAAGGCTTCGCCAAAGCGCTCGCGGTATTGACTCTGCGCAATCTGCAAAATGCATTTCCTGCGAACTAATTTCTAATCGCCTAATTTTTCTGTGCGTCGCCAAGAAATCAATGCATGGCTTTCCATGTATGCTCACTCGTATCGTGTGATTGATTCTGGATGCAACAAGCCATATTTTTTCCTGCTTGAAAAGTGTGACTGCCGAGATGATGGAGCGCTCGATATAATCCATTCGCCCGCTATACTGTGCCAGCATTTTTTGCAGCTCAGGAAGAATTGTCCGTTGAAAATCAGCGAAATCAAGAAAGCTCTCACGGAAAAGCTCCATATTTTCGCATGTTTTCACCAAATCAAAAGCGGCTTGTAAACCGCAAAAATAGAGTCGGTTTTCTCGCATCCTGTGTAGCGTCCATCAAAGCTTCTCTCTGCATCGCCAACTGGCAGAAACATCCCTTCCCGAATCGTTACCTCTACACCTCTTGGCTGCTGCGGCAAGATTTTTCCGTTTCTGTCAAAACCTTCTACCCTTCCAATGATTTCTTGATTGATCAAGAAATTTCCATCTTCATCAATCAGGTAAGCATCACCCGAGAGTCCACCAACACGCTTCAAGAATTTCATTTCAGGCCGATCTATATATCCCCTTTCGCAAGCAATGTGACGCACCCTTTCACTTGGTTCATACAAAACTATATCCCCACGCTCCGGATGTGCTTTTGAAGTCTTGATATAAAACCCAGATGGAATGCTTGTGGTTGCATTGTATATGACCAGATTTTTCTCAGGAAGGCTCCATCCTGTTACCGAAAGAAAAAACATGCCCAAAGAACTTGCAACCGCAATATAAAACCAAGGCTTTTCCCTTGGGCTTGGAAGCCTCGCTCTCTCCCTTTTCATGTACATCCCTCCCTACCTTATCTTATTTTAAATCCGTGCAGTTTTAAAAAACTGCACGATTTTCTAAGATATTTAAGGCAGTGAGAAAATCCATATATTCAATTCGCATCATGCTATCTAAGATATTTGTGACATAAAAAAAGAGCATCTCCTTTGGGGAGACACCCTAGCAATTTTTAGTTTTTCAGTGGTCTACTTGACAGGGAGCAGTTCACAAAGCGGGGACTTTTCTTTATTTATTGGCAGGAACTACGGCAATATCACACCCCAGAGCAGAAGCTACTTTTAACAGCGTATCAAGCTGAGGAGTAGCTTTTTTACTCTCCAGACGAGCTATAACCGATTGCGTCAAGCAAGACGCTTTAGCAAGCTCTTTCTGCGTCATTCCTTTACTGTGTCTCTGCTCAATAAGGCTATCAATAATAAGGAAGCAATTTTCAAGCACCGAGAACCCCTCCCACAGGTTTAGAACATTCGTATAAATGCTCTGGGGCTATGTCTATATCGTCATCCCATACAACAGTACCACACTCAGCTTTAGCGCAAAGGAAAAAAGCAAGATTTTTAAGCTGAGAATAGATAGCTTTTTCTAAGAGCGGACGAGCATTATAAACCTTTCTAGCTCCGTCCGCAAAAATGAGATGCAGTGTATAATCTTCTTTAGGCTGGACTTCCTTAACTACCCAAACAGGACTTTTCATAGCGATAAGCTCCTTTCTACAGGACAAGATTGACTCCCACGCTTAACGAAGAGGGGCAATCTTGTAAAGTGGCTGTTCATTCATTGCAAGCTCCCAGTTAGCCAAAAGCTCGTCTCTGTGAAGCTCTGTCCAAGCTGATATTAGCCTGAGCTGTTTCTTAGGCATTTCTCCGTCTGTCAGCTCTCCATCCATATTAAAGACTGCGTTATATCCTTGATAGGTTGCGTGAAAGTGTGGCGGATTATGCTCTCCGTTGTTATACATTCTTACGATAATTCCGTAGAACATTGATATTGCAGGCATTTGCTCATCTCCTTTACTATACTTGTAGTATAGCATATTTGCTATTAAACATTAATAGCAAATATGCTATATTTCAAAAAAGTTAAAAGAAATTGCAGGAAACCAGCAACAGCTCCCCACTTTTCTTATGCATCAAATTCGCATCATGCTATCTAAGATATTTGTGACTTCTCCCATATAGCGTTGAAAGTAGGAATATGCCAGCTTTTCTGAAATCGGAAGCTTTGCGTACTCAAGCAATGCAGGGATGGTCATGAAAGGTTTTTTGAAGCGTGCTTGAATCAATTTGCCATAAGCATCATTTTCAGCTTGCATATGCTGCATGAGCTGAAAAAGCTGGAAGGAAATGCTTCTTTTCCTGTACATGCCTTTCATCCACGCCTCGTTCACTTCGATTTTTTGCAGGGAAACAATAAGGAGCCTTTCGTCAATGATAGACAAAAGATTTATCGGCACACGGGGAAAATATGCATCATCCGTACTTGGCAGATATGACAGGAAAGATGCTAAACGCCTTAGAATCCGCTCATTCATAGCATAAAGCTGCCTTTCTGAAAATGGCATTTGCATGGAGAGATATTGTATCGTTCGGCCATCCCTGTAATGCCGCCTTAAAAAATCAGCTTCCTGATGGCTAAGATTCACCATCAGAACGCGAACGAGCTGCCTGTTGATACTCTCCCGTTGCAATCGCATGACGATTGAACGATGTGTTCGATCCTGCGAATCCTGCATTTCTTCATGCGCAAGAAATCCAAGATCAGCATCTATGTTATGCTGCTTGAAGGCGGAAATGATGGCGTTTCTTGCAAGAGAGAGTTCAAGGTCTCTCCCAATCTGGCTCATGTGCTTCCCTCCCTTTCTGGTAAATGGCATAGAAAGGGCTTGCGGGTGAAATTTCTACCTGCTTCAGCTCTTCTTCCTCCAGTGCTATCTGCGCTTTAAGCGCAGAAACTGATTTTTGTATTTCTTCAGTTTTTTTGCGGTGTTTTTCTTGGGACTTTGGCGGTGCGTATTTATGCTTGAGCGCACTAAAAAGCCAGCCTGCCTCGTTCTGGATTGTCTGAGACTTGCGGGCGTTTCGAAGCATTTCCATTTTTTCGCACACCTCGCCAGTCCCGTATTTTTCAACGAGCATTTTGGCAGCAGAACGCTCCACGCCAAATGTTTCACATTGGGCGTACACTTTTTTCAGATCAACATCAAGAACAGGAGAAACAACAGTCGTGCTTTGTTTTGTTGTTGTGTTATTGTAACTTGTGTTATTTGTTTGTGTTGTTACGCATGCGCGCGAGGAAAGGGCTTGAAGCCCCGTATTGTCTAGGCTGACGCCTTCACTCTCGATAGTGCCATTTTGGCACTCTCGATGGGGTAAATTTGGCACTCTCGATGGGGTAAATTTGGCACTATCGATGGGGTCATTTTGACACTCTCGATGGGGTAAATCTCGATGAGGCACTTCTGACACTCTCGATGAGGACTCTCTTTGCCCTTTCAAGCGGTTCTGCTTCCTTGCCTGCCTTTCTTCCTGATATTCTCCATCCAATTTTTCAAGCCGAACCTCGTCAATTGTATATGCCAAGGTTCTGTCTAAATTGGATTTGTTGAAAGCAGTTGTGGTGAGCAGCAATCCGCTTTCCTGTAATTTAGATAGCATCCTTTTAAATGTTCTTTCCGAGTGTATAAACGGAAACTGCTTCATCCAAGAGGCGATTGAATTGTAGATCCATCTCCTGCCTTGGTCATCCTCAAACCCCATTTCTCGTTGAATCCAAAATCGAAGCTGTTGCAAAAAAAGTGCCTCATGAAGCCCAATTTTTTCCGCCAGCCATGGATTGACTGTGAGCCAGTGCTCATCCATCAGAAGCGACATATTCCTCATCCTTTCATTTCCACAAATTCATGGGATCGCTATATATGTAAGTTCCGTCTGCAGCACGAACGATATACTCAAGATGCAGATGCGGCCCGGTAGCATTGCCTGTTGCCCCTACGCAACCAAGGATTGTCCCTTGCCAGATTTCCTGTGCAGGACTTGCATAGATTGCTGCCATGTGCGCATATCTTGTATAGGCATCCAAAGCTGGATGATAAAGCATGACCTGCTTTCCATAGCCATCGCCAAAATCACCAGATGCAATGACAACGCCATCAAACATCGCAGGCACCAAAGTTCCGGCAGGGTAAGCAAGATCAATTCCTGTGTGGAATTTCCATTCCCCTGATATTGGATGCACTCGCCAACCAAAATTAGAGGTAATCGGAAGCTCAACTGCTTGTGCTTCCGATATAAAAATAACCGCACAAAGTACCATATAAAGCACAAAAACCATTCTGACTTTTTTTGCAACCATAGAAAGCATCCTCATTTCACTGCATCAATCACAAGCTGCACAGCTGCTTTTCGCAACTCCCAAATGTGTGCTTTTCTTGTATCGCCTGATGCTTTGGCTGCATTTATTGACGCTTCAATTTGGGTAATCTGTGCCTCCAAAAGCTCAATCACCCATAAATTTGCATCATCTTCATAATCCTTTATGTCATTTATGGTATCTGCCATAGGTTGCAAAGGATTGGTTTCCGTCCTTTCTTCGTCCTTGCGATTGCTTTCTTTCCTCTCTTCAGCTTCTAAAGGGACTTCATCTGCAGAAGAATCTTCCTCAAAAAACTCTTCGGGTTCTTCTGATGGAACTGGCATAGTTTCCTCTACAGCTCCATCCTCTTCCTCCGCAGAACAGGATGGCTCTTCTTCTGCAAGGCTTTCATGGAACGCAGGCAATACCTCCTTTGACCTTTTCCGATTCTTGATTTCCGCAATCGTGCCTTGCACCTCTCCAG
Source organism: uncultured Selenomonadaceae bacterium (assembly GCA_937902665.1). Taxonomy (GTDB): domain Bacteria; phylum Bacillota; class Negativicutes; order Selenomonadales; family Selenomonadaceae; genus CALELM01. The sequence continues at coordinate 20,378 of CALELM010000041.1, forward strand.
ACTCTAGCGCTTCTAAAAAACTTGCTTGATCTTCCGCTGATAAGCTCGCTAATTCCGAAGCAACACTTTTTCCAATTTTTCCCTCTTCAAAGGCTTGCTTCCCTGCCTCCGATAAGGATGCTATTGCTTTGAGGCGTTGCAATTCCGTAGGGGAAATATTTAGAATTTCCTCAGCAAAAAAAGTTCGGAATTTCATGTTCCGTCCATTTTCCTCAAGCTCCCCTCTTGCCTTTGCTTCCTCATAAATCGCTCTGGCAATCGGTTCCATTTCTTCCACTTCACGCAGTTCATCGAGCGCCGTCTTTTTTCGGTAATTATTGGCAAATATGATAGACAAGGTTTCCATTTGTTCTGCTGTGAGGTTCCCTTGTGACTCAAAGGCAGGGAGTACATGGCACAATAACGATGCTTTTTCAATCTCTCCTCGCTCAATACGATAGAGCGTAGCCGACAAGCGCCGTTCTCCAGAGATCAGGCGATAGGTTCCGTCCCCATTGTCTACTACCTCAAGCGGTGGCAGGTGATCCGACACCGCAAAAGAATTGGCAAGTTCCTCGATTCCATCGATAGAATAAAAATTTTTTTCGTTCGGTATGATTTTTTCGGCATCAATACGCTGCACAGAATACTGAGCAGCTTCCTGCGTCTTTGAGTTGAGGTATGCCAGCATGCTTCCGTTATGTTTTTTCATCTCAATAATTCCTCTGCAAATTTCATAATATCTCGTGCCACGCGGCAATTAGGACTTATCTCAAACAAGCTTTTTCCTTGCATACTTGCCGTCATGAGGTAATTTTTTGCATCCCTAGAGGCATATGCTATCTTTGTTGTGAAAACCTGTGTTTCCTTCTCTAATTCCTGGCATAATTCCAAAAATGGTGTATACGCCAAATATTGATTTATTAGCACGCCACGAACATTCAGCATCGGGTTATACTTTTTCGCATCCGATATTTGCGCTAATGTTTTGCGTACCCCTTCTATGCTGTCTATTTCTAGCGAGGAAACGATAATCACATCATCTGTAATTGTCAGGGAGTTGAACACGCTCATGTTGACATCAGGAGGATTGTCAATCACGCATAAGTCGTACTCCTCCTGTATCTCAGAGAGTGCCTGCTTCAAAATCACGTCCTGCCTTGTATCATTGTCCTTTAGGACTGACATGTTCGCCTCCATCAGTCCCATATCCGCAGCTATAAAATCGATTCCTTTATGCTTCGATTCTTGTATCACGTCACAAGCCTTGGCACCATCCATAAATATGTTTGCCAATGTCCCTCTTTCCTTATCTGCTCCCAGCCAGCGAGAGGCATTGCCCTGCTTGTCGTTGTCGATAAAAAGGACTCGCAAATCCCACGACTCTGCTAAAAGATAGGCAAAGTTCGTGGATAATGTCGTTTTGCCCACCCCACCTTTCAAATTGATGAAACTGATAACCTTCATAAATAGCATCCTCCTATGTTTCTATGTTTTAAAACGTGATAGCTCCATAATGGCATCTTCAAAATATCCAATCAGCTCCTCAACATGCTGCACATTTTCAGGTGCATGTTCTGCAGCCTGAAGCTCTGCCACAATCTGCCGAAGATTGGTTCTGAGGCAAATCCTTAGCTGGGCTATATTGGTTTCCAGCTTACTCACATGATGAGCCTCAAGGATTGCCTCCAAATATTTCACCCTGCGCCTGAGCATTTGATTATCTTCTAAAACCTGCTCTTCAGCTGCCACTGACTCACCCCATATCCTAATTAGTCTTGTGTTCTTTAAGAAAATGTGGTAGAATGTTCATCGAAACTGATAGCCTTTTGGCTATGGCTCGTCACCTTGTGTGGCGAGTTTTTTTATGCCATGTTTCGATAATCCTCTTCTTCCGCTTCCCTATCCTCTCGCCGTTCTTCTTCCACCTCCTCCACATAGTCATGCAAAGCGTTGATATCTTCTTTTAATTGGGACGGAATGTACCTCAAGTAGTGTGCCACGATTTCAATTTCTCTGTCGTCCAATGTCTGAAAAACACGAACAAGCCTAAGCGGTCCATTTCTTTTTTCGTAACTCATGGTTCTGCTCCTTTTATTCTTCCTGCCAGATTTCTCGCAAATCACATACGCCTAAAACATCTGCAATACGAATTGCCGTAAAGATGTTGGGAAGTGTATTGCCTGATTCATACCTGCGATATGTTTTTGCGGAAATATTCACTTTCTCCGCAATTTTCGTACTATGAATGCCGTTTTTTTCCCGTAGATCCTTCAAATGGTTCATATTCCTACCTTAATGCATCACTCTCTATCCTGCTTTTTCCTGAAGCTCCCTGATATATTCGTTCAAGGAACTTTCCACGATTTTCTGCCTTCCGTTGGGAGTTGTCACTACTGCAAGACTCCCTTGCTTAAGTATGTTTCGGAAGCTTGCTTCGTTTACCCCAAGCCGGTGTCTTGCTTCCTTCTGAGGTATCAATTTCTCGGCAACGCTAGAAGCGTCTGATTTTTCCCTCGCTACCTGCTTTTCGAGCGCAGTTATCCTCTCGATAAGTGGCTGAACCTCTGACCTTACGGCATCCCTCACCAAATCGGACAGGTAGCCGTCCATCGTTTTTCTAGGCATATTTTTGACCTCCTTCACTTCATCGCGCCCTGTGCCGTCCAGATGCCCATCAGCTCCGGCAACAGTCTCGACGGCTCGGCATTTTTCATCTGCGCCACCATCTGGTTCGTCATCGCCGCTCCTGCAATAGCGTTGGCATAAGAGCGTGTCTGCTCTTCGTCAAGATATGGGAGCATATCAATGATGCTTCGTGCGTACTGTTTCTTTGTTTTAAATTCGCTCATGGTGAATCCTCCTTTCGATTTCTGCTATAAATTTCGGTTTTTCCTATGAACTTTACCGTTTTTTGTATTTTCGAGATTATATTATACCGTATATCAATATTTGTCAAGAAATTTTTCTTGCTTTTTACCAAAAAACGGTATAAAATATTTTTAGAACAAAATTGACCGTTGACGAGGAGGATGGTCATGAACATCAATGAGAGAATCAAACAAGTCCGAAAGGAACACAATCTAAATCAAAAGGAATTTGGTGACAAGGTAGGATTAAAACAGAGTGCAGTCAGTTCCATGGAGCAGTCTGGTGGTTCTGTTATTGATCGCAACATTCGTCTTATATGTGACACTTTCAATATCAATGAAAATTGGCTTCGCACGGGCGAAGGCGATATGTACGCCGAAACCAATGAAAGCCTTCTCAACCAGCTTGCGGGCGAATACAAATTGGAAGGTGAGCGGCTTGAGCTGGTGAAAAATTTCCTCATGTTGACCATTGAGCAACAAGAAGCCATCGTCCGCTCCATCAATATTCTTGTGAATGCCAAAAAAAAGGCGATGGAATCAGCTACCATCACCGATGATACCCTCGCACCGCCCGTGTCCGGTTCGGTCACGTCACTCGCCGATGGTATGCCGCCTGCACCACAGTACCCCACGCCACCCGGATTGGAGCTTGACCCCATCATTGAAGATAAAGTGAAGAAAATCCGCGCCAAGCTCTATGCACAAGCCGCAACCCAGCACCTGTTTACAGCCTCGCTATCTACCGAGAATTCCTTGGAAAATGAAAAAAGCCGTCTGTGACGGACGGCTGAAAATGAACTGTTGGACAGTGAGAAGGTGAACGTATGGGAAAGATTTCAACAAGAAAGCGAGGGCAAAAATGGTACTACTCCTTTGAAGCCTCCGAAAAAGGCGGAAAGCGGAAACGTGTAGAAAAGGGAGGCTTTTCTTCCCAAAAAGAAGCCATGGAAGCAGGAGTAATCGCACAAGCATCATTCCTAAAAGGAAATATTGCCCTAACAAGCGATAAAGTACGATTAAGTGCCTTCCTTGATGAGTGGCTGAAAATGAAAAAAGGCGACTTGCGGAAGAATACGTTAGTTAGCTACGAAATAGCAAGGAACAGAATTCTCCTATACATGAATGACCAATTCATTTTTATTTTGCACACTTTTAAAGCATTTTTAAACGATTTTAAAAATGCAAAAACCGCATTATCATTGGAATTATAAGTTTTTAATATTTTTTGGCATTTTTTATTTTTTGTCTGGAAATGTAGGCAAAATGTTGGCAATCATCAACTTTGCCTACATCTTATTTCTCCATTGTTATACCCTCTGTATCATGACTTCAACCATTAGACAAAACGAAGGCTATGGATTTGTGGACAGCTTGCTCTGCGACCTGACGCACAAGCTCCACAGCTGGATGAACAAAGGTGTGGACTTGTGGACAGCTCTCCGAGACTGCCCACAAGTCCACACCCCTGTCCATCAAAACTACTCCTGCGTTTTTTCTTGAAATCTAAAAAGGTATTTCCTCGTCCTCAACGGTATCAAAGCGAAAAGACGAGTTCTCATCCTTGTCGCTTTCTTCTATTGATTCATTTGACGAATCCTTTTCCATTTTCTTTTGTCCTGGCATGTATTCGATGAAGTCGGCAACAACCTTAATCCGACGTTTTTGTTTTCCATCCTGTTCATAAAGATCATTGTCAAGATGTCCGTCGATTACAACAAATGCTCCTTTTATGATTCTCTCTTCTGCAATTTCTGCGATTGTTCCCCACGCTTCTACGTCAAAAAAATTTTTAACGTAATTTCCATTTTCGTCTCTCTTTGTTCCTTTTCGAACAGCTAGAGAAAAATGAATCACCGCTTTTCCTGTTTGCGTATATCGCAAATCTGCATCACTCGCTACAAATCCAGTTATCGAAATTCGATTCATTTCAATCATCCTTTCAATTTTTTCTTTGGTTCAAAACGGGCTTCCCTTTCGCATCCTTAAAAGTTGCTTTACAGTTTGGATAACCGGAACAGCTCCAAAAAAACTCTTTTTTCCCTTGTCCGCTTCTACGCCTTACAAGCGGCTTTCCGCATTTTGGACACGACACTAAATTTTGGGGTGGCAAGATTTTTGCTTGCTTTGCCTGATCCAAAAGCTTTCTTAAAAAATCCTCTTGCCTTTTTGAAAAATCCGCAATTTGCATAGTTCCTTTTCCAATCCGATCAAGTGCATCCTCCCATTGTGCTGTGATATCAGGGAAAAGAAGTGAATCCGGCAGTATTTTGCAAAGCGAAATTCCAAGCTCGCTCGGAACAAAACACTTTCCCTTGAGGCTGATGTAGCCTCTCTTTTTTATCTCCTCAATGATTCCTGCACGTGTTGCTTCGGTGCCGATACCGGAACATTCCTTTAGTCCTTTTGCAAGATTTTTATTCTGGACAAACTTGTGAATCTCTTTCATCGCCTTCAGAAGCGTGGCTGGCGTAAAACGAGGTGGAGGTTTGGTGATTCCTTCCGTCACCTGTTCTTCCATAATTGCTAATGAATCTCCTTTCTCCACTTTAGGAAGCTGCTTTTCTTCTTCCTTTTTTTCCTCGTTTTCAACATTTTGATCAACCGTTCGCCAACCATTCTCTAGTATCACCTTGCCTGTAGCTACAAAAATTTCTCCACCAGCATCGACTTCTATATGCGTTGACAAAAATTCCTGTGGAGGATAAAACTGTACAATGTATCTTTTGGCAATCAAGCGGTATATATTTTTTTCTTCTTCGCTTAAATCAGAAAAAATCACCTTTTTCATAGTTGGAATGATTGCATGATGTGCTGAAATCTTTTCATCGTTCCATGCACGGCTCTTGATTGCCCTGTCTGCCATCTTCGCAAAAACAGAAAAGTCCTCTCCAAGTTCTCCCAAGTTGGAAAGAATCGTCTCGCTGTCACCAAACTGATTCTCTGGCAAAAAATCGCAATCCGATCTCGGATAGCTCGTGAGTTTCTTCTCATAAAGAGATTGCTGTGTGTCAAGAACTTCCTGCGGCGAATAGCCGAATAGTTTTCCTGCATCAATCTGAAGTGCAGAAAGTGAATATGGCAACTTTTGCAAACTGCTTCCTTTTTTCTGTTCCACAAAAATGATTTTTGGATTGCCATTCCTTGCTTTCTGCAAAATTTCAGAAGAAATTTCTTTTTTTGTGATACGCCCCTCTGTGTCAGTTTCATAATTCTCACTGACCTTCCACTTCACGCAGAAATCACCTTTAGGATGACGAAGCATCAGCTGCGGTGTATAAAAAGTCACTGGCTGAAATTTCCGAATCTCAATTTCACGACGTATGACAAGACCAACCGTAGGTGTCTGAACCCGACCAACACTGATTACATCCTGCCATCCAGCACGACGTGCTTGCAGTGTATACATCCGTGATAGATTCATTCCGATAAGCCAATCAGCGCGTGAGCGAGCAAGGGCTGAATTTCTTAATCCAATAAAATTTTCATTAGGCTGTAAATGCAGCAAAGCTTCTTTTACAGACCTTTCATCCAGTGCATTGAGAAGGATACGTTTGATTGATTTTGTTTTTAAGACATTCAAAACATTTAAGACTTCATCGACAAGAAGCTGCCCTTCTCGATCCGGATCGCCTGCATTTACAATTTCGTCTGCCTCGCCCACGAGCTTTTGAATGATTTTAAATTGCTTTGCTGCATTTTTCTTTACTTTGCTTTTCCATTTTGTTGGAAGAATCGGAAGATCATCAACAGACCATTTGCTATATTTTGCATCATAGTCCTCTGGCGTGTACTGTTCAAGAATATGACCAAAACACCAAGTCACAATTCCTTGCTTGGTGCGAATACATCCATTTTCCTCCATGCCGCCACCAAGTGCTGCTGCAATCGCTCTGCCCATATTGGGTTTTTCGGCAATAAAAAGTCTCATAGCATTTCCCCAACAACCGGTCTCTCGTGTCTCTCCTGTCTCTCTTTGGCAAGCTCATAGAGACGTGCTATAGATTCTTCATCATTAAATCCGAGAGCAATTATTTTATTCCCAATGATGGCACTTCGTTGTTGTTTTAAATCGGCAAGTTGTTTTTGCAGCTTTGTTCCTCGTGCGCGAAGTTTCGATATGTCCTGATCTGTTTTTTTTAGCTGGGCAGATATTTTTTCGATTTGTTCATCACACTTTCCAAGCTGACCCGTCAATGTTTTTTCATCCATATCATCTAGCATTTTGTTTTCCTCCTTCAGAAATGCAATAAAATAAACTTCCTCCCTATCTTACCATTCAATGACCATCGAGCATAGGGACAACATTGTCCCTTGTGGCAACACTTAGCAAGTGCTACGATAATCGTTAGATATAAAATGAGTAGGTGCACTTAGGAGTTTCTCATTCTGAGAAACTCAGTGAAAAAACGCTTTCAGGCAAGGTTTTGCAAAAAAATCATTGAAGTTTTACGAAAAAGAATGCCAGTCGCTTACGCTCCTTGAACCTTCGGTTAAAAAAATGTATGAGGTACATCATGGCTTGCTATCATTTTAGGCTAAAGACAGACAAAAAAACTAACGGAGCAGCTATCCCTGCAGCACTTCATGTCGCATATATCAATCGCATCGGTCGTTATGAGAATGTGGATTGCTCCCTAAAGACCAAAGGCGGAACAATCAATTATCCTCGTACAATAAGCGGCAAAAATCCAATCCTTGTTTTGCCTGAAAAGGCACTTCTGATTTATGATTCACCCTTTGGGAAAATAACGCTTAGCAACTCCGGTGTTCATATAACTGCGCAAGCATCTTATGAAACACGCGCCATTGCCCTCATGACTGCTCAAAAAATCTTTGGCGACGAACTCACAATCAGCGACCAATCTGATTTAAAGCGTGATGCACTGGAGCTTGCACGCGATTTGCAAACAGGAATCCATTTTGAAGATTTACGATTAGAACAACAACGAGAAAAGTTGGAAACTGGAGGATTTGGAGCTAAACACAGCGGAAGAGGAAAACAAAGCGAAGGAGACAGAATCCGCAGACGATCCATCAATGGAAACGGAAACACCAGCCGTATTCAGTCCAACACTTCTTTCTGTACCATCAAGGATCTTGCCGAAAGAAACCTTCACTTGCATGTATTGCCAACAAGCAAAGTGGCTCCAAAAAGGAAACGAGCTGCTTTGCCACTGTCTCATGACACTGAGCATCGTTTACACATCGGGAGAGAACGACGCAATACCAATTTATTACTGCGATGGCAGCAAGTAGAAAAAATCAAATCAAAAGCAGACAAGACAGCAAATCATATTTTAGGAAATTTGCAACGAAGCATAGCCGGAGATTTTGCTTTCAGTCATCTTCAATACATCAATCGTGAAGCAGCCTTTGCTATTCGTGGCGGATGCAAAAAAACTGGCCATCACTTGCCGGAATGGGCCAAAGATTCTGCGGAAAAATTTTTTCATGCAGCAGATCGCTTCGAGAGAGCAAACGGCGAACGGTACAAGGAAATTGTGTTTTCGCTTCCCAAAGAGCTGACGACAGATCAGCAAAAAGAAATTCTGGACACATTCATTGACCATCATCTCAAGGATTATTATTATGCCTGGGCGATTCATGAAAAGGTAGGCTCGCTTTCTGGTGGCGAAGCTCATCCGCATGTACACATCATGTTTTCCCCTCGCGAGATGGATCTGCTGGAAAAAACCTCCGCTCGTCCACCTGAGCTTTTTTTCCACCGTGCCAACAAGAAACATCCGGAACGTGGAGGTTGCGCAAAGGGAAGCAAATGGAACGGAAAAGATCGAAAAGCATATCTCATGGAACTCCGTGAAGATTATGCACGAATTCAAAATGAGGTATTGGAAAAATATCACATCCCCATTCGTGTAAGCCACTTATCGTTAGCTGCACAAAAAAAGCAAGCTGAATTGGAGGGCAATTTTGTTCTTGCCGAAATTTTGAATCGGGTGCCTGAAAGATCCCTTCATCCAAATTCAATCGTCCGAAACGACAGTATCGTGAAAGAGCAGCTTCGCCTGCGCAAAGTAAATCAAAAAAAGATGGAGCGCATCATCCAAAGAGAGCTTGCAAAGGATATGGAGCTTCAACGCTATCTGAGTGGAACACATGATAATGCTGAGGAGGAATATCGCCGTATTCATGCTAAAAATTTGGAAGAACTCTCTCCGGATGAACAAAAGGTTATGCATAAGGAGCTTGAAAAAATTGAATCCTTGCGTCGTGAAACAGAAATTTCATCTGCTCGCATCATCTGGGGAGAGGAGGCACAAGCAGAAGCTTACAAAGCCTTCCTATCTCCAGAAGGCCGAGAGCTGTACGATGCACTTCTTTCACTCACAAAAGATATTCAAGAGAAGGAAGAACTTCAAGCTTCTCTCTGGCTTGGTGAAAATCGCACCGAAGAAGAAGAGGATGCTCTTACCGATTTGGAGATTGCTTTTGAGGAGCAATTACGAAATCTGCGCGACGACTTAAATGGTGTCTATGAGAAAATTGAACCTCATTTGAAGAACCTCGAACGGCCAAGTACAAGAAAAGATATTGGAAAATTTATTCAGCAGCAGCTTTGGGAAAATCGTTTCCTGAAGAAAGACTACGAAAGCAAAGTGCAAGAATATCTTAAAAGCATTACAAGCTATGAGCGCAAGCTGGAAGATCTTCGCACAGAAAAGAAGTTCCCTGATTCAAGGGAAGCATTCAAGCAAGATGTAACCATAACATTAGAGCGCGTGCATCGACTTTTGACTCTGGCAAAAAAATGGAAGCTGGATGAGGTACAGCAAAAAGCGCAAGAGCTAAAAGAAGCTCAAAAGGATGTGCTATCCTATGCACGGGTAATGAAGATTGCAGAAAACATTTTTGAGAACGGAAGATGCAAGAGACTCCGTGAACGAGAACGAGCTTTGAAAAAAAGAGAAGCAGCTTTTTCATCGGAAACCCAAAAACTACACTCGGAGGAACAAAAAATTTCTTTGCTGGAAATGAGAGCTGCACTCGACCAAGAAGCAATCTCCATTCAGAAAGAGTGGCGAGGAATTGAGGAGCGAAGAAGTACGCCGACCGCTGAAAAGAAAATTGGGCAGATTGCACTGGGCATACTTAAGAAAAATTATCCTGCTGTTCAAAAGGTACATATACTAACAGAGGAGCTTGAAACCCTCACCGATGAATTGGCGGATGCAAAAGTTCGTGTGGATGAATCAAATATGGCGATGAAACAAGAAGGGAAAAACAAGCACTACACAACAGCTGCATCAGCTGGCGGAGACACGCAAACAAAAATGCAGCAGGCTCGCAATATTGCAGATAGCCTGCTGCATCCGAAGTATGCTGCATTAGTAGCCAAGGAGCAAAAGAATCGTATGGATGAAAACTGGAACCTTCTCAGCAAGCTTGAACAGGATGAGCTTTTGGAAGAGGAGTCGGATTCCATGGGAAGATGAGTGTTTGTACGGCACTGAAAACATTTCTGTAAAAATGGACGGTGCATC
>CALELM010000042.1 GCA_937902665.1 uncultured Selenomonadaceae bacterium
GTGCGCTCTTGCCGAACGTGGCATAGAGCGTGCACACCATCGCATAAGCCTGATCTTCACGCATCGCGCTTTCTCCACACGTTGATTAGTTGCACCTGTGGCTCGTCTGGCTCGTCTTCCCAGCGCCGGCCGTTGATCCATCCCTGCGCATACTGCGGGCTGCGTCCTTTGGCTTCGTAGTCAGGTCTGCGTGCAGCCTCCTGCTTTGCCGCATCGCAGATCCTGTCTACAAAGGCGTCCGTAAGAGGTGGCAGGGCTGCCCAGGCGTCTATCGCCTGCGCCTTGTCCTTCTTGTACGAGAACGCTTCCCAAAAACGGTTGAACGCTTCAGCACGACGGCCTTTGATCGTCTTGTGCTTGCCCTTCAGAACGAGCTCCGCAGCGTCAGATGCGGTAGAAGATGAAGAATCTTTAGATTCTGAATCTTCTTTATTCTTAATTCTTAATTCTTTAAGAGTGTCCGCTTTCCGTCCACCTCGCGTCCGGGTTGTGTCCATCTCGTGTCCACTTTCTTTTGCAGATGGCTGATAAGTATCCCAATTTACAAGGGTAATTAGTGACCATCTCGTGTCCACTTTCTCAACACTTATTGTCCCATCCGTGACCAGGTCTTTTATTGCCCTGATAACGTTCGTGCGTGGCTCGTGAAGGTCCTCGGAAAGGCTTTTCACGCATACCGCAAGCTGCCCTGGCTTTATCTCATGCCCGCAGAAGTAATTGGTGCGCGTGTTCGCATCGACAAGAAATGTCATAAGAAGCGCACGATGAAGGGCTCGCCTGTTGTAAGACTGGGAGTCTTTTATCTTGTGCCATAATTTGACATACCCGCGTTCCATACGTTATAAATGCCCCATCAGCCTGTGCAGCGGCTGATCGTTATGCCCTGTAAGAGCGTCACCTCTTGCAGGGCGTTTTTTATTTCCAGTATCCATGCCGGCATCGTTGGCATTCAGTTACTGGCACCTGCTTGAAATATGCGTGCGTGGTTCCATCTCTGTCGCGCTGGATCTTTGGACAAGGAAGGTATTCTCCATCCCTTGCAAGCTCCCGCAGCCATACCTGGACAACCTCCGGCCACGTCGGAAAGCCATCATGAAGACGCTTGCAGCTGATCCGCACGCGGCCTCCATACATCAGGGCGGATACTCTCCAATGGGACGCCGAGCGTATCGTGGTAAATCAATGCGCACTGCGTAGAAATCTTTCTGTCGCCACGCGCATGCCTAAAAATCGTCACAAAAGGCAATCCAGTGCGCGATTCAATATCAGGCAATGCCATCCCAAAAAGCGTTAAGTTTGACCTGCTCATGTCCACTTATTTACCAAGTGGGAAATAAAAAGGCAAGGGGTTTTATCGCGGAGGTATATATACAATAATTTTCCGCGTGGTAACCTTCAAAACAAAAGGAGATAAAACCTTGAATGCCTACGAAGATTTTTTTACCGCTTTGGAAGATGCCATACAGCGTGCTGGGAACATGAATAGGCTTGCACGACTTTCTGGCGTCCCAGTAAACTCAATAAGCAGATGGATCTCTAGGGATAGAAGCCCATCATTAGAGGGTATAATTCCCCTTCTCCCATTCATCGACTGGCCGAAGCGTGGCCAGCGGCAGGATCCTGCGCCTACCATGAAGCGCATAGAGCCCAACGCGCCCACTGAGGCGGTAGTAGGCACTGATCTAGTCAGGATTCCCGTGATGCTGGAAGCCGGCGCCGGCCAGCCTGTAGACGTATTCGACAGCGATCCGATCCGCTGGATCGAAGTGCTGCCCAGGTACTACAGTGACAAGGTGCGGGCGATTGAAGTGGTCGGCGACAGCATGGAGCCTACAATACGGAAAGGTGCGATTGTCGGCGTGAAGCCGTTTGAAGGCGATCTGCAGGAAGGTGGCGTATATCTCTGCCGCATTCCGTACTTTGGCCTGCTCGTGAAGCGGGTAAAGGCAGACGGCATCAAAGGCATGCGGCTTATTTCAGACAACCAGGCATACGATCCGATCAGCGTGCCGTTTGAGGAATGCGAAGGGCTTATTGTCGGGCAAATCGTTTGGTGCTGGCAGGGAATGTAAAAAAAATGCGTTTTTCCGCGGCGTCCATATTCTCCGCGGATAATTTGCCGCTATATTTTTACTCCAAAAGAAATTTATTTTGGAGGTGTTTATGACTAAAGAAGAACTTGATTTAGAGCTCTTTCTGGAACGTGCAAAAAACGGGCGCGAAATGTTTGCGCAGCTTTCAAAAGCCGAACTTGATTTTTCCGCAAAAGCTATCCAGGGAGCGTTTATTCTGAATGGAGGCGCAGCAACCGCTGTTCTTGCCACAAAAGATCCGACGTATATATGTCATATATGGATTCTAGCAATAGGAGCATTTTTAGCCGTTGTCGCAATGGCATTTGCTTACTTCTGCAATTATAACTATGGAGAAACATGGCGGCCTTTTGTTGAAGTAATAAAAAATCCAGGCGAGTACACAAACAAGTACATAACAATAGCAAACCGATGGAAGTTTGCGGCAGTCTTATCTCTTATTGGATCATTGACTGCGTTTGTTGTAGCTGTGTGCATTCTTTGTACCAGTGTAAAATGGTGCTAACCTCTGCAACACCAAAAGCAACAACAAGTAAAAAAGTGGCAATATATCTAATTGCTGCGCTTTTTTGTACTTTGCTTATAAACTTGTCTGGGTAATGCAAAAAATTGTCATAATCTACAGGTGTAAACATAGTAATTCTCCCTTTCAAACATAATACCAAACTTCCCTCTGCGTAACAGAAAAGCCCAGGTTCACCGCCTGGGCTTTCATGTATACTTGCACTAATCGCACGATTTAGTGCGTTTTTATCGCACGCGCGCGTTTACTGCATCATGTTTGGGCTATGTTCCATGATATAGTGCTTCCTGCAGATATGATCGCAATCTCTGGCAACCTCGACCATCATGTGTACTTTGTCCCAGTCGTGATCCTCCATCGCTTCCTCTGCGTGTTCAAGCGCCTTATTCATCATGAAATGCAACCGGCCTTTCGTCGTCTCGTCCAGCATCATAATCACCTCCCGAAGCGCTGCGCTATCGAGTAAATGGATTCAATGTCGGAGGCGTCCACAAGGTAGCCAAGGACGTTCACCTTTCCGGCGTGACCAATAGCATCCGCCATCATATTGTGCAGATATTCTAGGTCTATCATGCCATCCTCGGACATAATGCCAGTCATCCGCATGATGGGTGTGTATTGCGCTACTATTTCCTGCAGTTTGTTATTCACCACGAACAGCATGGCGTAGCTGCCAAACTTCTGCATCCCGCTTGCCTGCGGTGCAATCTGTGCGTCGATAAACTGGCCAAGTATCGCAGGGATGTCCGTCGTAGCTATCTTCATGGACGCCTCCTCATGGCTACTTGTTTACGTTCACTGTGCCAGTGATAGGCTGCGTTGCCGGAGCGGCTGCCGTAGGAGTCTCCCAGCTATTCCATCTAGGCATCACTTCGGGGCAGATGACACTGGTTGGTACATGGATGGCGGTGATGCCATCGACGACGCTCTTAAGGGCAGCAATTCCTGCAGCGTTGGCGCTGATTCCACAAGCTGCCTTGTTGGCGACGTCATCAACACGGCGATTCATCTCGCTCTGGGCAGTCGCGAAACGCTGTTCGATAAGCTGCTCTCGGAGCTGCGTCTTCTCCTGATCGCACTGCATGCGTGCTTCGATGGTAGCCAGACGCTCACGGTTTGCGGCACTTTCCTGCGCGATAGGCTTGATCCAATTGCCGAGCAACCTGTCGGAGAGATCCTGATTCTCACGGCGTGACTGGCCATAGACTTCCACGCCGACCTTGTCCGCATATTTTTCGGACATGAGTCTAGCGATGGTCGAATCCTTTTCAGAAAGTGCGGCCTGCCCTGCGGCATTGGCCATCATGGCCGCCTGTGCGGAACCGCCGCCGAGGATACCGCCAAGTCCACCACCCAGTCCACCGGACTGCACAAAGCCGAGACTGCCAAGAACGAGCGCCGGGATCCCGAGCCCATTAGCCAAACCTTTGCTCGCAAATTCTCCCATGATGTCCTCCAGGAATCGTACGATTATCTCGTACGGTTTCAAACGGTAACGGAATGTCACCGCTTGTTTGAGAACATCATGCATGACTTTTAGCGGATAGGAAGTAGCTCCGAGGCTTCGAGACCAATGATGCCACTGGATGCCGCATGCGAGCGCATCCAAAGCTGTACGGAAGGCATGGAGTAGTAAATACGGCCGTGCACACTGAAGAAACGAGGCCCCAGCAGGGAACTGTCCCACACTTTCCGGCCACGGCGCCAGTGACGAATAGCAGATTCAGAGAAGCCTGTAAGGGTGCTTACATCCTTTTGCGACAGCCAAGCCATAAGATCCCCCTATTTACAGATTTTTCCACAAGGAGTAACTGCTGCAAAACAAGCCTATCACCTCCGCCTAGTGCGGCAACCTGTAACCATGTAGGAGGCATTATGGACGATCATCCCGAATGTTACCAAGCTGAAATGGTTATTACGGGAGCGTACCAGGAGCATATTGCCCTCTTCCGCGACTTCGCGGAAAAGACTGGCGACTGGCTTACAAACTACGAGCAGACAATGGCGCCGATGCTTATGGAATGCCTGGAGAAGCTGGGCAACGAAAGCCACGCGGCAAACTGGCAGCTGCTGAATAGCCTGACCACCCACGCCGGACGCTTCGCCAGCCTTACAGAAAAGGCCCTGGCAGAGTACGAAGAGGCGTACAAGACGGCAATGGCCATCTTTGAAAAGATCAGGTAATCCCCACAATTGGTAATAATTTACCAGCCCCGGCAAAATGCTGGGGCTTTTTTATGCCAAAGCGAAGTACCACCACGCGAAAAAATTTTCGCTCGTTGGTACGATTTAACTTGCATTATTTCTTACCTGCTGGTAACTATCAATTTGCCAACAGGGAAGTCACTCCGCCACGAAGCGGAAACGGGGCTGGAAGAACCACGATGCAGATAACAGTCGTGCGGACGGCGAAGAAAGGGGAGCACACCCTGCCAATAAAGGTAGCACGAATTTCAAAGGGCTCTGGACTACGGCCCAGGGCCCAAATGAAGTTTGAACAAACCTTCAGCACGGAGAAATGGAATGAAGAAAGAAGAATTTGAGAACGAGGCTGAATATCACCTTGAAGACGACGAATGGGCAATAGTCAACCGCGTATACACCTCTTTTGACCGCTGGCCCACGACAGTGGACTTCGTAATTTGGTTCAACAAGTACAACGGCGTTGAATCCTGCCGCGTGATGGCCGGCATTCTTGACCAGGCGAACGAGTACCGCCGCCTGGCCGCTGAATACATCGCTAAAGCCGTCGAGATCGAAATGACCTACGGCTGCTAAATATACCGCGTCGGTGCGGGAGGAGCTACGCCCGTAAAGCTCCGTGGTGCCGTTTTTAGTGTGATTTTGGCGGCATGCAGTATTCGGGAACGGCTAGGGATCAATCGACCGGTCTAACACATAACCACAGCATCGTGCGGCTGTTGAGAAGAGGGCGTCAGACGTGGCGCCCTTTTCGATTACAGTCACATTTTCAAGGAGCAAAGCAATGTCCGACCATCTTTCCCCTATTCAGGCCATGATCTGCGCCGTGATTCTGGGCGTCTCGTTCACCGCAGCAGTAGCTTATGCCATCATCGACTGCACCGAAGACAAGGCATCCGCCGAGATCCTCCGCACCTGTCCCCAGCCAATCAATCCGACCAACGGAGAATACTATGCTCGCTAGCACAGCCCGCGCCATTGCAGAGCACGCCATCGAAATGGCCCGCTGCGATGCGGAACAGAAAGAAGCGATGGGCACGGCCAACGAGCCCACGCAGGCGGAACTGGAACGCGAAGCACGCCGTGCCTGGGCACGCCAGCGTGACCGCGAGATATGGATCAGCGTGACGCTGCCACAGCTGCAGCACAAGGCGCTTATGGCGCAAATGGGGGCAATCTGATGTACGACTATACATTCTCCGGCAACAGCCTGTCATGCTGGGAACGCATCGACAGCGAGTTCGACTACGGCGAGAACGTCTACAGCCCCGCACAGAAGCGGGCGAAAGAAGAAGACGATATGGAGGTACACGATGGAGACCGTGAACAGCGCTCCTAAGATATTCCCGGCAATGGTGGCCATCATGCGCGACATGAAGGCCATCAAGAAGGATGGCTATAACCAGGGGCAGAAGTTCAAGTTCCGCGGCATTGATGACGTGTACAACACGCTGAATCCGATCCTTGCGGAACATGGAGTATTCATCGCTCCGGAGGTGCTGGAGACCACCCGCGAGGAACGTCAGTCAAAGAGCGGCGGCGTAATGGCGCATGTTACAACCAAGGTGCGCTACGCTTTCTATGCCGAAGACGGCAGCAGCGTATCCTGCATCGTGACCGGTGAAGGCATGGACAGCGGCGACAAGGCCACGCCGAAGGCTTTGAGCATCGCCATGAAGTATGCCCTCTTCCAGACGTTTTGCATCCCGACAGAAGACATAGCCGATCCAGACGCTGATTCCTACGAAGTCGCTCCGAAGCAGGCCGCACAGCAGCCAAGGCAGCAGGCACCACGCCAGCAGCAGCCGGAACAGCGGCAGGAGCAGCTCGTTCAGGGCAAGCCTGTCGATACCGTATCGCCGACCATGCGCAAGCTGTTCGCCGTGCTTGGCGAGCGTGGCTTCAAAAAGCGCGAGGACAGCCTGGCAGAGCTCACAAGATTCTTCGGCCGGCAGATCACCAGCCGCGCAGATCTTACAGACAACGAGGCGTCGGAATACATCCACGCCTGCGAAACTCCAGACAATCCCTATTAATCCTCCTCCACGGCCTGCTGGCGGGCATCGTACACCAGACAAGGAAACATCATGGATCTTGATGACATCAAAAGCCTCATTGAGCGTGCAGAACGATCAAAGAAAGAAGTCGCGGAAAAGGCGAAAAAGTTCAGCAACACCTACGATGCACTCTTGTTCGCGACAGCAATCGCTAAAATGAAACCTGGTGACATCTTCGTGAATGAAGATGAGACGCCATGCGTATTTGTTGGATGGAATGAAGGCAGAATCATCAACCTCTACCTCGACAAGGAAGACGACACGATCACCGCGAGCGAAATGTCGCCGTGCTTTGTTACACGCATCATTACCAATTTTGAAGATTACCGGGATAGATCATGATCAACAAGGCAATCCTTATCGGCAACCTGGGCAGCGATCCAGACCTGAAGCAGACGCAGGGCGGCAAGACCGTATGCCGCTTCAATGTCGCCACGTCCGAGAGCTACACCGACCGCAACGGCAACCGTGTGGAAAACACCGACTGGCACCGCGTCAGCGTGTGGGACAAGGCAGCCGAAGCCTGCGCCAGATACCTCCACAAGGGCAGCAAGGTCTACGTTGAAGGCAGCATCAAAAACGACAATTACACCGACGGCAACGGTGTGGAGCACAAGGGCTACAGCATCCGTGCGCAGCATGTGCAGTTCCTCGACCGCAAGGAAGACAACGGAGGCCGCCAGCAGGCGCAGTCCTACGCCCAGCCGTCCGAAATGGACGATGCCCCATTCTAAACCAATGTCAGCAGCTGCCGCGTCCGTGCAGGGTGTCGAACCGCCAAGGGACAGCATCTCATCGGCACTACAGTGCAACGGCGAACCGTCCTAGAACTCCTTGGACGACCGACCAGGCCGGTATATGCCTGGCACATTTTCCGGCGCGTCGCCGGATTACCGGGTTTGCGCCGCTCCCCGGATAAGGCCTAGGGTAGGCCGAGAGAACGCCAATCCGACGCTGTTTACTGTATGAATCGCAGGCCTTCCAAGGCTTGACCTGCAGCGTGGATAGGAAAGCGCTATACGCCCAGCATAAGCTGGAATCAGGGGCTCCCATTTCCAGATAGTCATCAGCCCCAAGGAAGGTGCGCGAAGCGGCGAAATTTCGTGACGGCTTCCGTGTCAGGGTGGCGGCAAACGGTTCCTGGAGAGACCTATCATAACGACCACCCAGCGCAAAACGGAGAACTCGCTGTAACCTCCAGCGGACAGTGCCGGCTGTATATCCGGCATTTTTTGTTGCCGCGTCCGTGCAGGCTGCCGATTTCCTCAGTTCTTGGTCGGCAGCGCTAAGTGCAACGGCGAATACCCGTCTTTATCCATTTCAGCGGGGACAGAGCCAGGCTGTATAGAAGATCGGTTTATGGCATTGCACCGACCTGGCCACATTTTCAGCCAACCTACAGGAGCACACATGAATAGCACAGCTAAGTTTGCTTTTGCACGCGACGAAGAAAAGCATCTCGATCCCAGGCAGATAAGCCTGCTGGACAAAGCGGAGGAACAGGAAACGATGGAAGAAACCGAAGCAATAGAAGAGCCGACCGAAGAGGCAGACGGCAAGCTGGAAGAAACGCCTTTCCAGACGGCCGTCCTTGAAGCCTACTTCAAAGGCGGCGCAACGCCGGAGCAGATCGCAATCAACATGCGGGTAGACGAACGCGACATTGAAGAGATCCTTTGCAGCTACGCCAAGGGCAGCTTCAAAACGCGGCACTTCTGCCCTGCCCTGCACGACCGCATTGTGGACTTCGCAATGGAGCATCCCGATATGCCAGCAATGCAGATCGGCACGCTGTTCCACCTGCGCTACGGAGCAGCAAACCACATCATCAACGGCCGGAACTACAACGGCTTCCGCTACACCCGCGAGCAGCTTGCAGAACGCTGGAAGGCGATGGCCGCAGAGACCAAAAAGAAGGAGCCCGCGCCGACCGTAAACGAACAGCTTGCACAGGCACGAGCCGATCTAAACAAGCTGCTGGGCATTGTGGAGGAGTACCGCGAGCAGATCGTGAAGTACCACGCTTTTGAACGTGCCATTCTGGCAGCCGTCAGGGAGCTGCACATTGGAGATGGCGCCGAAGACGCGGAGGCTGAAGTTGCCGATTAAGTATGCATGCCAGCGCTACGTCCACCTTGAAGGTGGTAACGTCTGGCAGGATTTGAAGAAGGTAAATGGCTGGGTTGAGGATCTGATCGGCATCTACGCAAAGGAATGGGCTACGAGCAGAAATAAAATCCGTGTACACCGCCGCCGCACAACACGCGACGAGAAAGGCCGGCTTGTATCCGATTACGAAGTCGAAATGGCATACGGCGAAGGCGGCAGAGCATGCACCCAAGTATGATTCCTGGAGCCATCATGAAGCCGTGCCTACGCTGCGGAGAACTGTACCCGTACTCCAACGGCGCAAAGTGGTGCTACTCATGCCGCGACATTGTTTTGAACGAACAGCGCAGAGCAGCCGACAGACGGCGTAAGACAAGGAAACAGGCGGAACGGAGGGCAGCCCAATGTACACAATAATCATCGGCGCCTTTTGGATGTTCCTGGGCGCCATCACTTCATTTGTATTCCCTGACGCAGCCGTAAGGGTATGCCTTCTTGGCATTCTTAATGCGGCTTGGTTTATCGCCATGAAGGAGGACTAGATGCCAACGCTTGAACAGATCGAGGAAGAGATCCAGACGATAATTGATACCTTCGGCGACGTGGAGCCAGGCGAAGCGCACGATAAAAAGGAGAACCTTTCCGAAGAACAGCAGAAGGCTCTGGTAGATTACCTAAACGAGCTTTATGAAGATAGAGCCGAAAAGGTGGACGCTATCGCCCAGTTTTTTCTTATGAAGGAAAAACGCATTGCCGCTCGCAAAGAAGAAGCTGCTCGCTTGGCGCGCAAGGCCAAGACCGACGAGAACACGCTAAATTTTCTTCAATGCAAGTACCTGGCCATCATGGAGCGCCACGGAAAGAAAAAGATTGAAGGCAATGTTTACGATATTAGACGCTCTACCAGTAAGTGCTGCGCAATCAAAGATCTCGACAAAGTGCCGGAGGAATGGATCCGCGTGAAGACGGAGCGCGTCCCAATGAAGCGAGAAATCTTGGCGGCACTCAAAAAGGGCGTTGTTATCCCAGGCGCTGAAATCGGCGAAAACACCAATTTGAGGATAGTCTAGGTGGACGCACGGACAATCAAAAGCTACCGCGCCATCGAGAAGGAGCGGCTAGACTGGATAGACGGGGCAGTCATTTACGGCTGCCCCAGAGGAACGGCCACAGGGCTCTCTTACGAGAAGTTCTATGGCCGTGTTTTTGATGCGTTGACCAGGTGCCTGGATGAGATCGAGGCCGCGGAGGACGATTTGAAATGAGATACATCTCCGTCTGTTCCGGCATTGAAGCTGCGTCTGTCGCGTGGGATGGTCTTGGCTGGGAGCCTGTGGCCTTTGCGGAGATAGATCCTTTTCCGTGTGCTGTGCTTAAATCAAGATACCCTGATATACCGAACCTTGGCGACATCAGTCAGGTCGATTGGAGGCCCTACTGTGGAAAGGTTGACCTTGTTGTCGGAGGAACCCCGTGCCAGTCATTCAGCATCGCAGGTAAGCGCGAGGGCTTGGACGGAGCTTCTGGACTCGTCCGCGAATATTTTCGACTTCTTTCGGAAGTTTGTCCGCGCTGGTTTGTATGGGAAAATGTCCCCGGAGCCCTCTCATCTGGACGAAACAAGGGCGATGATTTCAGATTTATCCTTCAGCGGTGGGATGACCTCGGGTATAGCGTCGCATGGCGTGTACTTGACGCTCAATACTACGGAGTGGCCCAGAGACGCCGCCGTTTGTTTGCTGTCGGATATCTTGGAGACTGGCGAAATCCCATCAAGGTTCTTTTTGAGCCAGAAGGCATGCCAGGGGATACTGAGAAGAGCGGCTACACACGGGAAAAAGCTACCAAAACTACTGGAAGAAAGCCTTCAGAATGTGCGGGAGTGAATGACCGGGTTTTTCCGACGCTAATGGCGAACGCAGGAAGCAAGCTGTGGCTCGGAAACCAAGAGGCTTTTAGTGGAAGATATTTTATCTACGAACGTCCCGCAACCACACTTCGTGACAGAAATGGAAAACCCGGCGGCGGTAAAGGCCCTCTTCTCTCTGAAGAGGTTAGCCTAACGCTTGCCACAAGCAACGACCAAATCCTGTTTGCTGAAAACATGGGCGGATATGTTCCTAGAAGATTAACACCGACCGAATGCGAACGCCTCCAGGGGTTTCCCGACGGCTGGACGCGGATTCCGTACAAGGGCAAGCCGGCCGAAGAATGCCCTGACGGCCCACGCTACAAGGCGCTTGGTAACAGCATGGCTGTTCCGTGCATGCGCTGGATCGGCGAAAGGATACAGGCTGTGGAGGACGATCTGAAATGAAAACAAAGCAGCTCATGCTTCCAGGCTATACGCTGGAAGACATGGAAGAAGAAGCCCTCCGATGGATCCGTGACCACGAACCGCCGGAGGGCTATTTCGTTGGCTTCTCCGGAGGAAAGGACAGCATTGTTACTCTGGAGCTCGTCCGCATGTCAGGCGTAAAATACAAGGCTTTTCACAGCCTGACATCAATTGATCCGCCTGAGGTAGTCCACTTTGTCCGGAGCAAATACCCTGAGGTAACAATCGTAAAACCTGAGAAGCCAATCTATAAACTGATCATCGAAAAGGGCCCTCCGTCCAGGAGTGTTCGATACTGCTGCGATGAGATCAAAAAGGCACCGACTATGAATATTCCACTGAAGCACAGGATCATGGGTATCCGTGCGGAAGAATCAAACAGACGTGCCGCCCGCGGCAGGATCAGCGAGTTCAAGGTGAAAGGCACAAATCAGATCACCTACAAGCCGATTTTCGCTTGGAAGGAATGGGCTGTGTGGCAGTTCATCGAGAAGTACAAGCTGCCATATCCATCGCTGTATGATGAAGGCTTTGGCCGAATCGGCTGCGTGGTGTGCCCGTATATCCTACAAGATCGACCAGGATCACGCCGGCAGCGCGAGGAAGGTAAGAAGCGTTGGCCTGGAATATGGCGAGCCTATAAGGACGCATGCCGCATCTGGCATGCCACAAAGAACCGCACCGGCAAGAAAGACTTTGAAGTCTGGTGGAAGGCATACACCGAAGGCGGCAGCCGCTTGGAGGGCAAGGAATGAAGAAGAAAGAATGGAAGCAGCGCTGCGCCGAGCTACAAGATCAAGTCATCAAAGTAATAGACCAAGCTCGATCCTGGCGGAAGAAATACATTTCAGCCATCCGTACAACGGGCAGCCTCAAAAGATACATCCTAAACAAGCATCTCCAATGCAATAAACTAGCCGCCAACGTGGTACAGTTCCGCGAGGCCGCAGAGTTTGAGGCCCGCGTTGCCGCCAAGCTGGCAAAGACAAACTGGATTACTGGATGTAATTCAAATTGCCCTTGGAGCCGGATGAATCCGAAGGACTCTGATAATTGCGTGCATGGGCTGTCGTTCGGCTTTTGCGAGCTGCGTGCAGCAAGATGCGCCGTTGAGGAGGAGATGGAATGACTTACCGTGATGACATGCTGAATTGGATGTGCCATAGGCGAAATTTGAAAGTCGATGACGTCCAAAAGGCCATCCTCCAATGGAACTGGCTTGAAAGAAACTTTCTCAACGCGAGAAGGAATGTCCTAAAAGCGTTCAAAATAAATCCCAAGTCCAGGATGCCTGAAGACGACCACACCGTTTACTTTGGTCGGTGCCGTGTGACGAATCCGTATCCGTACATGAGAAGGTTTTACGACGGAGGTCATGAGCCCGATATAGTTGTGGCCAGGCTTGGCACGCCATTTTACTGCTATGAAACTGATACCCTACTTGTATGCACCAAAGAGGCTCTGGAGTATGTCCATGAAGAACCTCCGTTCGGATGGACGTTTCTTCCTAATAAATATGAAAAAGTAATCAATCAGTACAACGATGCTGCCGAGTTTGAGGCGCGGGTGGCGGCTATGCTGGCAGATCGTGATTTTGCCGATTCCGGCACGACTTGTGAGCTGTGCCCATTTTATGGTGAAGACAATTGCTCCGACACTTATCGGAAAAAATACCATCACAATTGTTTGTCGGACTGGTCTAGGCTGAAAGAAGCGCGGATATACGTCGAGGAGGAGATGGATAGATGATCACCACGGATGAAGTATCCCTGCAGAATATCATAGAGATGGCTAAGAAGAGCAGGGAAGGAGAAACGGTTCGCGTTGTCTTGCAAGACCTCGCAATCATGGCTGAAGAGGTTTTGGCTCTACGTCGAATCAGATTGAAGGTGATGCTTGCGCTTTCCGACAGCGAGGAGGAGATGGATGAACATCGTAAAGCCACAAGCTAAATGTGTATCCTTTCCAGAGCACGGAGAGCGAACGATCTACATGGCCGCACGCCGCTGCTACTCTGCCGGAGGATACGAAGAGCTCATCGAAGACGCCAATGGCGCCAGCTATGAAGCAATGACGAAGCTGATCCAAGCGTGCATCAAGTCCGGGCACCATTCCGTTCTTGAGCATGCGAGCTTCACGTTTCATATCCAATGCAGCCGCGCCACGTCGTTGCAGATCGTGCGCCATCGCATCGCGTCATACAGCCAGCAGTCGCAGCGCTTCTGTAGGCTCGACAATCTCGACGTTGTGTTGTCGCCTGCGTTCGATGATGACGAGTACATCGAGGAAGATGTCCGCATGATCGAGACCAGATACAAGCAGCGCATTGAGCGTGGCATGAAGCCAGAAGATGCCCGCTTCGGCCTGCCGGAATGTGCGGCCACGCAGCTCGTGCTTTCGATGAACTGCCGCACCCTGCTCAATTTCTTCGAGCAACGCTGCTGCAATCGCGCACAGGAAGAAGTCCGCACGATTGCCGGACAGATGCTAAACTTTTGCAAGCTGTCTATGCCCATAGTCTTCGGCAACGCCGGGCCGAAATGTCGCCGCCTGGGACATTGCCCAGAACATAAGCCATGCGGCAAGCAGCCGTGTAAGGATCAATGACAGAGTTCGTGCATATCAATGAGGCCGCAGAGCTCCTTGGCATGAGCGCACGGAAGGCAAGAACATGGCTCCAGGAGCACGGCCTGCCCGGCGTGAATACGTCCAGAGGCAAACGAGCGACTTGGCAATGGAGCCGACGTGCGATATTGGCCTTGGTTGACACGCTGCAATCCGAAAGTGCCATGCCGCAGAAGATAGCCCCGAGGAAAAAGGATTCTCCGCGGATCGTCGGACGATCCCCCAGGGAGATCTATGCTGCCATCATGATGCAATAGGAGCAGCTATGGCAATCAGAGTATGGAAAGGCAGAAAAAAGCCGTTCCAAGTCTATTGGCAGAACCCGATAACCAAGAAACAGGAATCCGCCTCCTACGCAACGATGCCCGAAGCGCAGAAGGCGGAAGCACAGATCAAATACAGGCTAGCCTGGGAGAAGGAATCCTTCCGGTTAGCCGAGGAACCGCAGGAGGAAACACCAGACGATTCCCTAGAGACGATTGACGCCCTTTACCTACAGGAAAAGAAGCCGTCCTACAAGGTGCTGCTGTGGCACCTGGACGGAATGAAGATCCCACTGGAGATGCTTGGCCGGTGCCGCATCGGAAGCATCACCAGGAAGGACATGGGGCGAGTACTCGCACGGCTGCAGACGCTTGGCACCAAGTCGACCACGGTGCGGGGCCGCATGAAAGTTTTCTTCACCGTTATGCGCTGGGCCCTCAAGCGTGGCTACATCGATGCGCTTCCGCTGTTCCCGGAGCTCCCGCAAGCGGACTACGAACACTTCGTGCCGCCAACGCCGGAAGAAGCCCTGGCGATTTACGAGCATGCGCCCGACCATATCCGCCGCGTGATTATCCTTGGCAGCAAGGTCGGCGTCCGCGTCGGCCCGTCAGAGCTGTTCAAGCTCCGCTGGGAACACGTCGACCTGGCACGCAGAGTAATCCGCGTCCAGGCAGCCAAGAAGAACCACAAGGAGCCCTGGAGGGAGGTGCCGATCAAGGACAGCCTCATGCCGGTGATCCAGTATTGGCACGACCAAGACTGGATACTTGGCATTCCATGGGTAATATCCTTTAATGGTAAACAGGTGCAGTCCGTGAAGCATGCCTGGACATCAGCTGTCCGAGCCGCCGGCATCAGCCGAAACATCAGGCCGTATGATCTAAGGCACGCATTCGCTACAGACATGATTGCAGCCGGCGCCGACGTGGGCACAGTTGCGAAATTGATGGGGCATACAAGCCCGCAAATGGTGCTGACACACTATCAGCACGTCATGACGAAGCAGAAAAAAGCCGCCATCGAAGCCTTGCCGGATATGCCTTTTCCTGACATGCCCGTCCTGACTAAAGAAGAAGGGGCTATCCTGCAATAGGATAACCCCTTGAAATATCTGGTGACCCAGGCGTGAGTCGAACACGCGGCCTACAGCTTAGGAGAATTATTCTCTAACCTATAACTAACTGAAATAATACATCTTTCAATTGCAGCGTGTCACTAAATCATGACAGAATTACGTTCAAACTTATGACGTAAAGTTATGACATAAGCCCTGGTGGTGTCCAGGGCTTATTTTTTGAATGTGTACTTGTACTATTCCGTGTGAATAGTGCGTTTATATTCGCACGCGTGCGATTCTAATGCACCATCTCCGGATGATGTTCCATGATGTAATGCTTACGGCATACATGATCTGCGTCCCTGGCTACCTCCATCATGAGATGTGCTTTGTCCCAGTCATGATCTTCCATAGCATGCTCCGCGTGCTCCAGGGCTTTAGCCATCATCGTATGCAGCCGTGCCCGCGTCGTTTCGTCCAGCATCATGATCACCTCCCATGCCTTTGAGCAATGGCGTAAATGGATTCGACGTCGGTGCCGTCCATGTTGAAGCCGAGGACATTGATCGATCCTGCGTGGCTCATAGCGTCGGCTGCCATGCTGTGCACATAGTCCAAGTCGATTGCGCCATCATCATCCATGATGCCAGTCATGCGCATAATCGGCGTGTACCTGGTGATAATCTCCGGCAGCTTGTTATTCACGGCATAGAGCATTGCGTATGTCCCGAATTTTTGCATGCCGTTGGCCTTTGGGGCTACCTGGCTGTCAACGTATTCAGCCATCACGAGCGGTATTTCCTGCGTGGTCATCTTCATGGGCGGCACCTCCACAATTACTTAGTCACGCCTACGCTTCCGGAGACTGGTTGTGTTGCGGGAGCCTGATTGGTTGGAACCTCATAGGAGTTCCAACGGGGCATCGGTTCGGGACACACAACGGCGGCAGGAATGTGGATAGCTGTGATTCCGTCAACCACAGAGCGCAGTGCAGCGATACCAGCAGCGTTGGCGCTGATGCCACAAGCGGCCTTATTGGCAACGTCATCGACGTGGCGCAGCATTTCAGAATTGGCCGTCGCAAACTTCTGCTCTATAAGCTGCTCCCGAAGCTGGGTCTTCTCAGACTCACACTTCATGCTTGCTTCGATGGTTGCCAGCCTTTCTCTGTTGGCAGCACTTTCCTGCGCCAGTGGCTTAAGCCATTCGCCCATAATGCGGTCGCGAAGGTCGGTGTTATCCACACGGGACTGTTTGTAGACGTCGATGCCGACGTGGTCTGCGTATTTCTCAGACTGAAGTCTGGCGATAATGCTGTCTTTCTCTGCCATAGCAGCCTGGCCTGCTGCATTCGCCATCATAGCAGCCTGCGTGCTGCCGCCGCCAAGAATACCGCCAAGACCACCGCCAAGGCCGCCAGACTGCAGGAAGCCAAGAGAGCCAAGCACCAAGCCCGGGATCGACGTGCCAAGGGCTGCGCCGCGAGAAATAAATTCACCCATGATGTCCTCCAAAAATCGGAAACTCCGATTTTCCGTTTCAACCGTTGCAGAAATTGCAACAGTTGTTTGAGACCATCATGCATGACTTTTAGCGGATAGGAAGTAGCTCTGAGGCCTCAAGACCAATGATGCCGCTGGAAGCCGCATGTTGTCGCATCCAGAGCTGGACGGAGACCGCAGAGTAGAAGATCCGGCCGTGCACACTGAAGAACGCAGGCCCAAGGAGGGACGCATTCCAGGTCTTCTTGCCCTTCCTCCAATGGCGCAGAGCTGATTCCGAAAAGCCTGTCATAGTAGAAACGTCTTTTTGTGATAGCCATGCCATAGTGTCACCCTGTTTACATGATTGTTTCCAAGAGGTAAGCAATTACTCAAAGCCTACCACCTCCGCTTATTGCGGCAACCTGTAACATCGAAGGAGGGCTTGTATGCAGAATGAATGCGAAATCATCAAGAGCGAGATCGTATCAGCATACGAGGATCACATCGTGGTGTTTAGGGAGTTTGTCGGACAGACAGGAGCATGGCTTGCAAATTACGAGCAGCATATGGCGCCTATGCTCATGGAATGCCTGGCAGACATAGGAGACGGAGCGCACCCTGCCGACTGGCAGCTCATGGGGACGTTGACGTACCACGCAGAGCGCTTCGCCAAGCTGGCACAGGCCGCTCTGGCGGAGTACGAGGAAGCCTATAAAACGGCCGACGCAATTTTTAAGAAGGTGAACGCATGAGACTTCGGAAGCACGCCGTCCCAAAGCTGGGATGGAAGAAAAAGGTGAACGAGCTGCTGGGGGCAATGGAAGTGCAGATTGAATACAGCATGCCCGTCAACAGCAGGAAGGACTTTGAGCGCCTGCGGAAGCTGAACAGCATAGCCAGAGCCAAGTTCAAATAACATCAGCGGCCCCTCTCCGGAGGGGCTTTTCTTTTGCCGCAGTCCGGCATGGGCATACCATCATGGAAAAACATGGAGGTACACCATGCTGAACAGGACAGACATCATCAACATGGCGCTTCGACGGTGCGGCGCTGTGGGCGCGAACCTGGGATTCCAGGACGCCCCGGATTCCGCCATCGCAATGGCTGCATACAAGCGTTGCTATTCCTATGTGCTTACGCAATACCCCTGGAGCTTCGCACAGCGGTATGTGTTCCTGGCACAGAACAGCACGCAGCCCATTGTCGGATACAAGTATGCCTTTACCATTCCTGGCGACTGCAAGACGATCATCGACTGCCACCAGTATGCCGTTGACGAAGAGGGCAATATCGCCCCGCAGCAGATCTTCCGCGAGCCGGAAGTCCGCTTCGACGTCGTGGGGCAGAATATCTATTCCAACGCCGACCACATAGCCTTGCGCTACGTCTCCGATGAAGAGACCGGTATGCCGGAGACCTTCGGCGAAGCGCTCGCATGGTACCTGGCTTTTGACATCTGCCAGTACCACCAGCAGAGCGAGCCAAGCAACGGAAGCCAGATGTACCAGATGTACATGCAGGCTCTTGCGGAAGCCAAGGTCGACAACGACATCCAGACCAATCCGATAGAGCCGGCTCCTTGGAAGGAATCCCGCTTTATCCGGAACCGCTTTGCGGGGGTGTGGGACTGATGTTCACGCAGAAGATCCAAAACGTATTCAGCTCCGGCGAGCTCGATCCGGAACTGCGTGCCAGGGTAGACAAGCCTTTTTACGGCCAGGGCTGCCGCACCATGCTGAACTTCTGCCCCACGGCACAGGGCGGAGCATGCCGCCGGCCGGGCACACGATACCTGGGGCAGGCAATGTCGGAGAACGGCCGCCTGATCCCGTTCGTATTTTCCGCTTCCCAGGGCCGCATACTGGAGTTCGGCGACAGAAAGATGCGGATATGGATGCCGAACGGCAGCTATGTCATGAAAGGCGGCGCTGTATATGAAGTCGCCACGCCATACTCGCTTGCCGACATAAAGGACGTGACCTTCGCACAGTCAGCCGACGTAATCTACTTCGCCCACCATAACTATGCCCCGCGCAAGCTGGAACGCTATGCCGATGATGACTGGAGATGGTCTACGCCGACCTTCACGCCCAGCATCGCGGCACCGCATGCCAATGGCGCATGGATGCAGGGATCGACGGAGAGCACAGTCGCCGACAGATCGTATTCCTACGTCGTAGTGGCTGTAAGCGATAACGATGGCAGCGAGAGCAACCCCTCCAACGCGGTATCATGCAACGGCAAGCTGCTGACCACGACGTACTTCCCACGGATCACATGGAACGCCGTTGCCGGCGCTGCATACTACAAGGTGTATAAATACCGCGGCGGCGTCTACGGCTTTATCGGCCGCGCTACGGGTACCAGCTTCGACGATGAAAACATAGGTGCCGACACCGGCGACATGCCGATGAATTACGAAAACCCGTTCGCTAGCCCCGGAGACTATCCTTCCCAGGTGTTTTTCTTCCAGCAGCGCCTCGGATTCGCAAGCACGCTCAACAAGCCTGTGACGTTCTGGCTGTCCCAGTCGGCCAATTTTGAGAGCTTCGCAGCCGCCATCAATCCCAAGGACAGCGACTACATCGAAGTCACCCTGGCGAGCACGGAAGCAAATATCATCAATTGGTGCCGGCCCGACAGATCCGTTCTGGCATTCGGCACGGAATCCTCGGAATGGGTACTCCAGGCGGCACAGGGCTCCGTCCTTACGCCGTCCAATTGCAGCTTCCAGCAGCAGTCCAGCGTGGGCGCCGACAAACTGCAAGCCATCGGTATGGGTGGCGGCATCGTCTACCTGTCCAGGGCATCGAAGTCCGTCCGCGTCTTCGGCTACCAGTATTCCTATGACAAGTACGTCGGTGAAGAGCTGACGCTTCTTTCCAGGCACATGCTCCGCGATGTGGACATCACGTCCTGGGCATACCAGCAGGATCCGTATTCGATACTGTGGTGCGTGACCTCCGACGGCCGCATGATCGCAATGACGTACATGCAAGACCAGGAAGTTATGGGCTGGCATCGGCATGAGACAGCCGGCGAGTTCAAGAACGTGTGTTCTATCCCAGGCACCCCTGACGATCAGGTCTGGTTCATCATCAAGCGGCGGAACGGCGTCTTCATCGAAAGGCTGGAGACGTTCTTCAATTCCGGTGATGTCGATGACGCATTCTTCCTGGACTGCGCCCTGACAGGCGACAGCGCCACACCGATGAAGTCATTCAACGGCCTCACGCACCTGGCGAACCAGGCTGTGCAGGTATTCGCCGACGGCGGCACTATTGACAATCTGACCGTATCCGCATCCGGAACACTCAGCCTCCAGAAGGGCGCCAATCACGTTGTCATCGGTATCCCGTACACGTCCACGCTGATCCCGAACATGCATGAAGTCCAGGACAACATGGTCGATTCGATGATGCACAACAAGAACCTGCTGCACGCCCGCGTCCGCGTCATGAATGCTATGTCGTTCAAGGTAGGCATCGAGCAGCTGTTCCAGATCGTCGACCGCAAGGTAGCCGATGGATCCTTCAAGGTGGAACCGTTCTGGGCCGAAGCCATAGACCTCGACTGCATGCTCGGCGCCGGCTGGCGAAGCGATTGTCCAATCACAATCCAGGTAAACACGCCAACCCCGCTCACGGTGTTGGCCATCCTCGTCGCAATGGATGTGGCGAGATTCTCAGGGAGGGCATCATAATATGGGCTGGTTCAAAGCAATGAGCGCCGCAATCAAGGGCGCACAAGCCGGCGTTGAAGCCTGGGGCAATGCTTCCAGGCAGAAGATCAATGCCAATGTGCAGTCGAAGATGACTGCATTGTCCGCCGACCAGGTTCGCACCGGCATGAAGACGCAGGAGCTGGACAACCAGAACGCAATGGACGATCTGGCCCGGCAGCGTGCGGCCGTGACGGAATCCTATCGGCAAAACCAGGGCGAAGGCATCGCCTCCACCGCCGCGGGGAACGTGGATATTTCTTCCGGATCCGCGGCACAGATCCAGGAAGGCAATGCGCTCGCATACGCCAATGACGCAGCCGCCGGCATGCAGGCCGACCGCATGCTGCAATGGAAGGGCGAAAGCACGCTGAAGATGATGGACGCACAGGCACGCGGCTTCGACAAGATCAGCTCCGCCCAGCGATCCATAGCCAATATGATCGACCCGTTCTCGACAGGTCTATCCACCGGCCTCATGACGTTCGGCAATTCGCTCTTGAGCAATTAGGGAGGATCCGATGCCGATCAAGGTATACAATTCTCAAATGTCCGTCGGCAATATCGGCAAGCTCGCGTTGCCGGCAATGCAGGTGGCCAAGGCAGGGAACACGGCTAGGCTGTTCGCGGAATCCCAGGCTCCCATGATACGGGCCGCCGCGAACCTAGGGAACGCCGTCGGGCAGTATTTTGAAAAGCGCCAGGCAAAGCAGGACGAGCTGGAGCTCGCCGATGCGACCACGGAACTGCATAAGCGTGCAATGCGCTTTCAGTCCAATTACAAGCAGACAGTCTTCGGCAAGGATGCCTTCGGGGCCGAAGACGCCTTCGGAGGCAACGTCAAAGGCGAAGCCGACGCCCTGGTCGATGAGCGCTTCAAAGGCCGGCCGGAGCTGGCAGCACGCTTCCGGGCCCAGAGCCAGCAGCTTGAACTACAAGCCATGTCGGCCGGCTTTGCCTATGGCGATGGGCAGATGCTCAAGTACCAGGATGAAACAATCAAGGGCAAGCTGGACTTCCTCGCTGACACCATCGGCACCGGCAGCGATGCCGACATCACAGCCGCCCAGGACGATTATCTCCAGACGCTTGCCAAGCTCCGCCCTGGCATGAACCTGGAAACGGAGATCCGTAACTCCGACATGATGGTAGCCGGCGGCCGCGTTGACCGTGCCATTGCAGCCGGCAATCTTGGCGCCGCACAGAAGGCATACAAGGAAGGCTACGCCAGGCTCGGAAAGAACGCTCCTGCCTACATGGACAAGATCCACAGGCTCCAGAAGAGCCAGGAAGCCGAAGCCAGGGCCCGCCGCACCGAAGCCCTTGCCAAGTATGCAGCCGACAGCACCGAAGCCCTGTTCCAGGCACAAGTCCAGAGCAACACGGCTCCGCTCCGCCAGCTCGGCGAAAAGATGAAGGCTATGGGGGACAAGCGCGGTGACAAGCTTATCGCCCAGGCGAAATTCCTCGATGACAACAAGGTGGACGTCCGCTTCGCCCAAGACAACGATCTTGCCACGCTAGGGAAGGAAATCGCCAGCATCACAGCCGCGCTTACTCCGAACGCCAACGGCAAGGTTGTCGACAGCGAGGGAAACGAGCTCACAAAGGAAAAGTACGACCGCCTCGCAGCCAGGTACGATGCCATCAGCGGTGTCTACAATGCCCGCGTCAAAGCCCTCAAGGACGATCCGGCAGCAGCAGCAGATGCAAGCGCCGGCATCTCGCAGGAAGTCCCTGCATCCGTCCGCGTGGCCGCACGCCTGGACTACCAGAAGACGAACGGCGTGCCACAGGCTTCCATGAAGCCCCTCACCAAGTCGGAGGAGACCACGCTTGTCTCGCAGTTCCAGCAGACGAAGCAGCCGGCACAGTTTATAGCCGGCGTCATGGAGATGTATGGCAACCAGGCGCAGTCCGTGATGAAGCAGCTTGTGGATTCCGGCAAACTCCCTGCGAACTTCAACCTGATAAAGGACATGGCTCCCGGAGACGGCAATCTCCTTGCCACGACCAGCGGCAAGAACTGGCTCAAGGACACGGAAGATACCATGCCGGCGGAGTTCAAGAAGAAGGAGTTCTCCGACGCCGTCCGCACGGAACTGTCCCCGATCATGTCTACGCTGTTCACCGACAACGAGAGCGGCACCGCCAAGATGATCCAGGATTCCACCTATCGGATGGCTCTTGCCTACAAGCAGCAGGGCATGGATGACGCAACCGCCATCAAAAAGGCGGCAGGCGCAGTCATCAGCGACCGCTATACCGTAAAGGGAAGCATGCGGATCCCGAAGCGCTTTGACGCCGACAGGGTAGAGCAGGGCGCCTCGGAGACGATCAACGACATCCGTGTCGATATGCTACAGCCCATAGCCGGCCTTGAAGATAAAGGTCTTTCCGCGGAAGGGAAGGCTCGCGCAACGCGCAATATGCTTCGTGCCAAGGGCAAATGGGTAGTGCTTCCGGATGAAAGCGGCGTCGTTCTCACCGTCGGCAACCGGGCAGTCAAGGATAGGGACGGCAAGCCGATCACCCGCAGCTTCGAAGCCCTGGAGGAGTACAACGGCTACTACAGCTCCGGCTCCGAAGTGGACGATAGCATCAGCGATAGCCTGTAGGAGGGCACATGGCCTTATATTCCCAAAACAACATCGATATGGATACGCCCCTGTCTGTAGATGATATGGACGTATCCTTCACGGATTACTTGAAGGCTTCAATAACAGATGCCTACGAGACTAGTCCTAGCACGGCAATTAGACGATCAAAGGACATCTTTGAGTCTCAGATCGGCAGCGATACCCTGGCGGACATCATGTCCCACCAGGACGATATGTCCTTTGATCCGGATTCCGTCGTATACACCGGCAAGCCCGCTCTGGACATCGAAGAGCAGCAGCGCCGCATCGACGAAGCTGGCCTCAAGGGCATGATAAAGCCTGACGCGGGCTACAACGAAGATGCGCTGAATATCATCATGCAGCGCCGTCAGGAAGCGAACGACAGAGCCTTCACCAGGGAACTTGCTCCCGATGAATGGGCGCCCGTCGGCTTTGCAACTGACCTTATCGTAGGTGCAGCAGATCCGCTCAATATTGCAGCCACTTTCATGGATCCGCTGTGGGCCGCAAAGAAGATCTTTCCCAGCGCAGCCATGCGTCTCGGTGTGGATATGATCGAAGGCGGAGCCACGGGCGCATGGAGCCTGGCCGCACGGCGTGCCGGCATGGGCGCCCTGGAAGGCTTGTCCGGTGCCGTTGCTATGGAGCCGCTGATGTACGCCACGCAGACACAGCAGCAGGCTGACTACGGCATGATGAACAGCCTTATGAACATCGGCTTCGGAGCTATCATGGGCGGTGCCATGCATCCAGCTATGGGCGCTCTTCGTGACTGGAGGAATGCCTGGAGAAACAGGAACAACCCTCTTGCGCATAAGCCCTGGGAGACAGTCGCACCTACCGATGAATCGGAAGCTATGCGCCGCGAGCTGGCTAGATCAGCTTTTGAAGCAGCACAGGCCGCCGGATCCAAAATCACCGCAGACCAGATCGAAGCAGCAGCTATCCAGTTTGATGCCCGCGCTCGCTCCTGGTCGTATTTCGAAAAGCGGCCGGTAAAGGAATACTACGATACCTGGACGCCGCAGTTCCGTGCGGAGCAGCTGGGCGAGATCCCTATCGATCCACAGCTGGAGGGCACGCTTGGCGGTGAACTTGCGCCGGAAGCAAAACCAACCGCAGCCGAACCCGCTCCCGTGGCACAGGCTCCGGAAGCACAGCCGGCAGCAGCTCCCGAAGTCCAGGCACCTGTTCCGAACGCCACAGCCGTAAACGGCCGTGTGCGTGGCATGGACATCTCAGTCAAGACGCCGGCCGGTGAAGACCGCGGCTACTACGAGGTGCGCGAGCTCGGCGACATCATCGCCTCCCACGATCCGGAAAACGGCTATGCCGTCCGTGGTGACTATCCGGAGAACGTCCAGGAACGCCCGTACCACAGCGATGCCGGCGAACAGGACAAGGTCTATCGCAACGCCCTTGGGCTGGATCCGCGCTACCTGATCACCGACAATCCCGACGCCGTCAACGGCCCGCCCGTCATCACGGAAGGCGGCATCGTGCTTGGTGGCAACAGTCGGAGCATGAGCCTTCAGCTTGCATACTCACAGTTCGGTGACCGTGCCCATGCATACCGCACAGCCCTGCGAGATCAGGCTGCCAGGTTCGGCATCGATCCGGCATCCTTTGAGGGTATGCAGCGCCCTGTGCTTGTCCGCGTGGTCGAGGGTGTCAATACGCCCGAAGACATGGCACGCCGTTCCAGGCTGTACAACCAGAGCATGACGCAGGGGCTTGAACGTGGTGCGGAAGGTGTCTCCCGTGGCCGCATAATGTCCCCGGAGAGCATGGAGATCCTGGCACGCGGTGTCGAGGGCAATGACAAGACGCTCCGTGAATGGCTGGATACCGGCGATGGCAAGCGCTTCATCCAGGCGCTCCGCAAGGACGGCGTCATCGAAGAGACGCAGCTCTCCCGCTTGCTCAACAAGGACGGAACGCTCACCGACGAGGGCAAGGGACTTGTCCTTACCATGCTCCGCGGCACCGTGGTACCCAATGCCGATGTGCTGCGTGCGGCGCCGGCTTCCGCGCTGAACAAGCTTGACCGTGCAATCCCGTCCCTGATCCGCCTCAAGGCACGCGGTGAAGGCTGGGACATCACGTCCCATATCACAGAAGCGCTGCGTATCCTGGGAGATTCCGAAAAGACCGGCCGTCCACTGGAGCAGATATTCGGACAGGGCTCGCTCATTCCGACGGCCCCTGTGAAGAAGTCCGTACAGGCTCTTGCCTTCACGCTGAAGAATGCTTCCCAGAAGGAAATGCAGATCCGTATGTCGGCTTTTGCCGATGCCTCCGCACAGACGGAACGTAACCGCGGCATGCTTCTTGCTGGCATCCAGCACACGCCGGAACGCGGCTTCGTGAAGTCCTTCCTCCAGCCCGTGGCCGAAGTAAACGGCAAGGGCATTCTGGACTTCAATCCCGACATGAAGGTACGCGATGCAGCCATCCGTTATGCACACGACAACGGCGGACGCGGCCATGATCCGGAAAAGGCAATGGAGAAGCTGTATGCTGCAATCCGCAAGGGCGACATGCCTCCGGATCAGCTCGCAAAGGCGCAGGACATACTGGGAGAGCTGGCCAATTTCTCCGGCCCCGTCCATGTCTACGACGCCAAGACCGGCGACTTCTTCCGCTACGCCCAGGGAGAAGAACTTTTCCAGAGCTACAGCAAGCTGGATGAGTACCACCGTCAGATCGTCGACCGTGTGATCGATGCCCGGCCCGACGCAGCGGAGATCCGCGAACAGCTCACCAGGCACAAGGGCACGCCCTGGGAGAGCCAGACCATTGAATCCATCCTGATCCGCGCCGACCTTGAAGACCTCCTTGCCGGCCGTCCTATGATGGCTGGATCCAAGATGGGCGGATCGTCATGCGCCAAGATGCGCCAGGCGATCACCGAAAAGGGCCCGGAGGGCGTGTGGTGGTACCTGACGAAGAACGGCATTGTCGGCCACGCATCCAAGCCGGTGAACGCCGTAAACGCTTCCTACGTCAATTGCCGTCCGTCCGATAACTGTGCCAAGTACTGCTACGCAGCCCGCGGCAATTACGCTTATCCCGTGCCGGCCGTGAAGTCGGAGATGATCACCTGGGCTGTTGAACATGATCCTGTCAGGGCAGCAAAGATCGTCCATCGTGAATACACCGGCATGCCGGAGTTTGAGCTCGGCAAGGCGCTCCGCCTCTTCGATAAGGGCGACATGAATGAGAAGTGGATCCCGTTTATCGAGAACCTCAACAAGCAGGGCGTCCGTGCACAGATCTTTTCCAAGCGGCCCGACCTGCTGCGCAAGCTGGATCCGAAGAAAAACGTCCTCATGCTGTCCGTCGACCGCAGCAACCTGGCAATGGCCGACGAGAATCCCGACCTCCCCATAGCCTTCGTCTATGAAGGAAAGGATGACATCCCGTTCCTGGAAAAGAATGCCCAGCGCTTCAAGGATCGTGGCGGCGTCATCTTGCCTGTGGTCGAAGGGAAGGGCATACTCAGCGATGAACAGATCAGCGTGCTGCCTAAATGGACGCGCCCCTACACCTGTCCCATCGACAGCGGCGCCCGTCCGCTCAAGTATCCCGAAGGCGCGAGCGCTGAAGACATGAAGAAGATGGGCTCGCTCTGGAACTGCACGCGATGCGACAAGAACGGCGGCCTGGGCTGCTTCTTCGGCCGCACCGGCGACCTACTCAAGAAATACAATCCGGAAGAAGACCTCAGTAAAAGGGTAAACATCGATGACCAGATCAAGCAATTCAGAGAACTCGCAGACCTTGTCCCCCAGCTCTCAGCCGATGACCGGAGACGACTTCTTGCAGCAATGGACGTACTCCATGCTAAAATACTGGGATCTGTTGACCCCGCAGCAGAGGCTGGAGAAGTTTCAAGCTATAGCCGACTGGATGCACGAGAATCCGGGCGAACCGCTGAACCTGGATCCGGAAGAGGAGTAGACGAGCTCAACCAGGGCGATCTGTATCAGATCCTCGGCGAGAAGGGCGTCAGGCAGGCCGCAAAGCGGAAGGAAGAATACAGGGAGCGTGTCGATGCCCTGGACATCGCCGTCAAGATGGAGAAGGCCGGCAAGCCCGACCTCGCCATACGCATGGCAACAGGCTGGGAACGCGGCGCCGACGGAAAATGGAGATACGAGATCGGAGACGGAAGCTTCAATTTCAGCTCCATGCAGTCCGTATCTAAAATGCTCGCTCCAGAGCGCCTGACAGCCCCGGAGGGAGCATACAGATCCGGAAAGCTGTCAGATGTACTTGTAAACAAGGAGCTCTACGACGCTTATCCGGAACTTGGGAACATGCGTGTCTACACCAAGACGCTGCCCCCGAACCATTACGGAAGCCATTGCACCGTAAGGAATGCCCGGTCTGGCAAGGTTGTTGGCGAGTACATCATTCTCAACAGCCGGTACGCCAAGAAGGGCGTTGATCAGTTCCACCTTGACGAGACGTTCCGCACGCTGCTGCATGAAGTACAGCACGCAATCCAGGGCATCGAAGGCTTCACCCCTGGCAGCAACATGAACAGGGCCGGCGGCTTCGATAACTACAATCATGTTGGTGGCGAGATCGAGGCAAGGAATGTCGCAGCCAGATCAGGCAAGACGCCCGAAGAAAGAAGAAAGACGCTGCTCGCTGGCACGGAAGAGTATCCAAGAAGCTCCCAGCTTACTCCGGAGGGCTTGCCGCTGAATGCCCGCGAGGTGAACGGCCCATATCTCCCCAAGGATCTGAAGCCCGAAGACATAGCCATTGAGGAGCGTCCCCTCGGCGAAAAGCCCAAGCGCAAGCGCACCAAGAAGCCGAAGGAAGCGCCCGTAGAAGAACCGAAGCCGACCACCGAACCGAAGCCCACAGAGGAAGCCCCTGCAGAGCCGGCCAAGCCCGTTGAACCGGAGCCGGAGGTCGAAGAGCCGGAGCCGCAGCTGCCGCCCAGGGAGGAGATCGATCCGGAAAGCCTTCCGGAAGTCGAGCCCACAGAAGAGCCGGCGCCCGAAGCCGCTCCTGCCGAACCTGCACCGGAAGCCATGACGCCCCGCGGCAAGACCACCTTTATGGAGGACGGCAAGGCCGTCATCACGTTCTTCAAGAACGCCGATGCCAGCACGCTTCCGCATGAACTGTTCCATGTGTTCCGCCGCGAGATGGCGGCCACGGCCGCAATGGAGAACGCCAGCACGCACGCCAAGGAGCAATATGCAAAGCTCTGCGAGTTCGTCGGCGCCGATCCTGACAAGGCATGGACTACCGATAACTACTCCCGCGAGCAGATCAGGGGCTTTGAAGAGAAGTTCGCCGATGCCGCAGAACGCTACCTTCTGAGCGGCAGATCGCCCGAACCCGCTCTGGATGAGACCTTCGCCCGCATGAAGGAATGGTTCGAAGAGATCTACGCCGACGCCGATGCGGCCGGCCTGGAAATCTCCGACGAGATGCGCAAGCTGTTCGACGGCATGTTCCAGATGTCGCCGGAGGACAGCGAGGCGGCCTTCCGCTACGGCCTGGGCAAGCTGCTGACGCATGATCCCACGGAGGGCATGGATACATCGGTGCCGCCGATGGCAGACGCAGCCGACGCCAAGGCGATGGAGGAACAGGTAGCCGCAGCCGACCAGGGCATCCGCGAGAGCCTGGAAGCCATGCAGGACGTGCCCGAAGTCGCCGATACGATCCGCAAGGAATACGAGGCCGAAGTCGCGGAATACGACGCTGCAATCAACCGTGCTAAGAACGAAGGCGACATCCTACTTGAAGCCGCAATATGCGACATGAGGAACTGATATGGACTGCATCGATTACCTAAAAAACAAGTTCAAGGGGGTGGATGAGGCTACGATCATCTCCCTCATGGAGCAGGCAAAGAAGGAACGCAAGCGCCTTACCATGAAGTTCGGCGAGATCGACGATATTCACGACAGGCTGCTTGCAAGCCTCCAGGGACGTGTGGCCGATGCGTCCACCATCGCATACGCCAAGAAGAGGGCGCTGCAGCTCCAGTACACGCGGCGCCTCAATAACTTCGACTTCGTCATGCGGAACTTCGCCGGCAAGGAGGAGCAGGGGCTGTCCGCCCTCCTGGTCGGCAGCAACCGCGCCGGAGACGGCACGCGCTTCAGTATCGACGCCAGGCAGGAAGCCCTGCGGAACTGGTACGCCGGTTCCGTGCTGGCAGACATCAAGGCGCTTGGCGACACGCACCTGGAGCTGTTCAAGAAGGGCGCTCTGGATCAGGACGTAGCCAGGGCGCTCTGGAGCATAGACAATGACAATCCCGCCGCAGCCTACAAGGGCCCCAAGGAAGCGATGGAGATCGCGGAGGTAGTCCATAAATGGCAGGAAAAGGCCCGTGCAGACCTCAACGCGGCCGGTGCATGGGTAGGCAAGGAAAAGGGCTATATCGTCCGTCAGTCGCACGACAGGGCCCGTATTTACAAGGCTGGCTTTGAGCGCTGGCGCGACACCATAGCCCCGCTCCTGGACTGGGATCGCATCGCCCAGGAACATGAATCCAAGCAGCTCTGGCTGCCCGGTCTGGATCAGGACATAGACCTCCGACAGCCAGCGGCACAGGAGAAGTTCCTCAATAAGGCATGGGAGAACCTGGCGGTCACGCGATCCAAGAACACGCAACCGACGAACCCCCTGCAGGGCAAGTTCACCGGTGCGCTGATCGGCGACACGGCTGCCGACGCTTCTGCCAAGCGTGTGCTGCATTTCAAGGACGCTGATTCCTGGTGGGCATACAATCAACAGTTCGGCGCACGCAGCCTGCGAGAGGCCATTATGGACGGTCTGGGCAGCTCTGCCTCGACCACGGCGCTTATGCGTACCCTGGGCCCGTCTCCGTCCGCCGGCTTCGATCAGCTAGTAAAGATGGTGCGCGACAATAAGGCGAAGGCCAAGGACTACGATGGTCTCAAGCGCCTCGACAATTGGCGGAAGCGCCTGGATAACGAGCTGAAGGAAGTCGACGGCTCCCTGGCGGAGTTCCGCAATCCGACCGTGGCAGCCATCGGGCGCAACGTCCGTGCCCTCCAGTCAATGGCAAAGCTGGGCGGCGCCGTTATCTCATCGTTCACCGACGCCAGCGTGGCCAGCGCAGAGCTTGCATACCAGGGGCATTCGTTCTTGGGATCGATGGCGGAAAACATCATGGGGCTTGTCCACGGCCGCGGCACGCAGGAACAGCAGCGCATTCTGTCCACAATGGGCGTCTTCTTCGACAACATGACAGGCGATGTCATCGGCCGCTTCTCCGGCGATGAATCCATCGGCGCCATGACGAAGGCCATGAATGTGTTTTTCAACCTAAACGGCTTGAACTGGTGGACGCATTCCTGGAAGAGATCCGTTGGTCTCATGATGGCGCACGACATGGCTCTGGAGCGCAGCATGGACTGGGGCAACCTGTCGCATCAGCGCCGCAGGATCCTGTCCATGTACGGCATCAATGACGCGGAATGGGAAACGATCCGCCACGGCGACATGAGCGCAGCCGACGGTCGCGAGTACTTCACGCCCGAAGCCGTGGAAGGCTTGTCCGATGAAGCCATCGAAGCCTACCTGCT
>CALELM010000043.1 GCA_937902665.1 uncultured Selenomonadaceae bacterium
GC
Source organism: uncultured Selenomonadaceae bacterium (assembly GCA_937902665.1). Lineage (GTDB taxonomy): Bacteria > Bacillota > Negativicutes > Selenomonadales > Selenomonadaceae > CALELM01. The sequence continues at coordinate 3 of CALELM010000043.1, forward strand.
GGTGAGCATATCTCCCGCTTCGTTGAAACGTGAATTGGAGGAAAAATGCTTATGGCATTTTCTTGAACGATGGCGTTATAATGTAGTATGAAATGATTATTCTTCATGCGAGTAGTTATAGGAGGAAGATGCATGGTTGGGGTTATGCTCCAGAGTGAGCGTGAAAGACAGAGGTTGACAATTCAAGATGTAGCACGTGCTACAAGTATCCGTGCTTTGTACATAGAAGCAATAGAAAATGGGGATTATGCTGCTTTGCCAGCTGAGGTTTATACCAAGGGGTTTGTTCGTAATTATGCCAATTTTTTAAAGATGGATGCAGATGCTTGCGTGAAGCAATATATGTTGGATATTCATTCTGAGTTGCCAGTGCCAGATGCTTCGAAAGATTTGTCCATGCGGGGAGAGAAGCAACGTGATTCCGCACAGGAGAGGTCTGCAAGTTTTGAGATGAAAAAGAAGGGAAATACATATCATCAGAACCAGAATATGTTGTTTTTGGGTGCAGCAGCGATTCTCATAGTTTTGCTTTGCGGTGCGTTTTTCGCTTTTTCTCAGGATAGTACGACTGTGGCAAGCAAGCCTGTGGAATCATCAAAGGCAGAAGAAAAGGCTGTGGATACTTCAATTGTGAAAGAAAATTTTGTGAAGGAAGAAGCCAAGCCCAAAGAAGAAAACACGATCAAAGAAGCTCCCAAGGCTTTGGATCATGTGGAGGTTGTTGCAAAATTTATGGATAGATGCTGGACGAGCGTTTCCGTGGATGGAAACAGTGTATTTGAAGGCACGGTAGAAGATGGAAAAGTTATGACATGGGAAGGACAGGAAAAAATCACTATTACAGCAGGAAATGCCGGTGCTGTTGAAGTTTCTTGCAATGGCAAGGATATGGGGCGGTTTGGCAATGTCGGAGAGGTCGTGGAGAAGGTATTTCAGAAGGATGCGTTGCAGGAATGAAAGGGTTTCTTTCAATTTCGAGAGCAGATATGAAGGAAAGAGGTTGGGAACAGCTAGATTTTGTTTTTGTTTCAGGAGATGCTTATGTAGATCATCCGAGCTTTGGACCTGCAATTATTTGCCGTTTGCTGGAAAAACATGGCTATAAGGTTGGTTTGATTCCTCAGCCGGATTGGCATTCTACGCGGGATTTTGCCCGTTTAGGAAAGCCACGGTTGGGGTTTCTTGTTTCTGCAGGCAATATGGATTCTCTTTTGAGCAAATATACGGCAGCTAAGAAAATTCGGGGTGAGGATGCATACTCGCCAGGAGGGAAAATTGGCTGCCGTCCAGAACGGGCCTTGATTGTTTATTGTAATCGTTTGCGTGAACTTTGGGATGATGTTCCCATTATTATAGGTGGGATTGAAGGAAGTTTGCGGAGGTTGGCTCATTACGATTATTGGACGGACTCTGTCAGAAGGTCAGTTTTGGTTGACAGCATGGCAGATTTGTTGGTTTATGGCATGGGGGAACATGCTATTTTGGAAATTGCATCGGAACTTCATCGAGGAATTGAGGTTTCAAATCTTCAAGATGTGCGAGGTACTTGTTTTCGCGTTCCCAATTTTGATTATGTTTGGGATTATGAAAAACTGCCATCGTATGCAGAAGTGAAAGAAAGCAAGAGACTTTTTGCAGAGGCCTTCAAAACGGAATACTTAGAACAGGATCCCATAAGAGGCAAGCGTTTGGCACAACAGAATGATGAATGGTGTGTTGTGCAGAATCCTCCCGCACTTCCGCTCACGGAAGAGGAAATGGATGAGGTATATGACCTACCGTATATGCGTACCTATCATCCAGTGTATGAAGCTGCTGGCGGAGTCCCGGCTATCAAGGAAGTGCAGTTTAGTTTAGTAAGCCAGAGAGGATGCTTTGGCGGATGCAGCTTTTGTGCTATTATTTCTCATGAAGGACGTATAATCCAGAGACGCAGCCATGCTTCCGTCTTGAAGGAAGCAAAGCTTTTGGTGAAAATGAAAGGATTTAAGGGGTACATTCATGATGTGGGAGGACCAACCGCAAATTTTCGTCGAACATCCTGTGATAGGCAGCTTAAGGTTGGAACCTGCCGAGCGAAAGCGTGTCTTTCTCCGCAGCCGTGCAGGAGCCTGATTGCAGATCACAGCGATTATTTGCAGCTACTGAGAGAAATTCGTTCTTTGCCTGGTGTAAAAAAAGTATTTATTCGCTCCGGTGTGCGTTTTGATTATCTGCAATTAGCGCAGGATGAAGATGAGTTCTTGGAGGAGCTTTGCAAATATCATATCAGCGGTCAGTTGAAAATAGCGCCGGAGCATATTTCTGACAGAGTAACTAAGCTGATGGGGAAGTCCTCGAAGGAGGTTTATCTTCGATTTGCAAAGAAATTTAGAAAGGTAAATGAACGATTGGGAAAAAAGCAATATTTAGTACCTTATTTTATGTCAAGCCATCCGGGAGCATCCTTGCAGGATGCTATAGAGCTTGCGGAATTTATTCGTGACCTTGGGTATCGTCCTGAACAAGTACAGGATTTCATCCCAACCCCTGGAACTTTGTCTACATGCATGTATTATACAGGCTGTCATCCATTGACTGGAGAAAAGGTTTGCACGGCAAAGTCCTATGAGGAAAAGAAAATGCAGCGGGCTTTACTGCAGTATTGGAGACCTCAAAACTATGAAATTGTATGTAAGGCACTGCGAATGGCACATAGGGAAGATTTGATTGGCTTTGGCAAACGTTGCCTTGTAAAGCCACATGAGAAGAAAAAAGAATTTTATAAAAAGAAGGTGTAAAGGTAATGCGTTGTCCATTTTGCCAAAAGGAAGATAGCAGAGTCATAGATTCTCGTGCTGCTGATGACGGGAATGCGATTCGCAGGAGAAGGGAATGTGGGGGCTGTGGCCGTCGGTTTACGACCTATGAAATCGTAGAGCAGGTTCCATTGATGGTGAAAAAGAATGATGGGAGACGAGAACAATTTCAACGGCAAAAGCTGATGGATGGATTGATTCGCTCCTGTGAGAAGAGGGATATTTCTATGGAGCGCATTGTTACTCTAGGGAATTCTATTGAGCGTGAATTGCGTAATACAATGGAGCGGGAAGTAACGGCAAAGTCCATTGGAGAATTGGTCATGGAAAGATTAAAGGACTTTGATGAGGTTGCATATATACGATTCGCTTCCGTTTATCGAAAGTTTCGTGATATTAGCAGCTTTCAGGATGAACTGGAGCTTTTAAAGTGTAGGGAAAAGAAGCTGTAATTTGGAGGCAGGATGGCTTGACTTGGGAATTAAAAGCAGAGTTAAAGGAAACGTTGAAAAAGGAGCAGGGCTGCTGCAGGCATCCTCTGGGCGGGCGAGATCGATTTGCACTTGTTTATCCGAATTCATATCATGTAGGTATGTCAAATTTAGGTTTTCATATTGTCTATGACCTTTTAAATCGAAGGAATGATACAGCTTGTGAGAGGGTATTCCTTCCGGACAGCAAGCTGATGGAACGCTATGCAAAAACAAGTACGCCCATCATGTCACTGGAAACACAAAGTCCGCTTTATGAGTTTGCTATGATAGGGTTTGCGATTTCCTTTGAAATGGATTACTTCAATGTTCTAAAAATCTTGGAAATGGGAAAAGTTAGGCTTATTGCAAAGGAACGGGGAGAAATGGATCCTATAGTTATTGCTGGAGGACCATGCGCTACTTTTAATCCTGAGCCACTTAGCTTGTTTTTTGATGCTTTCATTATTGGCGAGGGTGAAGCAATTCTTCCTGAATTTATGGATGTTTACCATCAGGCAAGGCTGGAAGGGGTATCTCGTGATGAGCTGCTTCATCGCATGGCAAAAATTCCTGGGGTTTATGTGCCGTCTCTGTACGAGCACTGCTACAATGAAAATGGACAAATTTCTGAGATTATCTCCATAGACAATACGCCCCTTGAAGTAAAAAGGCAGTGGGTAAGAAATTTGGATGAATATCCTGCCCATACGGTAGTTCATACGGAAGACACGGAGTTTCAGTTATACCTTATAGAAACGTCACGAGGCTGTGGCCGTCATTGCAGATTTTGCATGGCAGGCTATTGTTTTCGGAAACCTCGCAACCGTTCTCTTTCCGTCTTAAAGGAGGAAGTCAAGAAAGCGATTCCTTATGGAAAGCGTATTGGCTTGATGGGTGCAGCCATTTCCGATTATCCTGAGATTAATGAGCTTTGCAGGTATATTCTGGATGTGGGACTTGATATGTCTGTAGCCTCCTTTCGTGCAGATTCTGTGACAAAGGAATTGGTTCAGGCTCTTGCAGCAAGCGGTCTAAAAACACTGACACTTGCGCCAGAAGCGGGAAGCGAGAAGATACGCTCTGTCATTAACAAGGGAATTCATGAGGAGCATCTCTTTCAAGCGATGGATTTTGGAATCGAAGCCGGCATACAGAATTTTCGGATGTATATTATGATAGGTCTTCCTTTTGAGCAGGAGGAGGATATTGCGGCAATTGTGGATCTGGCAGGCAGGTTGCAGGAGCATATGCGTGAAAAGGGCTGCAAGGGACTTTTGACGCTCAGTATCAATCCATTTGTTCCTAAGCCCTTTACGCCGTTTCAATGGTTGCCGATGGCTTCAAAAGAAAAAATAGAGAAAAGCTTAAAATTTATAAAAGATGCATTTAAGAAGAGCAAGTATGTCCGCATTATAGCGGAATCGCCAAGAGAGGCTTGCGTGCAAGCCGTACTGGCTCGCGGTGATCGGCGAATTTCCAAAGTGCTTCTGAAGGCGCATGAAAAAGGCGGAAGCAAGGCATGGAATCAAGCAATGAAGAGCGAGGGACTTTCTGCAAGTGATTATATTTATCGTATGCGGGAGAAAAATGAGGTATTTCCGTGGGCTTGCCTTAATATGGGAGTGCGGGCGGAATACCTTTATTTGGAGCTGGAAAAAGCAAAAGCTTTAAAATTTACGCAACAATGCTTTGACGGGTGCAACCGTTGTGGTGTATGCTAGTATGGTATTGGTGTTTTGTGAGGAAATTGGTATGAGTTATTTTTTGCAGCACAAGCATAGTAATTTGTGGCATGGCAAATTTTCTGTTTTTCCCGAGAATCTTGTGATACATGCGATTTCTTCCCGTCAGGGCGGAAAAAGCCAGAAGCCGTATGACAGCTTGAATCTTGGATTGCATGTAGATGATGATCCTGAGACAGTATGGGAAAATCGTTTGCTGTTTGCAAGCTCATTAGGGCTTAGGGCAGAGGATATCGTTACGCCACAGCAAATACATGGTGCACAGGTCGTTCGAGTTTACGCAGAGGACGCTGGAAGGGGAGCAAGATGTTATGGCGAGGCAGTTCCCGAAACGGATGCATTGATTACAAATGTACCAGGGCTTCCACTGATGCTTTGTTTTGCGGATTGCACGCCTATTATGTTTTTTGACCCTGAGCATGGAGCTGCAGGGATTGCGCATGGTGGTTGGAAAGGGACGGTGGCACGGATTGCCAAGTTGACGATTGAGGCGATGCAGAAGGAGTTTCATACGAATCCTTTGGAATGTTTAGCAGGAATCGGCCCATCGATAGGACCATGCTGTTATGAAATAGGCTCGGAAGTTGCGGAGAAGTTTCGGCAGGCATTTCCGCTGTCCATAGAAAGGATCTTGCTTTCCAAGAACGGTAAAATATATTTGAATCTTTGGGAAGCTAACAGGATACAGCTTTTGGAGGCAGGAATGAAGGAGGAAAACATAGAGCTTTCCAACACCTGCACTTCTTGCGATAATTCATGGTATTTTTCTTATCGTGCGGATGGAAAAAAAACCGGACGCATTGCTGCGATGATAGCAGTGAGAAAATACTGATTGGAATTGAGGCATAGACTATGATAGCAGATAATATTCGTATGGTAGAAGCCGAAATAGAAAAGGCGAAGACCGCAAGAGTTCGGGCTCCAAGGGAAGCCACTGTGCATTTGATAGCTGTTACGAAGAACCATGACATTCTTGCAATGCGAGAAGCCATTGATGCTGGAGCGAAGGAAATTGGCGAGAATCGTATTCAAGAGGCAAAGGAAAAGTTTGAGAGGCTTGAACGTAAGGTCAAATGTCATCTGATTGGTCATTTACAGACGAACAAGGTGAAGCAGGCGGTAAAATATTTTGATTTAATTCATTCTATTGACAGTATTCATTTGGCACAGGCACTTAACCATGCAGCAGAAAAAGAAAACAAGCTTCAAGATGTGCTGGTGCAGGTTAATCTTGCAGAGGAAGAGAGCAAGTCCGGTGTTCGCAAAGAGGATTTGATGGATTTGTTGCGGACGGTAGATGAACTTTCAAATCTTAGATTAAAAGGCTTGATGATGATTGCTCCCAATTATGAAGATGCAGAGGGGTGCCGGCCGCTTTTTCGAGAAATGTATGAGATTTTTCAGAAGGTGAAAGCGATGAAGTGGAAGGCAGCAGATGTGGAGTATCTTTCTATGGGTATGTCGAATGATTATAGGATTGCTGTGGAAGAAGGCGCCAATATCGTTCGGGTTGGGACTGCGATCTTTGGAAAACGCTTGTATGGGAACATGAAATAAGGAGTGATAGTAAATGGGTTTTTTGGATAAAGTAAGCAAGAAATTGGGAATTGGCGACCAAGAGGATATGGAAGAGTATGAGGACAAGGAACTGGAACCATTAGAAAAAACGCCAGAATGGAGTAAAGAAGGAGAAAGAGATTTTGAGCGACCGATGGAAGCCAGAGCGGAGGCTAGAGGGTCGCAAAATGTAGTTGATTTTCGTGGAGCGTCGTCTGTCCGTGATAATGTAATTGCGACAAGCAAAATGAAGGTCGTAGTGATCGAGCCGACATCTTTTGATGATTCTCAGGAAATTGCAAATTGCTTGCAGGAGAAGCGTCCTGTGGTGATCAATTTGAATAAGATAGACAAGGCAGAGGAAATGCGTATTATTGATTTTATCAGCGGTACGACTTATGCCTTGAATGGAGATATTCGGCGAGTGGGAGAAAGAGTATTCTTTTGCGCACCCAATAACGTAAATATTTCTTTTACGGAAGAAGAAAAGAAGCCTGAAAATGCGGATCTTCCTTGGTTAAAGAAATAAAAGATAGTTTTCTTTGGAGATGAGTGCATGGCATCAAAGCAAAAAGAAAAAATTATAAGGTTCTATCGAGGGACAGAAGAGGAAGAAACTGCTGTAAAGCTGGTGGATTTGGCAACGCAGGCGCTTCAGAGCCAAAAATTTCGAGTGTCAGCCTTTTTGAGTCCTTTAGGACAGGAGATTGCTGAGACAGTAAAAGCAAATTTTCCGGGAATTAAAATTGATTTTTTTGGCGGGTATCATGGTGCTGAGCGCCAGAAGGCACTTTTTGTGGATGCATCGTTTGAAAGCCAGCCTGCTTATGGAATTGTGGTCGTGGAGGCCTCCTGGAATGAAAAGTTTGCACATTTATCTCATAGGGATGTACTGGGTTCACTGATGGGGCTTGGTATTGAGAGAGATTGCATAGGCGATATCCTTGTGACATCGGAATGTGCAAAAATTATTGTAGACAAGGGAATGGCAGATTTTTTGCTTGCGAATCTGACCCATATTGGTTCAGAAGCAGTTAAGTGTTCTCTGGGTGATTTGGCGGCACTGGCACCAAAAGAAGAACGCTGTAAGGAGATTCGTGCAACGGTAGCATCTATGCGCGTGGATTCTATCGCAGCAGCTGGCTTTGGAACGTCTCGCAGTCGTGCAGTGGAAGATATCGCAGCGGATAAGCTGAAAATAAATTGGCAGGCAGTAAAAAGCCCATCACAAATGGTAAAAGAGGGAGATACCCTTTCCATGCGTGGCCGCGGACGTTTGGAAGTCGCAGAGGTTCGAGGTCAAACGAAAAAAGGACGAACTTGCGTATTTCTGAAGCGATATCTCTGATAGATTTGATTTATAAAGGAGAAATGGATTTTGCTTACCCCAATTGATATACATAACAAAGAGTTCAAAAAGAGCTTTCGCGGCTACAATGAAGACGAAATAGACACCTTCCTTGATCAAGTAGTGAATGATTATGAAGTTTTGTATCGAGAAAATGGTCAGCTGAAGGAAGAGTTGGAACTTAGCAGGAAGACAATAGAAGACTATCAAAAGCTGGAAAAAAATTTGCAAGGTACGTTGCTTATGGCTCAGAAGACAGCGGAAGAGGTTACATCTCATGCAAGGGAATCTGCTGCAGAGTTAAAGGAAAATACGGAAAGGGAATGTAAAAATCTGCGTGACCAGACGAAGAAGGAATGTCAGGCGTTGAGTCAGCAGACAGAAATAGAATGTCACAGTTTGCGGAAGCAGACGGAAACGGAGTGCCAGAATCTGCGGAAACAGGCGGGAACGGAATGTCAGAACTTGTGCAAGCAGACAACAACCGATTGCCAGAATCTACGCAAGCAAACAGAAATGGATTGCCAAAATCTGAGTAAGCAAACGGAAATGGAATGCAAAAAATTGCGTGAGAAGACAGATTTTGATACGAAACGGCAGATTAAAGAAGCTGTAGACAAGGTAAGTGTTATTACTGCTGAGTATGACAGGCTGGTGCGTGAAAAAAATAGCTTCATGAAGAAGGTTCGTGTCATGATGGAATCTGAGCTGGCTATTTTGAATCAGACCTTGGATGACCTTCCGCATCCCAAGGAAGATGAGAAGCTGGTAGCTGTTCCTAGCGATACTTTGAGCAAGGAAGAAACGAAAGAAAAGGAAGAAAGCAAAGAAGCGGAACAAGCTGAACCAAAATTAAAAAATGAGAATAAAGTTGACGAAAATAAGGTTGTTGAAGTGAAAGATAATGCTCAAAAGAATGCATAAGAAACATTTTGATAAACTAGAGGGAATCCTGTTTTTTTGCATTGTTTTCATTGATCAGGCTGTTAAATATGTGGTAAAAAGTGGAATGATTCTGGGAGAATCTATACCTTTGGTTCCTCATATATTTCATTTAACCTATGTGCTGAATCCAGGTGCTGCTTTTGGTGTTTTAGAGAACCAGCGGATTTTTTTTGTTTTTATGGGAGTTGTGTTGCTATTCTGTATATGGAAATATTATCCCAAGATTCGCAGGATGGATACCATTTTGCATTATGGGTGCGTAGCACTTGCTGCTGGAGCAGTGGGCAACTTAATAGACCGTATTCAAAATGGATTGGTTGTTGACTTCCTTGATTTTCGTATTTGGCCTGTATTCAATATTGCTGACATCGCGATTGTGGTCGGTGTGCTATGTATGATTTACGCCATGCTTTTCCGCATGGAAGAGGAAGAGTTTTGATGGAAGATGAAATTGAGTATTTGACGGAACAGTCAGGAGAACGGCTGGATCTGTTTCTTGTTCGGCAGCAATCGGGGATGTCTAGAGCACACATTCAGAAATTGATTACGAACGGAAACGTATTGGTAGATGGACTTTGCCGCAAAGCAAATTATAAGCTTCGAGAAAATGAAAAGATAAGTCTTACAATTCCAGAACCCGTTGAAATTTCCATAGAGGCAGAGAATTTGCCTTTGGATATTCTTTTTGAGGATGAAGACATTCTTGTTGTCAACAAGAAGCGTGGCATGGTAGTTCATCCGGCAGCAGGAGTTTATCATGGGACGTTGGTCAACGCATTGCTTGCGCATTGCAAAGATTTGTCCGGCATTAACGGTGAGATTCGTCCGGGGATAGTTCATCGCTTGGATAAGGATACTTCTGGCGTGATGGTTGTTGCAAAGAACGACAGGGCACATTTGGATTTAGCGGAACAAATTAGGACGAAGTCTGCCCATCGTATTTATTGGGCGGTAGTTCATGGCAACATGAGGGAAGAAAACGGCATTATCAAGGGGAATATAGGTCGCCATCCTGACGATCGCAAAAAAATGGCGGTGCTTCCTGAAAATGGAAAACATGCTGTTACGGAATTTAATGTATTGGAACGATATGGGGCGTATACTCTTGTAGAGTGCAGACTACAGACGGGGAGAACACATCAGATCAGAGTGCATATGGCTCATATTGGTCATCCTCTTGTTTGCGATCCCGTATATGGACCAAGGAAGAAAGCACCGTTCTCTATTCAAGGACAAGCCCTTCATTCTTTGGAACTGGCATTGGCGCATCCTTTGACGCATGAGAGTATGAGTTTTCATGCGCCTTTGCCTATGGACATGGAAAAGATATTGAGTACTTTGCGCAAAAGATAAAAATTGATGGGAGTTGAGGTTTATGGCTAAGTTCGTGGATAAGACGCTGCTTATGGATAAGGATGGGGTTCATCGTGCCTTGACACGGATTTCTCATGAAATTGTCGAGAAAAACAAGGGCATTGACCATATCGTGCTTGTTGGTATTCGTACTCGTGGAGTACCTATTGCGGAACGATTGGCAAAGGTTATTGAGCAGATTGAAGGAAAGCCTGTTCCGCAAGGAATTCTCGATATCACCTTGTATCGAGATGATCTTTCTACGCTTTCTTACCAGCCTATTGTCCGTCCTACGGAACTGCCGGTAGATATTACAGGAAAAACTATTATTTTGGTAGATGATGTTCTTTATACGGGGCGGACGATTCGTGCTGCGCTTGATGCACTGATAGATATGGGACGACCAAAAACAATTCAGTTGGCTGTATTGATCGATCGCGGTCATAGGGAGCTTCCCATAAGGGCCGATTATGTCGGGAAAAATGTGCCGACCTCGTCAAAGGAGATTGTCAGCGTTCAGCTTCAGGAGATTGACGGCGAGGAGCAGGTAGTGCTTCGGGAAATTGCGGAAAACTAATACGGTTTGAACGATTTAAGTGGGAGGCTGCTTTTGGCAGCCTCCCACTTATTTGGATTCTTGCAGCAGAATAGGTGCAAGCAAATTTTCTTCTGGTGTAATATACAATGTTTTTTGATTGGTAAAGATTACAAATCCCGGCTTTGCTCCCGTTGGTTTCTTGACATAGCGAACTTGTGTATAGTCCACAGGTATCTTGGAGGAATCTTTTGCTTGGCTAAAATGACCTGCTAGTTGGGCAGCAAGGAGCAGTGTCTCATGGGAGGGGGATGCTCCTTCTGTTCGTAGAATGACATGGGAACCTGGGATGTCTTTTGCATGAAGCCACAGGTCACGGGAATTTGCAGTTTTAAAGGTTAGCCTATCATTTTGGAAATTGTTTTTTCCTACGAGGATTTCCGTTCCATCAGGTGCATGGAAGTGAAAGGGGCGAGCGGGTTTGTCGTTGTTTTTCTTTTTGCATGTTTCTTTGAGATAACCGCCAGTGACAAGCTCGTTGTGAATTTCATTGATTTCAGCAAGATGAGAGGAGGCTTCCAAAGATGTTTCAATGCTTTCCAGGTAAGCAATTTCTGCTTTGTTTTTTGAAATCTGTTCTTTTAAAAGGCTTTGCGCACGTTTCAGCTTATCATATTTTTTGTAATAGGCCTGCATGTTTTGCACTAGGGTAAATTTTCGATCAAGAGCAATCTCAATGGCAGCACCGGTTTCACTGTATATATTATTGACGGTAATGTAGGAATCTGCATGATCCTTGAATTGGTATTGATAGGTCATCAGATTGTCACCGCAGATTTTGAAGTCATTGGCATTTTCTGCATCCTGCTGCTCCTGCTGAAGCTTTTCAAGCTTTATGCGTGCTCGATGGAGCTCGTTTTTCACCAGTTTGCGGAAACGCTCTTTATCTGGAAGAGTATAGCTTCCCAGCAAGTTGTCTGCTTGTTCTAAAAGGTCGCTCAAGGTTGCAAAGCTTAGTTGTATCGAATCAGGGAGATAGTGAAGCGGAAAAGCTGCCATTGCAAGCACTTTTTTATTTTTATCGCAAAGAATGACAGCTTTGCCGTCAGGCGTCTCGCAGGAAATACGAATTTCTTCCAGCGCTTTTTTTAGGGCAGCTATATGATTTTGGGTGAGGTTCTTGACCTGTTCATTGGCAGGAATTCTTGCACGACAAGCAGTCTCCTTGGCAGATACGGGTCCGAATCCTAGGCAGACAGCAAGGAGCGCCTTGGAAACGGTGGATTCTGTTTGTTTTTGCAGTTCGCTCAGAATGACATTGATATCTTCCTCTAAGAGATTAAGCTTGTTTTGTTTGGGGGGCAGTTGGTAGGGCTGTCCGGGCAGAACTGTTCTGATACGGCTGCTGTTTTCTCCGATTTTTCGTAATGCGTCAATAATAACATGTTCATCTTGCAAAAGAATAATGTTGCTGTACTTCCCCATGAACTCAAGGACGAGAGTTTTGGTAACAATTTTTCCGCCTGCTGCAAGTGTATCGATATCAATAAGGACGATACGGTCCAGTCCATATTGGCGAATCGCGGCAATTCGCCCTGTTTCAATTTGCTTGCGCAGTACCATGCAAAAAACTGGCGGTTCTGGTGGGTTTTCAAGATTTTTTTGCAGGAGATAAGCTGCTGGATTTTGTGGATGGATAGAAATATGAAGAAGGTGACTTTTGCCAGGCTGGCGGATGGAAAGTAAGATTGTATGCTTGTTTGGTTGGGTGATCTTGTCAATTCGTCCGCCGGTCAGTGTATCATTAAGCTCCATGACTAAAGGATGCATGGAAAAACCGTCAAAGCTCATAATAAATAACCTCATTCCTTTTGTTTTGGTTCTTGGGAAATGATTTTTATAACGCCATTGTTCAAGAAAATGCCATATGCATTTTCCCTCCCATTCGCGTTTCAACGAAGCGGGAGATATGCTCGCCGCTTGTTAAAAATTGATTTCCCCCAACTTACAGCAAGCTGTTGAAGAAGGGGAGATCTTTAGCTTCGTTATAGATTTTCTTGATGTTTTAAATCAGGTTTTCATACGTTACGTTTCTTGCTGGTTTATTATAACACACGGTAGGAAGTTTCGTCCGCTTATGGATGTTTTTTATTGCGTTATTTATTCCTTTTTATAAAAAATGATGATAGGATAGAAGTGTATCTGAAAAATGCATTTCCAAGAGAGGAATGAAATCATAATGGAAATTGAACGGCAATTTTTGATAGATGAGCTTCCGCTCTTGCCAACAGAATATGAGCATTTGAGGCAAGGTTATGTTTCCCTTTTTCCCGAAATCAGAATAAGGCAAATTGGCAGGAGACGATTCGTGTTGACAGTTAAGCGTGGTGCAGGGCTAGTTCGTGAGGAATGGGAAACCGATATATCCTTGCAGGAGTTTGAAAGCCTTTCCAGCCGTCTTTGTCCAGGTACGATGATGATTGAAAAACGCCGTTATCATATTTCGATAGAGAATGGGTCAACTGTGGAGATTCATGTGCATGATGGTCATTTGACAGGTTTCAATTATGTTGAAGTTGAGTTTCCCACAGCCGAAGCTGCTGGCTGCTTTGAACCGCCGTCATGGTTTGGACGTGAAGTGACGGACGATTCCCGTTTTTCTTATGGAATATTGGCACAGGCTGACGGCATGGAGCTTATGAAGAAAATTTTGGAGGGATAAGTTTGCATGATATGATATATGCCTATTGCGGTATCATCAATCTTGTGGCTATTGCAATTTATGGTTGGGACAAGCTGTGTGCTAAAAGGCATGGGTGGCGAGTGCCGGAAATAACGCTTTTGTCTATCGCTGTTGTTGGCGGCAGTATTGGTGCGATGATTGCCATGCAGTTATTTCGGCACAAGACGCTCCATTTGAAATTTAAATACGGAGTGCCATTTATATTGTTGTTGCAGATGGCTGGACTTTTGTATCTGCATTTGTCAAAATGAGAATGGAGGATTTTTGATGAAAAAACTGACGATGATGTTTACAGTTCTGTTCCTGTTTGCTATGACGGTTCCTGTTATGGCGGCATCAGTCATAAGCGAGGACGGTTACTTCAACGGTATCAAGCTGTGTGGTAGGGTGAAGGTCGTGGAGCATTTTCCTGACCTAAAGGTTCAGGTCGTGGATTCTTTTCCAGACCTAAAAGTTCAGGTCGTGGATTCTTTTCCGGACGATATCGGTGAGTGGAAATTTGTCGAGTATGGAGAGGATTTTACCATTCAATTTGTAAATAGTTTCCCAGATATCAAAATCAAGTATGTGACAGCTTTTCCAGGGGTGGAATGAGCAGGAATAATCGTTCATTGTTTATGCAGAAGGTAATCCTTGATGGAATGAAGATTGATGCAGGGAGGATGCTGCAGTTTCTTTTGAAGAAATGGGCATCTTATCAAATAGACAGAAAATTATTGACATTTAATTTTATAAATGGTATAGTAAATATGGTTCAGTTGGCATGAGTCGTAAGTTTCATAAATGAGTTTCTTGGCAGTTGACGTGATTAACCGTGGAGGGTTTTGTTGTGTTAATGGCGAGATAAGGAGCGATAGAAGATGAAAATGAGGATTCATTCTCAGTGGAAGAGTGAGATTTTTGTACCTGCGAGGGTAAAGCAGTTTGTGAAAGCGTCGAAGTTGTGCAAGAAGTCTAGTTTTCGTCAATATGCAGGATTGATATCAGCAGATTCGGAACGTGCAGCGGTTGATGAGTGGTTGGACAGCGTTTCGCCGCTTCGCCAGGATCAATATGTAGCGTGATGCAGGAAGGCACTGTCCTTTGGGAGAGTGCTTTTTTTGTGCAAAGAATCTTGGGATTTGGGAAGGGAATGCATTGTCTGATTCTGAGATGAATTATTGGATGGAGGAAATAAGCGATGCGAAAATATTGCATTGTTCCTAAGAAGAAAAATATATTTTGGCAGTTGGTGCAGGGAATGGATCTTTCAGAAGCTGAAAAAGAGTTGCTGAAAAAGTCCAGTATTCAGCATGTGGAAATAGATGCAAAGGTCAATCGCTGGGAGATTTTGCTGCTTTCGCAAGAGCTTGTATCCACAGAATTGATGAGAAAGGCAGCCAGCCATATTAAAGAAAAATGTCATCTTTCTGAGGTAATCTTTTATCAGCATGTGATTGATATGGATGATGCTGTAGGAAAATGTTGGGAAAAGTTGGTAGATTTAGCGGCAGATGGAAATCCAACGGTGTTTTTCTTGCTTCGTCAAACGAAGTTCCAGTTTGACGGAAGCAAACTGATTCTCTGTGTTCCGGGAGAATTGGGAGGAGAAATCATGCGGGCTCATGCCGTCTCACAGATGCTGCAAAAAGCTATACGAACCCAGCTGGGATTTTTCTGTGATGTGGAGTATGAGGCTTTGGACGAGCCTTTGGAAATTGAGACAAAAGAAGATGAGGATGATGTCTTTCTTTCTGCAAAAAAACAGGAGAAGAAAGTGGTGCCGCAATCTTTTGGTTCTGTACCAGAAAAAATGAACGTGAAGGATGTAAAGTCTTCTGCAACTGGGGCTATGATTTTTGGAAAACCATTTACAGGAAAGGTTGTTCCTATTGATGAATTAAATGGTGAGACAAAGAATGTAATTTTGGAGGGGACGATAGGGGAAGGTCAGGCTTTTGGCATTCGAGCTAATACCTTCAAGTCAGGAACGCACCTTCTGACTTTTGGTATAGCAGATCGCACAGATGGTATCAGATGCAAGACTTTTTTCAAGGACAAGGAGCTATTCGAGCGTGTCGTATCTGAGTTAAAAGGTGGCATGGAAATCAAGGCACATGGTTCTGTTCGTTTTGATGCAAATCAAAATGAATATGCGTTCTTTATGGATGCCGCAGAAAAAAGCGAAATAAAAAAACGCATGGATACTGCTGAGGAAAAACGCGTGGAGCTTCACGCACATACAACGATGAGCAGCATGGATGCGGTGGTATCTGTCAAGGATTTGATTAAGACAGCAGCCAGCTGGGGGTGGCCTGCCATAGCTGTAACGGATCATGGTGTCGTTCAGGCTTTTCCTGATGCGGCAAAGGTGGTCAAGGATAATAAGCTTGATATAAAAATCATTTATGGAATGGAAGGCTACTTGGTAGGAGAGGATTATGAGCAAAAGAAGGCAAATCATATTATCCTGCTTGCAAAAAATCCAGTAGGACTTCGCAATCTTTATCAAATGGTATCGCTTTCCCATTTAAAATATCTTCATCGCCAGCCACGACTTCCCAGACGGATTATTGAGGAATTTCGGGAAGGTATCTTTGTTGGTTCGGCCTGTGAGGCAGGAGAATTGGTGCGTGCTATTGTAGAGGGACGAAGCGATGAGGAACTGTTAAAAATAGCTGGGTTCTATGATTATCTTGAGATACAGCCAATTGGCAACAATGAATTTCTCAAGCGAAGCGAAAGCTTTCCGTCGATTCAGACAGATGAAGATCTGCGCAGAATCAACCAAAAGGTAGCGGAGCTTGCAAGAATTCAAAATAAAATGCTGATAGCAACCTGCGATGTTCATTTTTTAAATCCAGAGGATTCCATTTATCGTGCTATTTTGATGAAAGGGAAAGGCTTTGAGGACGCAGAAATGCAGCCGCCCCTTTTCTTGCGGACTACAGAGGAAATGCTAAAGGAATTTGATTATTTAGGGAAAGAGGAGGCTTATGCGGCGGTCGTAACTAATCCGAGAAAACTGGCGGAATCCATAGAACGATTTCAGCCAATTCCAGATGATCTTTACTCTCCCATGATACCAGGAGCAGAAGAAGAAATAAGGGAGATGTCCTACAGCAAGGCAAGGGAAATGTATGGCGACAATCTCCCAGAGGTTGTAGAGGCTCGTTTGAAGCAGGAACTAACGCCGATTATTGGACATGGGTTTTCCGTATTGTATTTGATTGCTCAAAAGCTAGTGAAAAAATCAAATATTGATGGATATTTGGTTGGTTCACGAGGTTCTGTTGGTTCGTCCTTTATTGCCACAATGACAGGGATCACGGAAGTAAATCCGCTTCCTCCGCACTGGCGGTGCCCACATTGTCAATATTCAGAGTTCATACAAGATGGTTCTGTGGGATGCGGGTACGATTTACCGGACAAGGATTGCCCTGTTTGCGGAACGCCGTTATGGAAAGATGGGCATGATATACCATTTGCTGTATTTCTTGGATTTGACGGGGACAAGGTTCCGGATATTGATTTGAATTTTTCTGGCGTTTATCAGCCAATGGCACATAAATTCACAGAGGTTATGTTTGGCAAGGATTTTGCCTATCGAGCTGGAACGATTGCGACGGTAGCTGATAAGACAGCATACGGTTATGTTATGAAATTTTATGAGGAAAAAGGAATCAAGAAGCATAAGGCATTCATAGAAAAAATTGCTAAGGGCTGCATGGGGGTGAAGCGAACGACTGGACAGCATCCGGCAGGAATTATGGTAGTGCCGCGTAATATGGATGTCCACTTCTTTACGCCAATTCAAAGACCGGCAGATGATAAGACTACGGCAACTATCACTACGCATTTTGATTATCATTCCATCAGCAGCCGTTTGGTCAAGCTTGATATCCTTGGACACGATGATCCAACCGTAATCAAAATGCTGGAGGACTTGACGCATCGTGATCCTAAAACGATTCCATTTGATGATAAGGCAACACTCTCCATCTTTTCTTCAACAGGTGCTTTGGGCGTGACAGCGGAGGAACTGGGGGCAAATTCAGGTACGTTTGGTATACCGGAGTTTCGCACAAGCTTTACAAGGCAAATGATAGATGATACGCATCCAAATTGTTTTAGTGATTTAGTGCGGATTTCTGGCTTTTCTCATGGTACAGATGTGTGGTTGGGGAATGCACAGGATCTGATTCGTGCGGGAACTTGTACTCTGCACGATGCAATTTCGGCACGTGATGATATCATGATGTACTTAATCCACAATGGAATAGATCCGTTGCTTTCTTTCAAGACCATGGAGAATGTGAGAAAAGGAAAGGGGATAGCAGAGGATGTCGTAGAGATTCTTCGCAAAGGGAAGATACCTGAATGGTATATCCAGTCCTGTCAAAAGATAAAGTACCTGTTTCCTCGCGCACATGCAACCGCTTATGTTATGATGGCTTATCGTATTGCATTTTGCAAAGTACATTATCCTTTGGCATATTATGCGGCATATTTTTCCATTCGTGCGACGGAATTTGATGCAAATGTCGTAGCACGAGGCAAGGATTTCGTTCATGGAAAGATTAAAGAATTGGAAGACAAAAGCAAGGAAAGTAAGCTGGATGCCAAGGACAGTGCAACTCTAATCGTGCTTCAACTGGCATGGGAAATGTACTTGCGAGGGTTTAAGCTGGAATATGTCAATATTTACCGTTCAGATGCAGAGAAGTTTATCATTTTGGAGCGGTCGCTTCTCCCGCCAATTGCATCTCTTGCAGGAATGGGTTCTGTTGCTGCAAAAGGAATTGTCGAAGCCAGAAAGTCCGGGGAGTTTACGTCTGTAGATGACCTTAGGAAAAGGGCAGGGATATCCAAGACAAACATAGAGATCCTTAGGGAGCATGGATGCTTGGAGGGCATGAGCGAGAGCGATCAGTTGGAACTTTTTAGTATGTGAGAACAGGAAAAGCAAGCATAGAGATAGATGTAAAAGTGATATGTTGAAACGCCCCCAATCAAGAAAATGATGGTTGCATTTTCTTGATTGGGGGCGTTATGATGCAGCATGTTTATTGCGAATCTGTAGGACGGAGGTTTTCGTCCTTTATGAAAAAATAGGTTATTATGCCGCCTGCAATGTAGCTGATGGTGAGACCTATAGCATAATGCAGCATGCCTGGAACTGCACCGTTAGGGCCCCCTGTCATTACAAAGATACCTGTTATGCCAGATGCGCCCCATGTAGTGGCTGCAACTTGGTAAAGAGTTACAAAAGCACCGCCGAATCCAGCACCTAACCCAGCAGTCAGAAACGGTTTGCCAAGAGGCAGAGTGACACCATAAACCAAAGGTTCACCGATACCTAGGATTCCTGCAGGAACAGCACCCTTGATGGTATTGACGAGACTTGTGTTACCTACACGTTTTGCTTTTAACCAAAGTGCAATACTTGCTCCTACTTGCCCAGCACCTGCCATAGCTAAAGCGGGATAGAGCATTACATATCCGAATTGTTCAAGCTGTACCGTATACAGTGCAATAAGTCCGTGATGCATACCGGCAGCTACCAGCGGAAGGAACAGAGCAGCACCGAGGTAACCGGCGAGGATACGGACAATCAAGATATCGCTTGTGCAAATTTGCCCCATTGCCCACGAAATACCAGAGGAAACATAGCCGATTGCCGGCATGAGAACTAGCAAGTATAAAACAAGGCAGATGCCTAGGGAAAGAATTGGGGTACAAATGATATCCATGCTGTTTGGCATACGTTTGCGAATTTGTTTTTCGATGCGTGACAATAGGAATACACCGACTATGGTTGCGAGAACGCCGCCTCTTCCTGCACAAAGTATGGAGTCGAGAGGTACAGCTTCGTTGAACAATCCCAATGTTTTTGATATTGTATTTACTGTTTCCATGGAGTTCATCATGCCCAACATACCGCCTAAGATTGGTGTGGCTCCAAAACGCTCGGCTGCTCTGTAGCCGACCCATGCAGTAATATATGCCATGAAGGACTTATTGATCAGCATTAGCATATCATAGAGAAACTTCCAGCTAGATTGTTCTGCATAGTTTGGAACTACTTGAGCGATCAGCATAGCAAAACCGGCACAAAGTCCGGCAGAAATGCTACCTGGGATAAGGGGGACGAATATTTCTCCAAAAATTTTTAGGAATTTTCTTATTTTCGTCTGTTTCAAGCTGGCTTTTATCGCTTTTTTATTGTCTTGATAGTCAAACCTAGAAGCATCCTTGTTTTCATGAATTTCTGCTGCAGGGATTCCCATCTGATGAAGCTCATCGGCATACTTGCGGCTATTTCCCGGACCGACAACGACCTCATACTTGTTTTTTACATCATGAATCGTTCCAAGTACCTTTTCCAGCGAGTTTAATTTATTTTCATCTACTAAATCTTCGTTGATTACAGAAAAACGTAGCCGTGTCATGCAATTTATAACCGAAGCTATGTTTTCCTTTCCACCCATTGCATTTAAAATGTCTTTTACCATATAGAAAATCCCCCTTCCAAAACATACTGTTAATGATAGCTAAAGTAATCAAATAAAGTCAAGTAAGCTATAGAATAAAGACTGAAAGAGAGTCACTGGAATGTTTCTGGCGCAGTATGTTAGGAGATATGGCTATGCCACTGTTAACGATTGAATTTACCCTATATTGTGATATAATTCTTATTGATGAATAGAGTAGGAGGATTTTCATGGAAATAAATGATATGATGCATGGTTTTCGCTTATTGAAAAAGCAATTTCTCAAGGAAACGGCTTCGGAAGCGTTTGAATTTGTTCATGAGAAGAGCGGTGCAAAGCTTTTTTATTTAAAAAATAATGATGATAACAAGGTGTTTTTCATAGGATTTCGGACACCTCCGGCAGATGATACTGGAGTAGCTCATATTATAGAACATTCCGTGCTTTGCGGTTCCAAAAAGTATCCATTGAAGGAGCCTTTTGTTGAGTTGGTAAAGGGTTCCCTTAATACATTCTTGAATGCTATGACCTATCCAGACAAGACAATTTACCCAATGGCCAGCCGAAACGACAAGGATTTCCAGAATCTGATGGATGTTTATTTAGATGCGGTTTTTTTCCCAAGTATATATAACACGAAGGAAATCCTAATGCAGGAAGGTTGGCATTATGAAATCAATCAACCAGAGGATGAACTTCGCTACAGTGGTGTTGTATACAATGAAATGAAGGGGGCTTTGTCGGATACGGAACAGCTCCTTTCTAGTCGCGTGATGGCTTCCTTGTATCCTGATACTACCTATAGTTGCGAATCTGGTGGAGATCCTGCTAAAATTCCAACGCTCACGCAGGAAATGTTTGTTGATTTTCACAAGAGATACTATCATCCATCGAATAGCTATATTTATCTTTATGGAGATATGGACTTGGAGGAAAAGCTGTCGTACTTGGACAGGGAGTATTTGTCAAAGTTTGATGTGATGGAAGTTTCTTCTGAAATTCAGCTTCAAAAGCCTTTTTCCAAGGAACGTCATGTTACTGAAGCTTATCCGTGTGCAATGGATGAGAGTACTGAGGAAAAAACATTTCTTACCATCAATTATGTTCTTGGAAATGTACTGAATGAAGAAGATATGCTTGGTCTTGAAATATTGGAACGTGTTCTTTTTGACACGCCAGCATCTCCTGTTCGGCGAGCTTTACTGGATGCTGAGCTTGGCAAGGATGTAGATTCGGTTTTTGAATCTGAAATCTTGCAACCATTTTTGAGTATTATCCTTAATAACTCCGAAAAAGATCGGATGGAGCAGTTCTGTGATATCGTAGATGAAACATTAAAAAGACTTGTGCGCGACGGCATAGATCAGAAGCTGATGGAATCTTCCATTAACCTGCTGGAATTCCGGCTGAGAGAAGCTGATTTTGGTTCTGCTCCAAAAGGGCTGATTTATGGTATTCGGAGCTTGAAAACATGGCTGTATGATGGTGATCCCGTGACTTATCTAGCCTATGAAGATTTACTGAAAAAAATGAAGGATGGATTGAGTAACGGATTTTTTGAAAGATTGATTCAGAAATATCTCCTTGATAATCCGCATAAGGTCTTGCTGGTCATGGAACCGAGCAAAACCTTGGCTATAGAAAAGGAACAGGCTCTAAAGGAAGAGCTTGCAGCGAAAAAAGAAAAACTCTCGCAAGAAGAGATTCGTGAATTGATAGAATTGAATCGTCAATTAAAGGAACGTCAACAAAGGCCGGAGTCATTGGAAGCATTGAAAACGATTCCTTTGTTAAAGCTTTCTGACATTCGGAAGGATTCCGAGGACTATCCGCTGGAAGAAAGGCTTTTAGAGGATACCAAAATCTTTTTTTCTAATTTGGAAACGAACGGCATTGCTTATTTAAATTTCGTTTTTGATACCTCCTGTGTGCCGCAAGAAAAATTACCCTACCTGCATTTATTTTCTGAATTGATAGGTTCTGTTTCTACTGAGAACTACTCATATGAGGAGTTGGGAAAGGAAATAGACTTGTATACTGGCGGAATCAGCTACTTAGCTACTGCTGTTACCAAAAAGAACAATGCAGAGGATTTTCGTCCAGTTTTCAAAGTGAAGGCAAAATCTTTGATTGGAAAACTGCCGAAATTGATGGAGCTTTTGGCAGAGATCTTTACGAAGACTTGCTTTGATGATAAGAAAAGAGTCAAAGAAATTATAACTCAAGTACGGGTCGCTTTTGAACTGAATATGCAGCGTTCTGCGCATAATATTGTTTCTTGCCGTTTGGAAAGCTACCTATCCTCTAGCGGAAGTTATATGGAAGAAGGCGGCTTGCCGTTTTATCGTTTCATAAAATCCTTCCTTGCAGACTTTGACCGTAGGTTTGAGGAATTGCCCAGCATTATGAAGGAGATTCTTTCTTTGGTATTCCGAAAGGAAAACATGTTGATTGGCATTACTATGCCAAAGCAGGAGTACCAGTCATTTGCTGCGGCAGTTCCTAGCTTGCTATCGAGGTTGCCAAACGAGTCTTGTTCCAAGGAAGCATATCATTGGAGTCATGATGTAAAAAATGAAGGATTTATGTCTACTAGTCAGGTACAGTATGTAGGAAAGGGCGCAAATTTTATAAAATTAGGATATCCTTATACGGGAGTTATGCGCATACTGGAAACGCTTTTGAAGTACGATTATTTTTGGACAAAAATTCGTGTGCAGGGTGGTGCGTATGGAGCATTTACCCATTTCAATCGCAATGGAATGATGTACTTTGCTTCCTACCGAGATCCTAACCTCGTGGAAACGCTGGATATACTAAATAAAACGGCAGATTACCTTAAAAGCTTTCAGGTATCTGACCGTGAGATGGACAAGCTGATCATTGGAACAATGAGCAACATAGACGCACCGCTGACACCCAAAATGAAGGGAGAAGCTGCCTTTGATTGTTGGCTGCGGAATATTACGTTGGAGGATCGCCAAAAGAGCAGAGATGAGATTTTGACTGCAAGACAGCAAGAGATTCGCGATCTTGCTGATCTTATTGATTCCTGCATGAAGGAAGATTATCTTTGCGTCTTTGGAAACGAAGCAAAGCTGAAGGAGAACAAGGAATGTTTTTCATCGCTTGTTTCTGTTATGGAATGACGCATGATAAGAAAGAAGGTCGTTGACAATATTTTGTTTAGCGTGTCATAATGAGAGATGATAGTGTTCGTAACGTGTTTTGCCGAATAGGGGGATTTTTGTGAAAGATACCATATTTACTGGCGCAGGTGTTGCACTTGTTACTCCGTTTACGGAAGACGGTATTAATTTTCCAGAGCTTGGACGCATGATTGAGGATCAGATTGCCGGAGGTACGGATGCCATTGTTATTGCAGCGACGACGGGTGAGTCAGCTTCCATGACGGATGAGGAGCATCGTGCTGCTATTAAGTTTGCAGTTGACCAAGTAAAGGGGCGTATTCCTGTGATTGCAGGAACTGGTTCTAATGAAACGGCATATGCAATCCAATTGACGCAGTATGCCGAAAAGGTGGGAGCAGATGCTGCATTGGTCGTTACTCCGTACTACAACAAATGCACGCAGAACGGTGTAGTCCGTCACTATAACATGATTGCTGACAGCGTGAATATACCGTTGATTCTTTATGATGTCCCGTCACGTACTGGGTTTGGCATCAAAACGGAGACTTATGTAAAATTGGCAGCGCATCCGCGCATTGCAGCAGTGAAGGAAGCCAACGGTGACTTGTCAGCAATTCTTCGGCTTAGGAAGGCTTGCGGTGATGATTTGGCGGTGTATTCAGGAAACGATGATCAGATTGTGCCGATTCTTTCCTTGGGGGGCAAAGGTGTTATTTCTGTGCTTTCCAATGTAGTGCCTCGCCAGACGCATGATATGTGCCAGCTGTATTTTGATGGGAAGGTCAAGGAATCCGCACAGTTGCAGATTGATTATTCAGATTTGATTGATGCACTTTTTTGTGAGGTGAATCCAATTCCAGGTAAGGTTGCACTTCGTTTGATGGGATATGATGTAGGACAGCTTCGTATGCCGTTAACGGAAATTGAGCCAGTACACCTTGAGCAGCTAAAGACAGCTCTCAAAAACCATGGCTTGTTAAAATAATGATGTAGAACATATCAGTAAAGGTGGGAGTTTCGAATGAAGAGATTTATTCAATTTTTCTTGACTGTTTGCATGGTGGTTTTTAGTGCGCAGGTTGCTTTTGCAAATACGGATAAGGTGACGTTATATGAAGGAGCAGATATTACAGCTGTGCATCGTATGGCATTGGCACTTCCTCGGTATACCCCAATCGGTGAAAATGCACCTGATAAGGAGGCATTGAACAAGATTGTGTATAAGGCAAGCGATGCGGGACGTTGCTATGTAATCGCTTATGATGAAATGGCTGAAAATATTAAATCGGCTGGAGGAGCAGATATCAAGGTACTGGACTATCGTAAGGCAATGAAAATCTTTAAGGAGAATGCTGACAAATATGCAGATGCATATGTCATTCTTACAGTTGCCAATAATAGCCGCACGTCATTCTTCTTCGATGTTTATAAATCAGGTACGAATGAGCTTCTTTACACTTACCAGATTTTTGCTAACAAGCATGACAAGGATGATGAAAACACATATAAGCTTCTTTCTGAGCAATTTTTTAAGCAGTTTGAGGTTTCTGTCAAAGATCAAATGAAAAAGAAAAAATAAATAAAATACGAGGATACGATATCGATGTTTCATCGATATCGTATTTTCATATTTTATACAGAAACCATATAGAACAGTAAAGTCAAAAAGTCAAAGAAATATTTGACTTTTTGACTTTACCTTGTATAATAGTTCTTAGAAAGAAGTGTTCATTGAGATCAGAGCAAGGAGAAGATCGTATGAGTGGGGAAAAATTTACGTCCAAAACTCTTGAAACGTTGCAACTGGCACAACAAATTGCAGCACTGAAATATCATCAAGAAATTTCATCTGTACATGTATTATCGGCACTTGTTAAAGAGCCAACTGGATTGCTTGCGACCATTTTTGATGATTGCAAAACAGATAGGATCATGCTGAAAGCCAAATTGGAACAGGTATTGTCCAAGATTCCTAGCGTCAAGGGACAAGACCGCTTGACTATGGGGATGGACATGGTCAGGGTTTTGGCACAGGCAGAAGAATTTTCTAAGAGCTTGAAGGATGCGTATGTCAGTACAGAGCATTTGCTGATGGCAATTGTGACGGATGGAAATGAGGAGGCTAGGAAAATTGCCTCAGATTTTCATTTGACGAGAAACAATATACGAGAATCAATCAAGAAAAATCGAAAGCAGAACGTAACGAATGAAAATCCAGAGGAATCCTACCAGTCTTTGGAAAAGTATGGTCGTGATTTAACAGCAGCTGCACGGCATGGCAAACTGGATCCTGTCATTGGCAGAGATGATGAAATTCGCCGAACCATAGAGATTTTGTCTCGGAGAACAAAGAATAATCCTGTTTTAATTGGTGAGCCAGGTGTAGGAAAAACGGCCATTGTGGAAGGTTTAGCAAGACGTATTGTAGCCGGAGATGTGCCAGAATCTTTAAAGAACAAGGTGATTTATTCCTTGGACTTAGGGGCTTTGGTAGCTGGAGCAAAATTCCGCGGTGAATTCGAGGAGCGTTTGAAGGCTGTTTTGACCGAAATCACTAAATCGGATGGACAAATATTACTCTTCATTGATGAAGTCCATATGGTGGTTGGTGCAGGAGCAACAGAAGGCGCTATGGATGCTGGCAATATTCTCAAGCCTATGATGGCAAGGGGAGAGCTTCGCTGCATTGGTGCAACAACCTTGAATGAGTATCGAAAACATATTGAAAAGGATACGGCATTAGAGCGCCGCTTTCAGCCGATTATGGTAGGACAGCCAAATGTAGAGGATACCATTTCTATTTTGCGTGGCTTAAAAGAACGTTATGAGGTACATCATGGCGTGAGAATCCGTGATGCAGCGTTGGTATCTGCTGCGGTGCTTTCTGAACGCTACATATCGGATCGCTTCCTGCCAGACAAGGCAATTGATTTGGTGGATGAGGCAGCAGCGAAGCTGCGTACAGAAATTGAGTCTATGCCTGCTCAATTGGATGAGTGCAGGCGAAAGGTTATGCAGCTTGAAATAGAGGAGCAGGCACTGCGCAAGGAATCGGATGAACATTCGGCAGAAAGATTAAAGAAAATTGTAGAAGAAAAAAATCATCTGCAAGAGGAAGAACAGGCATTGCAAAAGAAATGGGAAATGGAGAAGCAGGTTATTCTTAGAATTCGTGCACTAAAAAAGGAGCTAGATGAGACCAAAAACCAAATTGAGGAAGCGATGCGTTCCAATGACTTGAATCTTGCATCTGAATTGAAATATGGGAAGATGCCGGAGCTTATCCGGCATCTGAAGGAAGAAGAGGAAAATCTTTCTTCGCAATCCCAAGATGAAAGATTATTGAAGGAAGAGGTCGGAGAAGAGGACATTGCTAAGGTGGTTAGTCGATGGACAGGAATTCCTGTTGCTAAAATGCTGGCAGGAGAACGTGAAAAGCTCTTGCATCTGGAAGAAGTGCTTCATAAGCGTGTTGTTGGGCAGGAAGAGGCAGTTACCTCTGTCAGTGAAGCTATTCTTCGGGCTCGTGCAGGCATTAAAGATCCCAACCGTCCAATCGGTTCATTTATTTTCCTTGGACCTACGGGAGTAGGAAAAACAGAATTGGCAAAAGCCTTGGCAGAAGCCCTTTTTGATGATGAACGAAGCATGATTCGCATTGATATGAGTGAGTATATGGAGAAACACTCGGTTGCTCGGCTGATTGGTGCGCCTCCGGGTTATGTTGGATATGATGAAGGAGGGCAGCTTACAGAAGCGGTTCGTCGTCGTCCTTACAGTGTTATTTTATTGGATGAAATAGAAAAGGCTCATCGTGATGTGTTTAATGTGCTGTTGCAAATTTTGGATGATGGGCGTTTGACAGATGGTAAAGGGCGTGTGGTCAATTTCAAAAATTCCGTTGTTGTCATGACAAGTAATCTTGGATCGCATGAGATTTTGAACAAAAGCTATGAAGAAGCCCAAGCAGCTGTGCAGGATATTTTAAAAGACTATTTCCGACCAGAATTTTTGAATCGTGTGGATGATACAATCATATTTAGAGGGCTTACAAGGGAGCAGGTAAAGAATGTGGCAGAAATTCTTTTGCAAAACTTGAACGCCCGCTTGGAAGAACAAGTAGAAATATCCTTGGAATGGGATTCTTCTGTACAGGAGTTTTTTGCAAATCATGGATTTGATCCGAACTTTGGAGCAAGACCTCTTCGCAGGTTGTTATCGCATACAGTAGAAACGGAATTGTCTAAGAAAATTATTGCTGGCACGATACAAAGCGGAGAAAAGGTTTGCATTCTTGCAAAGGATGACCAATTAGAATTTAGGAAATGCTGAGTATCCCGTTGCTCATCTTGATGTGTATTTTTAAAAGCTACTCATTTATCAGCTTTTCCTTAACAACAGAATCTTGAGGAGGAAAGTTTTATTGCGTTCTTTTTTTATTGGACTTCAATTTTTAACTAGGATTTCACTTGTGAAGCAGGTGGAGTGGACGGAGGAAGATTTTGGGGAAAGCGTTCGTTGGTTTCCTTTGATCGGTGCAGTGCTTGGACTTTGCTATGCGGGGATGGCAGGACTTCTTTTTTTCCTGCTTCCCATGCAGTGCATCGTTGTTCCGCAGCATGTTTGTGCAGCAATGCTTTTGGTATTGACGGTTTTGCTGACGGGAGGCATCTTTTGTGATGGTTTCATGGATTCCATGGATGGGATTTTTTCTGGACGGTCTAGGGAAAAAATGTTGGAAATCATGAAGGACAGCCGAGTAGGTGCCAATGGTGTCATGGCATTCGTATCTTTGATGCTCCTAGAATGGAGTTTGTTTTTGGATATGGATCGGTTGCAACTTTTGATAGCTGTTTTTATTATGCCAATCATATCCCGTATGATGGTTGTGATGGCAATTACGTGTTTTCCCTATGCAAGACCTAATGGGATGGGAAAAGCATTTGCAACGTATGCGGGAAAAGAAGCCTTACTGATTGCTATGGTTTCGACAATTTTCCTTGTGTTTCCCTTGGGAAGGCTGGCTGTCTTTGCCTTCTTTATAGCTGCTTGTTTTGCATGGTGTTTTTGTCGATATGTAACGAAACTTCTTGGTGGGTTGACAGGTGATATCTATGGAGCAACGGCAATGCTGGCAGAATTGGTAGTCTTGTTTTCTGTCTTGGCAGGTTCCTGTTTTTTGTAAATGCAGGTATGCAGAATTAAGATATACTAAAATTTTGAAAGGAGATAGCAAATAAGGATGACAAAACTGATTTTAGTGCGTCATGGGCAGACAGAATGGAATATTGATGGGAGGTACCAAGGGCAAACCGATGTACCTCTTTCGGCGGATGGAGTTCGTCAGGCACAATTACTGGCAGACCATTTTCCGTTGGAAAAGGTGGATGCTATTTATTCCAGTGATTTGAATCGAGCAATGGTGACAGCTGGTTATATTGCCCAAAGATTTGGGATTCAGGTGCAGCCAGAGCCTGCATTTCGTGAATTAAGCTTTGGAGCATGGGAAGGACTCTCCTATGAAGAAATAGTTTCTGGTTGGCCAGAAGCGATGAAAGATTTTTTGAAGCATCCCGACCGCTTGGAAATACCAAATGGAGAATCTTTTCCGCACTTGCAGGATCGAGCTATGGCACGATTGAGAGAAATCATAAAAGTTCATGAGGGGGGACGAGTGGTCATTGTAGCTCATGGAGCAATTTTGCGAACGATTCTTTGTTCTGCACTTCACATGTCACTTGCGCATGTGTGGACAATCCGTCAGTTCAATACGGCACTTAATGTTGTATGCTATGATGGTGATTGGAGCAGCGTTGAGCTGATGAATAGCACAGCACATCTTGGCAATGCGAAAATTGTAGAAAAAATATGAGGAAATGTTGACAGAGACAAGTCTCAGGGTATTTTATTCTGGGACTTGTTTTTTTGAATTTACCCTATAGGCTTGATGTGATATAATACTTTTCTAGATGTGTTTTGTATTTTTTATTAGGAGAGAATTTACAGCATGTTTACATGTAGAACGGCGTCTTCTGAACAGACAGCTAAACTGGCCATAGAGGTTGGGAAAAAAATTCGTGAAGGGACGGTTCTTTGCTTGGAGGGAGACCTTGGCGCAGGAAAGACACTTTTTGTTAGAAATTTGGCTCATACGCTTGGTGTAGAAGGTGAAGTTACCAGTCCAACATTTAATCTGATGAATGTTTATGAAGGAATCTGCGACATTCTGCATTTTGATCTTTATCGCTTGGAAACAGAGGAGCAGCTTGAAGATATTGGCTTCTTTGAGTATACAGATGATCCTGAGGGAATCATAGTTATTGAGTGGGCAGATAAATTTCCACAGGCACTGCCGGAAGATTACATTTCCATAAGGTTTGACCGCATGGAGGAAGACAGTAATGCCCGCAGGATTTCTTTTTCCTGTGCAGGAGAGCGATATGAGGAATTTTTGAAGGAGCTGGAATCAATTGTCAATTTTAGCGATTGATACATCAACGCAGGTGTCCAGTGTGGCTGTGGCATCGGAGGAAAGGCTTTCAGCGGAGCTGATCATGCAGGCGAAGCTCACTCATTCAGAGACTTTGATGCCGCATATTGAAAAAGTATTGCAGATGGCTCATTTGCCAAAGGGAGGATTGAGTGGCATTGCCGTAAGTATTGGGCCTGGCTCGTTTACTGGACTTCGTATCGGTCTTGCAACGGCTAAGGCGATGGCGTATGCCTTGGATATTCCTTTGGTTGCTGTATCTACTTTGCAGGCACTTGCCTGTCATTTTCCTGTTTCTGGCATAAAATTGGTATCTATGATTGATGCGCAAAAAGGAAATGCCTATCGTGAAAGCTATCGTTGGGAGGAAGGAAAACTGGCAATCGTAGAACCACTAGATGTCGTTTCTGTTCAAGATTTCTTGGCTGGATATGACGATGCAAAAGAGCCTGTTATTCTGCTCGGGGATGCTGTAAGAAAAAAAATAAAAGGAAAACAGGAGCTCCCTGCATCTGTACGGTTTGCGCCAGTACATTTATCTATGCCGCGAGCAGCTAATGTAGCAATGCTTGGATTGCAGAAGCTGGCTTGCGGGGATACAGCCAATTTGATGAATTTAGAGCCTATGTATATTCGCCGTTCGGAGGCAGAGGTGCTGTGGGAACAGAGGCATTCAAAGGTGACAGAAAAATGAGATTAGCATTTCGTGAAATGATTCCAGAGGATGCTGATGCAGTTGCACAAGTCGAGAAGGCATGTTTTCCTGTGCCTTGGTCTAGGCAGTCTTTTTGGGAGGAAGCTTCCCATGAGCATACCCTTTATTGGTTGGCATTGGACGAGGAAAAGGTGATTGGTTATGCTGGTTGTTGGATCTTGGCAGGTGAAGCGCAAATTACCAATGTGGCAATTTCTCCCGAGTACCAAGGCAAGGGAGTCGGTACTCAGTTAATGAAGTCCATGATTGAAGTTGCAAAAAAACGGGGAGCAACAGCGATGACGTTGGAGGTGCGCCCATCAAATGCCTCTGCTTTGGCTCTTTACAAGAAATTTGGCTTGAAGAGTGTCGGGCGACGAAAAGGATATTATTCAGATAATGGCGAAGATGCGATTATCATGTGGAATACGAATTTATAACGAAGCTAAGATGTCCCCTTCTTCAACAGCTTGCTGTAAGTGGGGGAAAC
>CALELM010000044.1 GCA_937902665.1 uncultured Selenomonadaceae bacterium
GGCGAGCAAACTTTCGCTTCGTTGAAACGCAAACTTGGAGGGAAAATGCTTATGGCATTTTCTTGAGCAATGGCGTTATGTACAAGGAAGAAAAACCGTGAATATTTAGTTAGTGCAAGGCACTGTGGATAAAATGTTTTCGCATTTCATTACAGCGCCTTTTTTCGTGAGAGTATATACATTTTGCAATCTACTAATATTTTTTGACAGGAAAAAAACATTTTTTGTCGAAAATTATCCTTATGATGATGTACAAATTTCAGGAGGATTGACTGATGGCAGGTAATGAGAAATTCAAGGAAGTTGGGACGAATATAGCAGAAAAGGCAGCGATGATTTGGGCGGTAGCTGATGCGCTGGTTGGCCCGTTCAAGGCGCATGAGTACGGGTTGGTTATTTTGCCGATGACGGTTATAAAGAGGTTTCATGATTGCCTGTTGCCGACACAGGAAGCGGTTTGGGAGGAATATGAGAAGGTAAAGCGGTTTGCCATCATGGATTGTTTTTTGACGCAAGCTTCGGGTTACCAGTTTTACAATACAAGCAAATTCACCTTTGAAACGCTTTTGAGTGATGCAGAGAATATCGAAGCCAATTTTCGGGATTATCTCAGCGGTTTTTCTGCCAATGTCCAAGATGTCTTGGCAAAGTTTGAGTTTGAGAATATCATCAAGCGGATGGTTGAAAGCAATACGCTGTATCTTGTGATAAAGGAATTTGCTTCGCAACGTGGGTATCTTGGTCCAGATAAAATATCTACCGTGGATTGCGGTTATATCTTTGAGGATTTGGTACGCCGTTTCTCTGAATCCTACGGGGAAGAAGCAGGAGCGCATTTCACCAGCAGGGATATCATCTACATGATGACCGACCTGCTCCTTTCGGATGCGGATTTGGCAAAAGGCGGCAATGTGACCGTTTATGATATGGCAATGGGAACTTCGCAGATGCTGAGCTGCATGGAGGAACGTATCCATGAGCTGAATCATGAGATGGGTGTTTCCTGCTTCGGGCAGGAGTTCAATCCGGCAACGTTTGCCATAGCAAAGGCGGATATGATGATTCGGGGCGGTGACCCGAACAATATGCAGTTTGGCGATACGCTGTCCGATGACAAGTTCCAAGGGTACCAGTTCCAGTACATTATCTCCAATCCGCCGTTTGGCATTGACTGGAAGCGGGAGAGGAAGGAAGTCGAGGCAGAAGCAAAAAAGGGAGAATTGGGACGCTTTGCTCCCGGACTGCCCAAAATATCGGACGGGCAGCAGCTCTTTGTCCTGAATGGACTCACGAAACTGGCAGAAAATGGCAAGATGGCGATTATCCAGAACGGCTCACCTCTTTTTTCGGGCGATGCGGGGAGCGGCCCCTCGGAGATTCGCCGTTACATACTGGAAAATGACTGGCTCGATGCGATTGTCCAGCTCAGTACCGATATGTTTACGAATACCGGTATCAGCACTTATATCTGGGTGCTGAACAAGAATAAATCTGCCGAAAGAGCGGGCAAGGTACAGCTGATCGATGCCTCGCATTGCTATGAGCCTAGGCGCAAATCCATCGGCACGAAGCGAAATGATATTACCGATATGTGCAGGGAACTTATCGTCAAGGCTTACGGCGAATTCAGGCACGATGCAGTTTACGGTGACAAGGAAGGAATCTATTGCCACAGCAAGATATTTGACAGTCGGGAATTTGGCTACAACAAGATAGTTGTCGAGCAGCCGCAAAAGGATGAAGCCGGAAATATTATCCTGAAAAACAAGAAACCTGTCGCTGATGCCAGCCTGCGTGACACAGAGAACGTGCCGCTTGCCGAGGATATTGAGGCATATTTCAAGCGAGAGGTGCTGCCGTATGCCCCCGATGCATGGATTGACAAGAAAAAGACCAAGATTGGCTACGAGATTCCGATGACGAGATATTTCTATGAGTACCAAGCCCCAGAGCCAGTGGAGGAGATTGCCGAAAGGGTTCATAAACTGGAACGGGAGATAGAAGCAAGCCTTGCGGAACTGTTTGAGGACGAGGGTTGAAAGAAGGTTTGAAAATGTATTGGGTGAAAGAGTGAAAAATATGGATAATAATGATCAGATGGATAAGATAAATGATAACTTTGTTTCGGATATTTGTTCTATTATAGATGCTGGCAGGCATAATGCTTATGAAGCCGTTAATCGTATTGCTGTAATTACATATTGGAATGTCGGTAAAAAGATTGTTGAAGAAGAACAGCATGGTGAAAATAGAGCAGAATATGGCAAAAAGATTATAAAGTACCTTGCTGATAAATTGGTTCAAGAGTATGGTGCTACATTCAATAAAAGGAATCTTGATTATTTTAGGCAATTTTATTTATTGTTTCCGGATATTGCAATTGTGAACGCGCGTGTTCACAATCTAAGTTGGTCTCATTTTAGAAGACTTTTATCTGTAGCAAATCCAAAGGCAAGAGAATGGTATATCAAGGAAGCGTCTGAACAGATTTGGAGCACCCGAACGTTAGATAGAAATATCAGCATGCAATATTATGAACGTATATTAGCTAATCAGAGAGAAAATTTATCGTTGCCATTGCCTGAAAGTGAAAAAGAAACTCCATTGGATTATATAAAAAATCCTGTGGTTGCTGAATTTTTGGGATTTAATAAGAATAAAGAATATAAAGAATCTGAATTGGAGCAAGCGCTTATAGACCATATTCAACAATTTATTATGGAACTTGGCAGAGGATTTGCTTTTGTTGATAGGCAAAAGCATATTCATACTGATATGGGAGATTTTTATATTGATTTGGTGTTTTACAACATTAACCTGCATTGCTATGTACTGATTGACTTAAAGACGCATCAGATTACCCACCAAGATGCAGGGCAGATGGATATGTATGTGCGGATGTATGATGATTTGGTAAAAGGTCCGAATGATAATCATAGTATTGGCATTTTGCTATGTTCTGAAACTAGCAAGGATTTAGCAAGATATAGTGTCCTTCATGAGAATAAACAACTTTTTGCAGCAAAATATATGCCTTTTATGCCGACAGAGGAAGAAATTAAGTATGAAATAGAGATGCAAAAAAAGATTTTCTTGGAACAGCATCCTGAATATAAAGGTACGAAGTAGGTGGTGAGTGTTTTGGCAAGGAAAATGAAAAACAGCGGGATTGCGTGGATTGGGGAGATACCGGAGGATTGGAAGGTTATAAGGCTTAAATCACTATATAGTTTTGGCAAAGGGTTACCTATAACAAAGGAAAACCTTGTAGATAAAGGGATACCAGTTATTAGTTATGGGCAAATTCATTCAAAGCAAACTACGGGGGTTGAAATTCAAGAACATTTAATACGCTATGTTGAAGATATATATTTGGAACAAAATCCGCAGTCTTTAGTTACTGCTGGGGATTTCATTTTTGCTGATACATCGGAGGATGTAGAGGGATGTGGGAATGCTATATATGTTGATAGAGAGCTTAAATTATTTGCTGGTTACCATACTATAATTTTTAAGCATAGGAACAATCAGCATAAGAATAAGTTTTTAGCATACTTATTTAAGACAGATGCGTGGAGAAATCAGTTGAGATCAAAAGCTACAGGTGTTAAGTTATTCAGCATATCCCGAAAAATACTTAGCGAAGCAAAAGTAGTGCTTCCATCAGACATAGAACAACAAGCCATTGCTGATTATCTTGATAAAAAGTGCGCTCAGATAGATACGGCTCTTGCCAAGACACGGACAGCGATTGAGGAGTACAAGAAGCTGAAGCAAGCGATTATCACCAAAGCCGTAACCAAAGGCGTGCGTGGCAACCGCCCCATGAAAGACAGCGGGATTGCGTGGATTGGGGAAATACCGGCAGAGTGGAAAATAAACAGAATTAAAAGTGTTTGTAACATTTTTGGGCGGATTGGATTTAGAGGCTATACTGCTGATGATTTAGTACAAGTAAGACAAGGAGCAATCACGCTTAGTCCCTCAAACTTTCACGACATGAAAATGAATTATTCAAGATGTTCCTATTTGGCATGGGCTAAATATTACGAAAGCCCTGAAATACAAATTTTTGACGGAGATATATTATTCGTTAAAACAGGATCAACTTACGGAAAATCATGTTTAGTGACAAATCTTCCTATGGAAGCTACCATCAATCCTCAGAGCGTAGTATTGAAAAATTTCTCTTGCAATAACAGGTTTCTTGCATATACGATGAATAGCACATCACTTGCATATCAAGTAGAACAGTCTGTAGTGGGTGGCACCATTCCAACTATTGCACAGGCAAAAATAAACAATTATGTTTTCGCAGAAGCTCCCATAGAAGAACAGCAAGAAATCGCTGACTATCTCGATAAGAAATGTGCCACGATTGATACGCTTATCGCCAAGAAGGAGCAGCTTATCACGGAGCTGGAGGCATACAAGAAATCACTGATTTATGAATATGTTACCGGCAAGAAGGAGGTGCCTGAATGAACAAATCGGATATTGTTATTTATCAGACAGAAGATGGCGTAATTCAGGTAAATGTAATGTTTAGTGATGATACCGTCTGGCTGTCTTTAGACCAAATGGCAGATTTGTTTCAGCGTTCCAAATCCACTATATCAAGGCATCTCAAAAATATATTTACCGAAGGAGAGTTGTCGCGTGAATCAGTTGTTGCAAATTTTGCAACAACTGCGGCTGACGATAAAACCTATCAAATAATTTATTGTAATGAGGAGTAAATGTCATGAGCATTACCAATACATCAGAGAAGCGACTGGAGGAAGATATCGCCACTTCGTTTTTGTCGGCAGCAGGTGGATATACGCATAACGATGATGTGTATGAGCCAAAACTCGGCTTGTTTCCTGCTACTCTGTTGCGTTTTATCCAGCGAACCCAGCCGAAGGAGTGGAAACGCTTTGTCATGCAGAATGCGGTGGAACCGGAACGGAAATTCTGTCAGGAGTTCAACAATGCCTGTGATATGGATGGCGTGCTTGCCGTCATGCGAAAGGGTTTCAAGCATAGGGGCATTTCCTTCAAGGTCTGCTATTTCAAGCCCGAATCCTCGCTGAATCAGACAGCGGCGGCTCTTTATGCCAAGAACGAGATAACGGCGAACCGTCAATGGTTCTATTCCGCCGAGAACAACAAGTCTGTGGATATGGTTATCGCCGTCAATGGGATTCCGTTGTTTGCCTTTGAGCTAAAGAACCAGTATACTGGGCAGACCGTGGAAAATGCTATGCGCCAGTGGATGTATGACCGTGACCCACGGGAACTCTGCTTCCGCTTCAATAGGCGTATTCTTGGATATTTTTGTGTCGACCAGATGGATGTCTATATGACAACCCGACTGGCTGGCAAGCATACGCGTTTCCTGCCGTTCAACCAAGGATCGAATGGTGCAGGATGTGATGGCGGCAAGGGCAATCCTGCCAATCCCGATGGTTATATGACGGCTTACTTATGGGAAGAGGTGTTTCGGAAGGATAGCATGATGGATATTCTGCAAAAGTTTATCCATTTGCAGGTAACGGCAGAGAAGAAGGTTGACGCTGACGGCAACGAGTCCATCACGAAGAAAAAAGCCTTGCTGTTCCCACGCTACCATCAGCTGGATGTCGTGCGGAAGATTATCGCTGACGTTGCCCAGCATGGCTCCGGCAAGAATTATCTGGTTCAGCACAGTGCAGGTTCGGGCAAGTCCAATTCGATTGCATGGCTGTCCTATCGGCTGGCTTCCCTGCATAATGCGGAGAACCGACCCGTATTCAGCAGTGTCATTGTCGTGACGGACAGAACCGTTCTGGATGCACAGTTGCAGGCAACGATATCCGGCTTTGACCATACCCTTGGCGTGGTGGAGGCTATAGACAGGGAAAAGAAATCGGTCGGGCTGAAAAATGCCATCAACGAAGGCGCAAGGATTATCGTGACCACGCTGCAAAAGTTCCCCGTTATTTATGAGGAGGTTGACAGGAAAGAAGGCAGGGCGTTTGCTGTCATTGTCGATGAAGCTCATTCCTCGCAGACAGGCGCATCGGCGCAAAAACTGAAAGTTGCTTTGTTTGATGTGTCCGATGCCTTGAAGGAATATGCTGAGATGGAGGGCAAGGCAGAAGATGCGGTTGATGCAGAGGATTTGATCCTGAAAGAAATGCTGTCTCACGGCAAGCACAAGAACTTGTCCTTCTTTGCGTTCACGGCTACCCCAAAACAGCAGACCTTGGAGATGTTCGGGACAGAACTGTCCAATGGCAGTTATCACCCGTTCCATACCTACAGTATGCGGCAGGCGATTGAGGAGGGCTTTATCCTTGATGTCCTGCAAAACTACATGACGTATGATACTTGTTACCGAATCGCCAAGAATACCAAGGAAAATCCGGAGCTGCCGGAGAGCCGTGCAACGAAGATTATCAAGAAATATGAAAAACTGCACCCATACAACATATCCCAGAAATCGGAAATTATTGTTGAGACGTTCCGCAGCACGACCAAGGAGAAAATCGGCGGGCGTGGGAAGATGATGGTCGTGACGGATTCGAGACTGGCTGCCGTAAGGTACTTTCAGGCAATAAAGAAGTATGTAAAAGAGCATAGGTATGATGATGTCGCTTGCATGATAGCTTTTTCCGGCACGGTGGAGGATGGCGGCATTTCCTATACCGAGGCAAGCCTGAATGTTCGCCCCGATGGCTCGCATATCGCTGAAACGCAGACCAAGGCGGAATTCCATGAGAATTTCAATGTGCTTATCGTTGCGGAAAAGTATCAGACAGGCTTTGATGAACCGCTCCTGCATACGATGATTGTCGATAAGAAGCTGAAAAGCGTAAAAGCGGTGCAGACCTTGTCACGGCTGAACAGAACCTGTGCGGGCAAGCAGGATACCTTTGTGCTTGACTTTGCCAACACAGCCGAGGAAATTCAGGCTGCCTTCCAGCCATTCTATCAGGAGACCAGCCTTTCGCAGGAAGTGAATGCCAATCTTATTTATCAGGTGCAGAGGGAAATCAGGGGCTATGCACTGTATTCCGAGAACGACATTGCGGCATTCCTCTGTATATGGAAAAAGCAGGGGGAGCAGAAAAGAGACGATGTTGGCAGGATGACCAGCTCCCTGAAACCTGTGGTAGATCGCTATAACTTAAAGAATGCGGAGGAACGGTATCAGATACGGCGGCAAATTCGGAACTTTATCAAATGGTATAACTATGTGGTGCAGGTCGTAAGAATGTTTGACAGGGAAATGCACGAGGAATATTTGTTCCTGAAATATCTGGAAAAACTGGTTCCGGGCGATCCCAAGGAACCCATTGACCTTGACGGAAAGCTGAAACTGGAATACTACAAGCTGCAAAAGACGTTTGAAGGAGAAATCTGCCTAGAGAAAACGGGCGGCGTTTATGAGCCTGCCAGCAAGAAAGGCGCACAGGGCAAGCAGGCAAGGAATACCCTTGATGAAATACTTGCCAAAATCAACGAGCGGTACAAGGGGGCATTTACCGACAGCGACAGGGTAATGATAGGTGCATTGCACCAAAAGCTGATAAAAAATGATAAGCTAGTGAAGTCAGCCAGAACCTCCAATCCTACAATATTCACCGAAGGAATATTCCCATCCGCTTTTCAAGTGGCAGCTATGGACGGATTCAGGGAATCACAGGAAAGCTATGAATCGCTTTTCCAAGATAGGAGCAAGTACCAAGCCATTATGGGAGTCTTGGCTGGTGTGATTTATCAGGAGATGCGCTCCGGCAGTTATCGTATGATGCAGGAAAATATTGTTATGGGTGCAGAGAATGCGGCGATAGGCATAGCGGCGGAAACCCCGAAATGATACAAATGTCTACAAACGAGATTGGCAGATATGCACCGCCTCCAAAAAGTTAGACCTAAAAAATCTAGCTTTTTGGGGGCAGTTTCCTTTTATGCTCAATATTCTTTGGCAGGTATCGGTACGATAGCAAGTGTTTTTCCCATAGCCGCCAGCACCTTTAAAATGGTGTTGCATTTTCTTGTTTGAGGGCGTTATAATTGTCATGCAATACAAATAATAGTTTCAAAAACTGCATTGAATGATTCAGGCAATTTTAAAAATTGTTTTAATTGATTTGAATGAGCAAAATGTGCAGTTTATTGAGGCACAAAAAAGGAGAGAAATTTATGAAGTGGAAAAGAATGATACCGGGATTGTTGGCTTGCTTGATGATTTTTGGGGTGTTGGGTTGTGGATCGCAACAGGGGGCAACCGATACGAATTCCAAAAAATCCGATGCAAAAATTGTTGTCGGTCTGGACGACAATTTCCCGCCGATGGGCTTTAAGGACGAATCCGGAGAAATCGTTGGCTTTGACATTGATTTGGCAAAAGAAGCATGCAAGCGTTTGGGTAGAGATGTTGAGTTCAAGGCAATCGACTGGTCGAGCAAGGAAGCCGAGCTGAAGAGCGGGCGTGTGGATGTGCTTTGGAATGGGCTGGACATTACCGAAAAGCGCAAGGAAAATATGCTTTTTTCCGAGCCTTATATGAAGAACAGGCAAATTATTTTTGTTAAAAAGGGAACCACGGATATCAAGGACGAAAAGAGCCTTGCAGGGAAGGTTATCGGTACGCAAAGTGCCAGTACTTCGGAAGAGTATATAGATGGCAATGACTTTTTCAAAAAAGAAGTGAAAGAAGTTAAAAAATATGGTGACTTTGTGACGGCGTTTATGGATTTGGAAACTGGACGCATTGATGCCGTAGTCGGCGATGAAATTGTTGGTCGTTATTACATAAGCAAGCACCCCAATACCATCGAAGCTGTTGATGCAACTGTCGGCCCTGTGAGTACATTTGGCATAGCATTTGCCAAGGAAAACCAAGCGTTGCGTGACGATGTGCAAAAGGTCTTGGACGAGATGAAAGCAGCGGGAGAAGTAGCTAAAATCTCCTCTGCATGGTTCGGCAAGGACATTACAAATTAAAAGAAAACTTTAAAAGAGAGGTGAGGTCTTGGATAAATTATTTGGCACTTTATTGCAAATGCTGGAAGGCTCCCAGATAACTTTTGAGATTTTTTTTGTAACGTTGCTCTTGTCTTTGCCGCTTGGTGTTTTATGCGCGTTAGGGAAGATTTCCAACATTAAGCTGCTGTCCCGATTGCTTGAATTGTACATTTGGATTATGCGCGGCACTCCGCTGATGCTGCAGCTCTTGTTTGTGTATTTTGCATTGCCGATGGTCGGGATAATGCTTCCGGATATAGCAGCTGCCTTGCTGGCTTTTACGTTGAATTATGGTGCTTATTTTGCTGAAATTTTTCGTTCCGGGCTGCAAGCCATACCCAAGGGGCAATACGAAGTAGCCAAGACGCTCGGCATGAGTTACGGTCAAACCATGCGACGCATAATTCTACCGCAAGTCGTGCGCATTATCTTGCCGGCAATCAGCAATGAAACAATAAACCTTCTCAAAGATACTTCTTTGATCTACATTTTAGCGATGAATGATTTACTGCGTGTTGCGAGAACGATCGTACAGCGTGAATTTGATATGACACCATTTATCATCGCAGGATTGTTTTATTTGCTGATGACATTTGTCCTTACATGGGTATTTAAAAAACTGGAGGCATATTATGGACGCTACACGGCTTGATGAAGCTTGCGACAAAAAACAAAGTAAGGAAATCATGCTGGATGTGCATGGTATCAGAAAATCTTTTGGCGATATCAATGTGCTGAAGGGCATAGATTTTACTTTGCGCCGAGGGGAAGTGCTGGCGATTATCGGGCCTTCGGGTTCCGGAAAAAGTACCCTGCTTCGTTGCTTGAACAAGCTGGAAACCGTAGATTCGGGTTCCATAAAAATCAAGGAAAAGTTTTTGGTGGATACGGACAAAGACGGTGCCGTTCATTATGCTTCCCCCCGTGAAGAGCATGCTTTGCTCTCCACTTACGGCATGGTGTTTCAGCAATTTAACTTGTTTCCTCATATGACTGTATTAGAGAACCTCTTGGAAGCACCTATCCATGTCAAAAAACAATCCTTGCAAGAAGTTTTGCCGTTAGCCAGAGATTTGCTGAAGAAAGTTGGGCTTTCGCAAAAAGAAGATGCTTATCCCATGCAACTGTCCGGTGGGCAGCAGCAACGAGTCGCTATAGCTCGAGCGCTGTGCATGCAACCGGAAATCATGCTGTTTGACGAGCCAACATCTGCGCTCGATCCGGAGCTGACGAGTGAAGTGCTAAGAACCATGCAAACACTGGCTTTGGAACACATGACTATGGTTGTCGTAACGCATGAAATGGCATTTGCCAAAGAGGTTGCCAGCCACATTATTTTTATGGTTGACGGGAACATTGTTGAGCAAAACACCTCACAGGAATTCTTTGCTCATCCCCAAAACGAACGTACAAAAGCATTTTTGCAAAAAATGCTATGACCTACGCAGATGTTTCCTGCTTCCATCGGTGGAGGGTATCTTGTGGAGCAAATTTTATGGCAGGGGAGGAACGGAGTTTTTATGGCACAGACAATTTGGTCTTTGCTTCCGCCTGTGATTGCTATCGGATTGGCTTTATGGACAAAGGAAGTTTATGTGTCCTTGCTTATCAGCATTTTCATAGGAGCATTGATTTTTACGGAAGGCAATATTCTTTTGGCTGTCATTACTGTTTTTCAGGTAATAGCAGATAAAATTGGCAGTAACGCAAATATTTTGATCTTTTTGGTCATATTGGGGATTTTGGTTTCCGCTATTACTCGATCCGGTGCTACGAAAGCTTACGGGGAATGGGCAAAGAAAACTATGAAAAGCGGCAGAAGCTCACTGATTGTAACTGCTGTTTT
Source organism: uncultured Selenomonadaceae bacterium (assembly GCA_937902665.1). Taxonomy (GTDB): domain Bacteria; phylum Bacillota; class Negativicutes; order Selenomonadales; family Selenomonadaceae; genus CALELM01. The sequence continues at coordinate 10,844 of CALELM010000044.1, forward strand.
GGGCTTATTGATTTTTATTGACGACTATTTTAATTGTCTTACCGTTGGTACGGTCATGCGTCCTGTGACGGACAAGTTTCAGGTTGCCCGTGCAAAGCTGGCTTATATTATAGATGCTACAGCTGCACCCATTTGCATCATAGCGCCTGTTTCGAGTTGGGCGGCGGCAGTGGGATCGTCCCTGCCATCTGACAGTGGCATAGATGGTTTTGCGTTATTTTTGCAGACGATACCATATAATTTATATGCGATTTTAACCATTGTGTTTATGTCATTTATCGTTTGGACTGGGCATGATTTTGGCCCTATGGCACGCAGTGTCCGTGAAAGCAAGGAACATTTTGAAGTGCCGGAAGAATATAAGGATACGGAGCTTACAGCCACTGGTGAGGTTTCAGGCAACGGCCGGATTTTTGATTTGCTCTTGCCTCTTGCCGTGCTGATTGCATCTTGTGTCATGGCTATGATTTACACCGGCGGTTATTTTGCCGGAGAAGGGAAAAGCATAGCAGATGCCTTTGCAAGCTGCGAGTCATCGCAATCCTTGGTGCTGGGTTCTTTTCTTGCTTTTGTTTTTACTGCCATTTTGTATTTGCCCAGACGCATTGTCTCGTTCCATGCGTTTTGCGATAGTTTTAGCCGTGGCTTTAAGGCTATGACACCAGCCATTTTTATTTTGTGTTTAGCGTGGGCTTTGTCGGGCATTTGCAGTGACAAGTATTTAAACTTAGGTGGCTACGTTGGAGCATTGGTTAGTTCGCATACGGAAATCCTTCTGTTTTTGCCAGCGGTGTTTTTTTTGACCGCCATTGGTTTAGCGTTTGCAACTGGCACATCATGGGGGACTTTTGGTATTCTGATTCCCATCGCTGCAGCAGTCATTGGAACCGGTGACCCAAATATGCTGGCGATTTGTGTTGCCGCCATTTTATCAGGTGCTGTTGGCGGCGACCACGCTTCGCCTATTTCAGATACGACAATCTTGGCATCAGCTGGGGCGCAATGCAGTCATATTGTTCACGTTTCTACGCAAATTCCTTATGTGGCGGTAGTTGCCTCAGCTAGTCTGATTGGTTATCTCGCAGATGGATTGACGGCCAATGGCCTTGTCGGTTTGGCAACTGGTCTGGCTGTTTTGACCGTGTGCATGATGGTGATAGCTCGAAAGAAACGTAAGGGATAACGGCTTGGCATTGCAAACTGCGATATGCATATTACTGGTTCGGAAAAATAACGAAGCTAAAGATGTCTCCTTCTTCAACAGCTTGCTGTAAGTGGGGGACATCAAATTTTAACAAGCGGTGAGCAAACTTTCGCTTCGTTGAAACGCAAATTGGA
>CALELM010000045.1 GCA_937902665.1 uncultured Selenomonadaceae bacterium
TTTCCCCCACTTACAGCAAGCTGTTGAAGAAGGGGACATCTTTAGCTTCGTTATACTGACCGCATTCCAGTTTAATTGCCTATTGCAACAGAAGCTGATGCCAAGAGCCAATCCCCATCTCCTGCATCAGCCTCTTTCGAGCTCAAATTCTTCCTTTGAAATCCTCGTAACCAAAATGACGAATGACCTTCCATCCTCCATGCTCAGATGCAATGATATCCGGAAGCGGCATCCCATTAAACGTATTGTTCTTTACCATAGAGTAAATTGCCATATCACCGAAAACCACACGGTCGCCTTCCTTCAATGGCTCATCAAAGGAATATTCACCAATAACATCACCAGCCAAGCAGGTAGGTCCCCCAAGCTGATAACTAAACTTTTTTTCCTGTGGCTCACCCGAACGAAGCACAGGTGGCCTGTACGGCATTTCGAGCACGTCCGGCATATGACAGGCGGCCGATGTGTCAAGAATCACGTTCCCAGAGGATTCCTGTACCTCCATTACAGTTGCCACAAGAAAGCCTGCATTCCATGCCACCGCCTCGCCGGGTTCTATATAGACCTCCAGCCCATACCTGTCCTGCATTCTTCCAATGCAGCGCTTGAGCCGCTCCATGTCATAGCCATCTCTCGTGATATGATGCCCGCCGCCAAAATTCAGCCACTTGCATTGCTTGAAATACTGCCCGAACTTCTGCTCCACAACATCCAAGGTTTCCTCCAATGCATCGGAATCCTGCTCGCAAAGCGTATGAAAATGAAATCCTTCCACCAGTTCCAACGAATCCTGCTGAAAATCACGAAGCCTTGTCCCCAACCGTGACTTTGGCGAACAGGGATCATAGATTGCATGCTCCTGCGTTGAATGTTCCGGATTCAGCCGAAGCCCGCAAGACACACCTTTCGCCATCGCCTTAGGAGCAAATTTTTCCAGCTGCCTGACAGAATTAAATACGATGTGATCGCAGATTTCCGTAATTTCATCAAACTGATCTTCCCGATAGGCTGGCGAAAAAACATGGTTTTCCTTCCCCATTTCCTCATGCGCCAAACGAGCCTCATAAAGCCCGCTTGCCGTTGCGCCTACGAGATACTGCCCAATCAGCGGATAGAAGTAGTACATCGAAAAGCATTTCTGTGCCAGCAGCACCCTTGCACCCGTTTGCTGCTGCAATCCTGCCAATATCTCAAGATTCCGTTCCAATAGATTCCTATCAATGACGTAGGAGGGCGTTGGTACTTCCAGCCATTCTTTTTTCCACTCCTGCATCATTCCACCATTTTGGGATCGAAGGATTCTTTCCAAGGCAATCCCCACTTGTTGAGAGCGTCCATAAAGGGATCTGGATCAAATTCCTCGATATTCTTGACACCGGGACCTTTCCAAGTGCCGTTCATGACAAGCATTGCCCCAATCATGGCAGGCACACCTGTCGTGTAGGAAATTGCCTGAGAACCAACCTCCTTGAAGCATTCCTGATGGTCGCAAACATTGTAGAGATAATATATCTTTTCTTTGCCGTCCTTCTTTCCGCGGAAAATGCAACCGATATTCGTCTTGCCAACCGTGCGGGGACCAAGGCTTGCAGGATCTGGCAGAACCGCCTTCAAAAATTGCAGCGGAACAATTTTCTTTCCCTCAAAATCAATCGGCTCTATCGAGGTCATTCCCACGTTCTCCAAGCATTTCAAGTGCGTGAGATAGCTCTGCCCAAACGTCATGAAGAAACGGATTCTTTTGATCCCCGGAATATTGATACCAAGTGACTCCAATTCTTCGTGATGAAGCAGGTACATATCCTTTGGACCAATCTCCGGAAAATCATAGACACGCTTGATCTCCATTGGCTCAGTCTCTACCCACTTGCCGTTTTCCCAGTAGCTTCCCTTTGCTGAAACCTCACGGATATTGATTTCCGGATTGAAATTTGTTGCAAACGGATAGCCATGATCGCCTGCATTGCAGTCCAAGATATCAATATAATTGATTTCATCAAAATGATGCTTAAGCGCATAAGCGCAGAACACGCCTGTAACGCCTGGATCAAATCCTGAACCCAAAAGTGCCGTAATTCCTGCCTTTTCGTACCGCTCACGATATGCCCACTGCCATTTGTATTCAAACTTTGCCGTATCCTCCGGCTCATAATTCGCCGTATCTACATAATTCACCTTTGCCGCCAAGCAAGCATCCATAATCGTCAAATCCTGATAAGGAAGCGCAAGATTCAGCACAACATCAGGACGCACCTTTTCTATCAATGCTGTCAATTCTTCCACATTATTTGCATCGACCTGTGCCGTCGTGATGCGCGTCTTTCCTCCCTCCAGCTTTGCTTTCAAGGCATCGCACTTGCTCTTTGTCCGAGAAGCTATGCAAATCTCCTCGAACGCCTCACTGTTCTGGCAGCATTTATGAATTGCCACGCTCGCTACACCGCCACAGCCAATAATTAACGCTTTTCCCATGTATTGCCCTCCTTCGACGAATCCATTTTCCCACTTCTCTATTATAACGCAACCATTCCGAAAAATTCCATAGTTTTCTGCAGGATAACCATATCATAAGCTACGCGGGACACCTGCTTTTTCCTTCCTGTTTGACAACAAAAATAAAAATTCCCATCACATCGGTCAGCAATACACTTGAAAGAGTTCTTTCCTTATGTTTTAATAAAGAGAAATCATTTTTAAAGGAGCATGGAATGAACACCTCACTATTCACGACAAGAAATCTGCTGATTGCCATTGCGGCAGCCAGCTTTATTCTGGTTGCCGCAAGCAGCACCGTTGTCGCTGTCAAAAACAATAACAGAATCTCTATGGGCGTGCAATCTATGGGGACTTCCCTTTCCGGCATGACAAAGGAAGATGCCCAGCGCTTTTTTGAGAAAAAAGCCAAGCAGCACATTGGCGAAAAGAAGATCCCGTTGATATATGGGGAGCAGGAGTGGCAAATTGCACCAGAGGAAATCAATCTGCAACCCAAAATCGAGGAAGCTGTCGAAAATGCCTATGCGGTTGGACGCGGAAAAGGACCTTTGCAAAATATGGCAGAACAGCTTCGCTGTGCTATCGTGGGAAAAAATATAGATTTTACAGCAGAGTATGACACGGAAGCACTTGCAAACAAATTGAACAGTGTTGCACATGCGATCAATGCTCAACCACAAAATGCCTCCGTCCAGATCCAGCCCAACGGAAGCATAAAAAAAATCCCCTGCAAAATTGGAAAACAGCTCGATACAGCTTCCATCGCCAATGACATGGAACCCAAACTAAAGGCCATGCAGCTGCCGCATGAAATCGTTCTCCAACCAACAGAGATCCCACCGTTCCTCTTGGACGAGGATATCGCTTCCATCAACTCTATTCTTGCTTCTTATACCACTACGTTCTATCCGGGATTCCGAGGTGACAACATCATCCTTGCGTCCAGTCGCTTGGACAATGTTCTTGTCAAAAGCGGTGCTTCCTTTTCCTTTAATACAGCAGTCGGTGAACGCACCGCTGCCGCAGGCTACAAAAATGCTCCCGTCATCATTGACGGCAACATAGAAGACGGCATTGGCGGCGGTGTCTGCCAAGTAAGCTCCACCCTCTACAATGCAATTCTGCTCGCAGGCCTTACCCCTACGGCACGCACACCGCATTACTACCCATCCTCCTATTGCCCGCCTGGTCTTGATGCTACTGTTGTAGACAATCTGATCGACTTCCAGTTTAAGAATCAATACCCTCACAACATCTATCTATGCGCCCATGCCTCCTCCAACGCAATTACAATCTACGTTCTCGGAACAAAATCCGACCTCAACGGTTGCGACATTTCCCTCCATACAGAGGGAACAGCCCTCCAGCCCTCTATCTATCGCCTCTACTCCAAAAACAGAACCGTAATCCAAAAAGAATTTCTCCACACTGACACCTATTCCTCACACTAATATGAATATGCAAAAAACGCACCCTTGTCAAAAGGATGCGCTTTTTTTCTACAAAAATCAACGATGACCTGCTTTTATTTTGCTTTCCGTGCCATTCATCAATCGAACGATATTTGACCTGTGCCGTACAATGATCAATACAGCCGCCAGAACACCAAACCCTACATATTCCACAGGACTATGAAAGAAATAGGCACTGATAGGAACCAATGCCGCCGCCACGCAAGAACCGAGGGAAACATACTTTGTCTTGTAAACAATAGCTAGCCAAACGAGGAACACGAAAACCGTAGGCAGCGGCATGAGCATTGCAACAACGCCCAATCCTGTTGCCACGCCCTTTCCACCATGAAATCCCAGAAAAACGGAGCAGGAGTGTCCAACGATTGCAAGAATCCCTGCAAGCACCATGGCAATCGGCGTACCAACTACAGCAGAAGCAATCCAAACACTGAAAAATCCTTTGAGGAAATCAAGAAAAAATATCAAGAATCCTGCACTCTTTCCCAAGGTTCGCCATGCATTCGTTGCACCGATATTATGGCTTCCATGCTCACGCAGGTCAACATTCCAAAGCAATTTTCCAAAAAACAAGCCGTTTGGAATCGACCCGAGGAAATACCCTATCAAACAACAGGCAAGAGTTCCCATCAATATTCCTCCTTCTCTTCGCGATTGCGTACAATCAGTCGAATCGGAGTACCCTCAAATCCATAGCTCTCACGCAGTCGATTTTCAATGAACCGCAAATAAGAAAAATGCATCAGGTTCATGTCATTGACAAAGATGATAAATTTCGGAGGACAAACATCTGTCTGCGTCATAAAAAGAATCTTGAGTTGCCGCCCCTTGTGCATGGGCGGGGGATTCACGGAAATCGCATCCCGAATCAATTCATTGAGCACGCTTGTCTTGATACGCATGGATTGCTGTTCCACCACATACTTTACCAGTTCCGTCACACGGTTCACTCGCTGTCCGGTAAGAGCCGATGTATACAAGACTGGAGCATACTGGAGAAACCCCATCTCATCACGCAAATCATCCGTAAAACGCAGCGTGGACTTGTCATCCTTCTCCGGATAAATATCCCACTTATTGACAACGATAATGACACCCTTGCCGGATTCGTGTGCGTAGCCAGCAATCTTTTTATCCTGCTCCGTGATTCCTTCTGCTGCATTCAGCATCATCAGCACCACATCTGCACGATCCACAGCTCTAAGGGAACGCATAACGCTGTAGCGTTCCACAGCCTCCTCAATTTTTCCTCTGCGGCGCATACCTGCCGTGTCAATCAAAGTAAACTTGAATCCATCCTTCGTAAAATGCGTGTCAATAGCGTCCCTTGTCGTTCCTGGCATATCACTGACGATTACACGTTCCTCCCCAAGAATCTTGTTCACGATAGAGGATTTCCCAACATTAGGGCGACCAATGACTGCAATGCTAATCTCATCCTCATCCTTTTCCTCCACCTCGACCTCCGGAAACTTGTCAACAATCGCATCCAAAAGGTCTCCAAGGTTCAAGACATTGGTTGCAGAAATGCCGATAGGATCGCCCAACCCAAGATTATAAAACTCATAGATATCCATCTCGCGCTGCGGACTGTCCACCTTGTTGACGGCAAGAACAACAGGCTTCTTGGTTCCACGCAGAACCTTTGCAACCTCCTCATCCGAGGTCGTCAGCCCTGCCCTTCCATCCACAACGAAAACGATAACATCGGCTTCCTCCATGGCAAGCTCTGCCTGCTGTCGCATGGATTGCAGTATATGATTGCTTTCATCAAATTCTATGCCGCCGGTATCCACCATTGTAAATTCATGTTGCAGCCACTCAGCATCAAGATAAATTCTGTCCCTTGTAACTCCCGGCATATCGTCCACAATGGATACGCGCTTCTGCCCAAGCTTGTTGAACAATGTCGATTTTCCTACATTTGGACGGCCAACGATTGCTACGATTGGCTTGCTCATAATGATCCCTTCTTTCCAAAACTCTATGCTCAATCTCCCTGCTTCGTATAGCCGGCATTGCCCTGCCATGCATAGGCCGCATCCTCTTGCCTTTTCTTGGAATAATTCTGCCAATCCAAAAGTGCACGGCGAAAATCCCTGCCACTGCGTACAGGCTCTATCCTTGCAACTGCAAACTCTTCCCTCAAGTCCTGAAGCCTATAATCATCCAAGAAAACATCCTCACCTGCACGAAGTGCCGACTCGGGAATCAAAATTCCGTCCCTTCGCCCGTTAACCGCTTTCAAGGCAGCAACCATATCTTTTCCTGCAAGAAGCCCTGATACATTGATGCTTTCCCCAAAGGTTCGGTTCACTACGGGAAGCACTCTCACATGCAATCGCTCACTCTGTTGCATAGCTTCCCTAGCCAAACGCTCTAATATGGGGGCGATGCTTGTTCCTGCGATTACGTCAAGGTAAACGTCTTCCGCATAGGGATCCAGCTCCAAACCAGCTTCCTGCCAATCACAAAGAAAGCTTCTCGTAAGACCAATGCCATTATCTAATTGGGGAAAACCATCATAAAATTCAGCAGGCGGCATTTCCTTGCCGGCAAGCAAATAGAATTCATCTCCCAAGTAAAGCATCGTTTTTCCCGTTTCCCTGCGAAACTTTTCCTGCCACGCTTCTACCTGCTGAATTACCTTTGCCGCACTTTCCTTGTCAAACTGCCTCAATGGATATGCATCGGTGCGGTACTTTGTCATGCCAACAGGAACGACTGCCATAGAAAGGACATACGGGTGCCGCTTCATGATTTCCGAAATCGTGCGATCCAGCTCACTTCCATCGTTCAGTCCTGCACACAAAACTACCTGTGTATGATATTCCGCACCAGCTTTCTGCAAGCGATCCAGCTGCGCAGAAATATCGGCCGCTTTCCGGCATCGAAGCATTTCTGCACGAAGTTCTGGATTCATGGCATGTATGGACACATAAAGTGGGCTCAAATGGAACTGCTCGATTCTCCGAAAATCTGCTTCTCCCATATTGGTCATCGTAATGAAATTCCCATACAAAAAAGACATGCGATAATCATCATCCTTTACGGAAAGACTTTTTCGCATATTGGGAGCAATCATGTTGACGAAACAGAAGCAGCAATTATTTGCACATTTCCGAATCCCATCGAAAACAGCTGATGCAAACTCGACTCCCAGCTCCTCATCACAGTCCTTGTCAAAGGAAATTATCTCCTGCTCGCCATCCTCATGCTCGACAAGCATTTCAATTTCCTCATCCGCAAAGGCAAAGCTCAAATCAATAATATCGCGAAGCCTCTGCCCATTAATTTCTATAATTTTGTCACCAGCAACAAGTTCCAGCTCCTCTGCCAAGCTATTCGGATAAACACGAATAATTTTTCCCTGATACATTTTAAACAATCCTTATTCAAAACAAAGGAGTGATGACTAGCATCACTCCCAAATTTCTTCCTCTATCAAATTACGGAACGATTACTCAGCTTCCGCAGCAGCCTTTGCCTTCGTTACAGAAAGTGAAATGCGTTTCTTGTTCTTGTCGATGCGAAGAACCTTTACCTTAACAACGTCACCAACCTGAACAGCTTCCTCTGCGCGCTCAATGTGCTTCTCGCAAAGCTCACCCATAGGAATCAGGCCATCCAACCCCTGTTCCATACGCATGAAAGCTCCGAAGTCCGTCAACTTAACGACTTCGCCCTCAATGACATCACCCTCTGCGTAGTTAGCAATCTTGTCATGCCACGGATCTGGAAGAGTTTCCTTGACAGAAAGGGAAATACGCTTTGCCTCAACATCAACAGACTTAACATAAACGTCAAGCTCCTGACCGACCTCAAGAACCTCAGAAGGATGCTTCACACGGTTCCAAGAAAGATCAGAAATATGTGCCAAACCATCTACACCGCCGATATCAATAAATGCACCATAGTCCACCAAACGCTTAACGACACCCTTGACAGTCGTTTCTGCTTCCAAAGTAGCAAACACCTCATCCTGCTTTTCCTTGCGTGCTTCCTCAAGAAGCTGACGGCGGGAAAGCACAAGACGCTGCTTGTGGACATCAATCTCGATAGGAAGAACCTCTACTGTCTGGCCAATGTAAACAGCAAGATCCTTTACAAAATGAAGCTCCATCTGGGAAGCAGGGATAAAGCCCCTGAGACCATTGACAGAAGCAACCAAGCCACCCTTGACCACCTGAAGAACCTTAGCCTGAATCGTCTCATTGCGATCCTTGACAGCCTCCATTTCCTTCCATGCAACCATGCGGTCAGCCTTCACCTTGGAAAGCCGTCCACCATTGTCGCCGCCAAGAGAATCAATATAGAAATCATAAGTTTCTCCAACCTTGACAACATCTTCTGCAGACTCCGGCTCAGGATAAGCAAGTTCCCTCTTAATAACAGGAATATCCTGCTTGTAACCGATATTTACAAGAGCTTCATTCGAGTCAACCTGCACAATCGTACCAGGCACAACCTCGCCGACCTTTATAGACTCCATTTTAGCTTCCTGCTCTGCGAGCAGGTCTTCCATTGTTAATTCTTCTGACACTTTTTATATACCTCCTTGATAATCCAGTCGGGAGTAGATGCACCGGCTGTAATACCAATTTTTTCAATTTTATTTAACCACTGGGACTGCAATTCCTCTGCCGTCTCAATGTGGTATGTCTGACACCTGTCAGCACAAAGCTGAGCCAATCGCGTGGTATTTGCACTGTTCTTTCCACCGATAACAAGCATGAGATCTACTTTAGATGCAAGCTCCATAGCGGCTGCTTGCCGCTGATCCGTTGCTGTGCAGATTGTCCGCAATATCTTGATCTCTCTGGACTTGTCCAAAAGACTTGCAACAATCTCCTTGAACTTCTTTCCGGAAAACGTTGTCTGCGAAACAATCCCCAGCTTATTCATCTGAGGAAGCTGTTCTGCTTCTTCCACCGTTTCCACGATTACCGCCTTGCGATTCGACCACTCAAAAATACTCCTGACCTCTGGGTGTTCTTTCTCACCGACAATAATCACGTCATAACCTTCTTCTGCCAAGGACTTCGCCGAAAGCTGTGCTTTCCTCACATGCGGGCAAGTAGCATCTACAAGCGTCAACCCTTTTTTCTCTGCTTCTTCATAGGTCTGCGGGCCAACACCATGCGAACGAACAATAATCGTCCCCATCAGCATCTCATCCAAAGACTCCACCGTGCCAACGCCTTCCTGCCTCAAACGCTCCACCATCTGCGGATTGTGGATGATAGGCCCCAGCGTACAAGAATCTCCCTGTCCCGAAGCACTCTCTCTCGCAATTTTAATTGCTCGTTTGACACCATAACAAAAGCCAAGATAATCAGCCAAAATGACTTCCATACTAAAAACCACCAAAATCATTTAGGTTTTGAATACAATTCACCACAGAACTGCAATCCATTTCATAGTATAGCATAGAATAGCTAAGTCTAGCAAATATTATTTTCATTTTCTTTCATTTCGTAAATCTTGTCTAAAACAGCCTGGGAAAACGCTTCCAGCTCCTCCTTGTTTTTCCGATTTCCTTCAAAATGCATGGGCTTCCCATACACAACGGTAATTTTCGGGAAAAGCCTCCCGTTTGCAAAAATGCAATCCGTCCCAATAATCGCCGCTGGAAGAACAGGAGCATTCGTCATAGAAGCAATCAATCCCACGCCTGCCTCTGCTTTTTTCATTTTCCCCGTGCGGCTTCGCGTCCCTTCGGGAAAAAGGCCCAATACGCATCCCTCCTTCAAGACTTGAACTGCCGCCTTGATGGCCCCTCTGTCAGCCGCTCCACGTTTTACTGGAAATGCATGACAGCCCCGAATGGCTGCGGCAAAAATCGGATTTGCAAACAGCTCTATCTTCGCCATATAACTAACGGGTCTTGACAAAAAGCATGCCAAAAACGGCGGATCCCAGTTGCTCATATGATTTGCTGCAAGGATAACCGCACCTTCCTTCGGGAGATTCTCCGCTCCCTTCACGCGAGCCCGGAACAGCAGCTTAAAATATACTGAAAACATAAACTTCGCTATTGCGTAAATCATACAATCACCTGCACATTCCAAGAATCTTCTCAACGACCTCATCAATAGATAAGCCCGTGGTATCCAAAAGCACTGCGTCTTCTGCCTGCACCAATGGGGAAATCTCTCTTTCGCTGTCGGCCTTGTCACGCGCAGCAATATCTGCCTTAAGCTCCTCAAAGCTCATGCTGTAACCCTTTTCCTTGAGTTCTTTCCATCTCCTCTGCGCACGTTCCTCAATAGATGCCGTCAAAAAAATCTTGACATCTGCATTCGGCAGCACATGTGTTGCAATATCCCTTCCATCCATCAAGACAGCCCCACGCTCCGCCATCTTGCGCTGGAGATCCACCATCTTCTCACGAACTGCCCCAAGCCTTGCCACCTGAGAAACTATCTTATTGATTTCCGGAGTGCGAATCTCGCCCGTTACTTCCCTGCCATCAACAAAAACCTGCGTCCTTCCATCCTTGTACTGCAAATCCACATCTATTGCAGGAACGATGGACAAGATCAGCTCATCCGTTACTTCCTTTTTTTGCTGCAGAGTTTTCCATGCCACGGCACGGTACATGGCACCCGTATCAATGTAGGTATAATTCAATTTCTTTGCTGCGAGCTGCGCAACTGTACTCTTGCCTGCTCCTGCAGGACCATCAATCGCTACTACAAGATTTTTCATTTTTCCCTGCCTCCAAAATTTTCTAAGATTTGATAAAACATCGGATACGAAATAGCAATGCACTCCGGAGAATCCAGCACAACACCCTCGCCTGCCATTCCCAAAACTGCCAACGACATCGCCATGCGATGATCTCCATAGGTACGAACCCTTGCCTTTTGCGCCTTCCTGCCGCCATGAATAACCAAGCTGTCTTCCGATGCCTCAACACAGCCATGAATCAAATGATTGAACTCGTCCTCAATCGCTTGCAGGCGATCCGTTTCCTTGACTCGAAGCTCCCCTGCTCCAGCAATGAATGTGCTTCCCTTCGCAAAAGCAGCAGCCACCGCAAGAATGGGAATTTCATCAATCAAACGAGGCATAATCTCTGCGCCAAAGGAAGTCGCATGCAGTTGGGCACTGCGAACATGCAGATCCGCTGCCGCCTCGCCCCCGCTCATACGTTCATTGAGAATTTCAATATCTGCCCCCATAACCTTCAATACATCGAGAATGCCCGTCCTCGTTGGATTGATGCCGACATTTTTCAAAAGAATATCGCTATCCGGAAGAATGGAAGCCGCCACCAGCCAATAAGCAGCCGAGCTAATATCACCCGGAATCTCGATTTCCTTTGGAGAATGCAGTGCCTTCACAGGATGCATCGTAACCGCTGTCCCATTTTTTTCCGTTTGAACCCCAAATCCCTCCAGCATACGCTCCGTATGATCCCTCGATGCAAAAGGCTCCACAACTGTCGTATCGCCCTCTGCATACATTCCAGCAAGCAAGATAGCCGATTTGACCTGTGCCGATGCCACCGGCATATCATAAACCATTCCCTGCAACCTCTTCCCTGCTGGGATAAGCGTGATGGGAAGTTTCCTGTTACTCTCACGCCCCACGATATTGGCCCCCATCATGGAAAGCGGTTTCATGACTCGCTCCATCGGCCGCTTGCTAAGGGAAGCATCTCCCGTAAAGGTAGAAAGAAATGGCTGCGGTGCAAGGATTCCCATCAGCAAACGAAGCGTTGTTCCTGAATTTCCTGCATCCATAACAGCCGACGGCTCTCTCAGCCCATGCATCCCATGCCCCGTCACAATAAGCTCCGTATCGCTGAGGAATTCAACACCTGCTCCCAATGCTTCCATACATGCAACGGTGGACATGCAATCCTGTGCATGAAGAAAATTCTTTATGTGAACCGAACCATCTCCCAAAGCAGAAAGCATGACACTCCGATGAGAAATAGACTTATCGCCCGGAATCATGAGCGTACCATGTATTCCATGCTCTATTTTTTTTATCTCCTTTACTCCTACTTCTGACATTTTGACACTCCTCAACACTCAATCATTCCAAACGCTCCAGTTTCCTGCCGCAGCCCCCATAGAAAATGCAGCCTGCAGGTTATAACCTCCCGTATAAGCATCCACATCAACCACTTCCCCAGCAAAATACAGATGAGATACCAATTTTGATTCCATCGTCTTGGGGTTAATCTCCTTGACAGAAATACCGCCAGCCGTCACGATGGCTTCTGCCAGCGGACGTGTTTTCGTTACTGTCAGATTCAAATGGCAGATCGTATCTATGAGCCGCCTGCGCTCCTCCTGCGTAATTTCATGAACGGCTTTATCGGGGTCGATATATGCCAGATCAAGTACCGGCGCTATCATTTTATTTGGCAGGAGATCATGCAAAGCATTCTTGATTTGCTTGCGAAGATATTTTTGAAAATCCCTCTGCACTCTTGCATCAAGTACCTCCACACGCAACGCAGGCTTCAGATTGATTTGAAGCTCCACAAACCTGCCTTCTGACAAAAGCTCTGCAACACGTCTGGAAAGCGAGAGTATGACAGGACCTGTTACGCCAAAATGCGTAAACATCATTTCCCCGAAAAGTGAAGATTCCTTTTTCCCATCAGAAAACAACGTCACCTGCACATTCCGAAGGGACAGCCCCTGTGCTTCTCTTGCCCAATCCTCCTCCGTTTCCAAAGGAACCAAAGCCGGCAGTATCTTGGTAACAGTATGCCCAATCGTTCTTGCCATAGTATAGCCATCTCCTGCAGAACCTGTTCCGGGATACGATGCACCGCCGACTGCAAGGATAACTGCATCTCCAGAAAAAAACTTTCCTTCTACGGTTTCGATGCCGATTGCTTTTCCATCCGATAAAGAAATCAAGGATACAGCCGTATTGGTGAAAATCTTTACACCAAGCTCATGCAAGCGTTCCACCATGGCATCTACAATATCAGAAGCCTTGTCACTCACCGGGAACACACGGTTTCCACGCTCTACCTTCAAGGGAACACCGGTGCTTTCAAAGAACTGCATCACATCTTGATTATCAAAGGCACGCATTGCACTGTTGAGAAATTTTCCATTTCCCAGCACGTTCTTGATAAGCTCAGGAATCTCTGCCGCATTCGTAACATTGCATCGTCCCTTGCCCGTAATCAGCATTTTCTTTCCTACTCGATTCATCTTTTCCAGTAACACGACCTGTGCACCATTTTCTGCCGCTTTAATAGCAGCCATCATGCCCGCTGGTCCTGCTCCGATGACAAGAATCTTACGCATGCGTTTTCACATCCAATCCTGCCAAGTGATAAAGCTCAGAAATTTCTTCATCTGCTAGCCTGCGATATCTTCCACGTCCAACACCTGACAGCGTTAAGCCTGCAAATACAGTACGCTTAAGTGCTTTCACATCACAGCCTACCGCCGCCAGCATACGGCGAACCTGACGATTCCTTCCCTCATGGATCGTCATTTCCACCTTGCACGAGTTGCCCTCCCTAGCGAGGACTCGAACCTTGGCAGGCGCCGTAATGCCATCCTCCAGCTCAATGCCCTTTTGCAGAGACAGCAGCTTGCTTTCTGTCAACTCTCCTGACACTTTTGCAACATACGTCTTTTCCACCTTGTAACGTGGATGCAGCAAAGCATTCATCAATGTCCCGTCATTCGTAACGAGGAGCAGGCCCTCTGTATTGTTGTCCAGTCTGCCGACTGGATAGACTCGTTCCATTATCTCAGGCATGAGATCCAGCACCGTCCGTCTGCCTCTCTCATCTCGTGCCGTAGAGAGATAGCCCTTGGGCTTGTTCAAAAGCAAATACACATGGCGCTCCGCTACGCCAATCCGCTTTCCATCAACAAAAATATGATGCACATCCGCATCATATTTTTGTCCTAATTCCGTAATCACCTTGCCATCTACGGATACTTTGCCGTCCAAAATCATCTTCTCAGCTGCCCGCCGAGAAGCGATTCCCGCCCGACTAAGAATTTTTTGCAGTCGTTCTTTCATAAATTCCTCTATTTCATTTCCCGATTATTTCAATAACTCCTGTATCCAACGCAGCACCGTCAAGAAAAAAGACTTCTTTTCCACAGTCTCCGTCGCAACAATCTCCGTTGCCGCAATCTCTCTGCCATCCCACAGCACCCGAACATTCCCAACAGGATCTCCTGCTTGAATCGGAGCCTCCAAACTCTCTGGAATATCATAAACTACCTGATAATCCAAGGAATCTTTCTCAAAAACAGGAAGTACAATATCATCCTTCACTGCGATAGAAACTGTATTCTTGTAACCGGAACGTACCCGCAAGCTCCCCACATGCTCCTGCTCATGCAGGATTTTCTTTTTATCCACTTGCTGGAAGCCATAGTCCAGCATCGCTATCGAATCGTTCCACATGTAAAGGCTGTCCAAAACCACAGAAACAATCTGTATGCCATCCCGCTTTGCACCTGCTGCAAGACAACGGCCTGCCGCATCCGTATATCCTGTCTTGACTCCATTGGCACCGTCTGACAGCCAAAGAATCTGATTCTCGTTCCGCCACATATGCTTTGGATCCTTGATCCAGTCCAAATGCAGCTCTTTTGTGCCAACAATCTCCGCAAACATAGCATTCCGATATCCATACGAAGCAATCAGTGCCAAATCATAGGCAGTCGAATAATGCCGCTCATCTGGCAATCCATTTGGATTCATGAAATGCGTATCCTTCGCTCCAATTTCCTCTGCCTTTTGATTCATCAAGCCCGCAAAGGCTTCCACACTGCCTGCAATATGCTCTGCTACAGCAATCGTGGCATCGTTTCCAGACATCATCATCATGCCATACAGCAAATCCCGAAGCGGAATCTTATCGCCCTCCTCCAGCCAAAGCGTTGAACCTTCCGTCCCTGCAGCATGGGGACTAATGGTAACTATGTCATCGAGATTCCCACGCTCCAGAGCAACGATTAAGGTCATCATCTTTGTCGTGCTTGCAGGAAATCTCCTTGCCTTCATATCTCTCGAATAGAGAACCTTTCCTGTCATCGCCTCAACAATAACCGCCGATCTTGCCGTTACCTTGGGCAAAGCATCATCATCAGAAACAATGACATGCGGAACAGCCTCTCCCTGTTCCGTATTTATATTTCCCCGAGATGGTGCCGCTTCCACCCCCTGTACACCAATCACACAAACCAAACAAAAAAGGATTATTCCTACGAACTTCCATTGCCTTATTGCGTTCAAGTGATTCAACTCCTACTTTACTCATCTATGGGCATCCCGATTCTCTTGCATCCATCCAACTTATTTTCCCCATCATATTTACGAAAATGCTTGAAAAGACCATCCCGCCTTTTAGAAGTGCCATTACCAGACTTTTTCATTCTATCATTCAAAACCACGCATTTCAACAAAAGAAATGCCTCACCGCCTGCATCATCTGACACGCAAGCATTCCTTTCCAATGACCTGTTCCAACTGTTTCCTGCATTCTTCCGAGCCATCCACCCTGTATTGCGAGCTGATATTGCGCCATTTTCCATTCATGCAAAGGTATACATTATGGTTTCCTCTGTATTTATCGAAAATCCCTTTCAGCTTATCGTAAATTTCTTTTTTATCCTTCTCCTGCGGAATGGTCAGGTAATACTCTGGAAGATATTCCTCCATTGACCAAACGACATCTGCCAAAAGCTTCACGCCGTCTTCCTTGCAGTCCAATCTGCCCTGCACCACAACCGCCGTATCGGGTACCAGAAGATTTACATGCTGATAAAAAAGTCTGGGAAACACAGTAACTTCCATAGTTTCCGTAAAATCCTCCAGCTCCAAAAAGCACATAGTCTCTCCCTTGCGGGTGGATATCCTTTTCGCAGAAGTAATAATACCGGCAACCCTCACCAGCTGCTTATCCTTCATGCCCCCGTTCAGGAGCATGTCTATTCCGCGAAAACCGAGAAGCTTGTCACGGTATTGATCCAACGGATGTCCAGTAATGTAAAAACCCGTAGTTTCTTTTTCCCACTCCAGCATTTCTTTGATTTCTGCCTCCGGAAGATCCGGCATGGGAATCTCTGCGGCTTCTCCTATCAGCTCCTCGGAAAAGAGTCCCATCTGACCGCTCTCCCTGTCTCTCTGCCTGCTGGCAGCCTCACCCATGACCTGCTCCAATACAGCAAGCATTTGACTTCGCTTTGCACCAGTGAAATCAAATGCGCCACATTTCACCAAGCTTTCCACTGCACGCCGATTGAGCATACGCGTATCCACACGATTGCAAAAATCTTGCAAGGAATGAAACAAGCCTTCTTTTTTGCGAAGGGAAACCACTGCCTCAATGGCATTTTCCCCCACATTGCGAACCGCCGCTAATCCAAAACGAACACAGTTTCCATCTACACTGAATGCCGACCTGCTCGTATTGATATCCGGAGGCAGAATTTTAATTCCCATACGCTTGCAAAGGTCAATATAAACAGGAACCTTCTGCGTATCTATAACACTCGACAACATTGCCGCCATAAATTCCTGTGGATAATGAGCCTTCAGCCAAGCTGTCTGCCATGCAACATACGCATAGGCAGCACTGTGCGATTTATTGAATCCATAATCAGCAAAATGCGTTAGCAAATCAAATATAGTCTGCGCCAAATTGCCGTCAATGTTATTCTTTTCGCAGCCCTTCATAAAATTTTCCTTCTGCGCCAGCAATATCTCATGCTTTTTCTTTCCCATAGCACGCCGCAAAAGATCCGCTTGACCAAGGGTAAAGCCAGCCAGCACCTGAACAATCTGCATTACCTGTTCCTGATAAAGCACCACACCAAAGGTTTCCTTCAAAATTGGCTCTAGCAGGGGATGCATATATACCACCTGCTTTCGCCCATGACGGCCTGCTATAAAATCCTCCACCATGCCGCTCCCCAAAGGACCGGGGCGGTAAAGCGCAACCGTTGGAATAAGGTCTGTAAACCCCTCTGGCTGCAAGTCCTTAACAAGATTTGTCATTCCAGTGGATTCCATCTGGAAAACAGCTCCCGTCCTTCCTTCGCAAAGCATCTTGGAAGTCAGCTCATCTGTTAATGGAATTTTTTCGATATCTATTTCTTCTCCCCTTGCCGCCCGTATATTTTGCAAGGTATCGCTGATAACCGTCAACGTCCTGAGCCCTAAAAAGTCCATCTTCAGAAGCCCTAGCTCCTCCACATGATCCTTGTCGTATTCCGTTACCAGCGTTCCTTCTGAAATGGTGACTGGCAGGTACTCCGTCAACGGCTTTCGAGCGATTACTACACCTGCGGCATGCGTAGAGGAATGTCTTGGCAGACCTTCTATCTTGCGAGCCATGTCAACCAAACGCCGCACGTCATCGCTTTCCTGATAAGCCTCACGGAAATCCTTGGAGCTTTCCATTGCCTTGTCCAAAGTAATTTTCAGGTCATTCGGCACTAGCTTTGCTACACGGTCAACCTCTGCATAGGGCAGGTTCAAGGCACGCCCGACATCACGGATGGCTCCCTTGGCAGCCATCGTGCCAAAGGTCACAATCTGCGCCACATGGTCATAGCCATAGCGTTCCTTGACATAATCAATAACTTCTTCCCGACGCAAATAGCAAAAATCTATATCAATATCCGGCATACTGACACGCTCCGGATTCAAAAAACGTTCAAACAGAAGCGCATACTTCAAGGGATCGATATCCGTAATGCCAAGCACATACGCAACGATACTGCCTGCTGCCGAGCCTCGCCCCGGCCCGACAGCAATCCCATGCTCTCTCGAATAGTTGATAAAATCCCAGACTATCAAAAAATAGCTGTCATATCCCATGCGATGAATGATTTCCAATTCATAATCCAACCGCCTGCGTATCTCTTCCGTGATGGTCGGATACCGTTTTCCTATCGATTTCTCGCAAAGCGCGCGAAGATATGCCTTGTCATCTGCATACGGTTCAGGAATTGGATAATACGGCAGCTGCAAATTTCCAAATTCAAAATCTACATTGCAACGTTCTGCAATACGAGCTGTATTGGAAAAAGCCTCCTCAGGAAATTCCCGAAACAGGCTTCTCATTTCTTCTCCGGATTTCAGGTAATAATCATCGCTATTGAATTTCATGCGATCATCATCGTCTATGGTCTTTCCCGTCTGAATGCAAAGCAGGATTTCATGGAAGCTGCTGTCCTCCCTATGCACATAATGCAGGTCATTGGTGGCGACAAGACCTATTCCATGCTTTTTTGCAAAATCCAGCAAAGCGGCATTTGCTGTTTTTTCCTCCTCCAAGCCATGATTTTGTATCTCAAGGAAAAAATTATTTTCCCCAAAGATCTCCTGATATTCCAAAACTAATGCTTCTGCCCGCTCCAAATCTCCCCGAATAATTGCCTGCGGTATTTCTCCTGCAACGCAAGCACTCAGGCATATAATCCCTTCGTGATACTTCCGCAGAAGTTCCTTGTCCACACGCGGTTTATAGTACAATCCCTCAATATTGGCAAGGGACACCAGCTTTACCAAATTACGGTAGCCTGTCTGATTTTCCGCCAAAAGTATCAAATGATAATACCTGACACCATTGCTCTCTGCACGTTCCCTGCGGTCTCCCGGCGCTAAATACACCTCACAGCCAATGATAGGCTTGATTCCCTGCTTCTTTGCCTCTTTATAAAAATCAATGACGCCAAACATATTGCCGTGATCCGTAATAGCGATGGCAGGCATCCCCATCTGTTTTGCAACAGTGACCAGATCCTTGATGCGGCTGGCACCATCCAGAAGGCTGTATTCCGTATGCACATGGAGATGCACAAAATCACGCACCCGATTTACCTTGTTTTCCCTGTCCTCCGATACTGCTCCCATTTCACTCGCCCTTTTCTTCCTGCCTCATCAGCTCATAAAGCTCCACCATATCATGAATATGCCGTATTTCCTCACGTCCCAGTTCGTGAAACACACCTGCTGCTCCTGCTTGGTAAAAATAAACAGATGCCGATCCCGCACTGCCAACCATCTTCAATGCCTCCAAAGCTTCCGGTCCCGCATCTACAACAAAATGCTCCGTCACGCTTTCCGCACCGTTTCCCAGCTTGTCCCTGCGAACACTCGGATCAAATCCAAGCGTTGTTTCCCAGCCATCTGCCCGAATCGTCAAATGATCTCCATGCACCCAGCCGTAATCATCATCTTCCACAGAAGAATAATAAAAGACATCATTCTTCAAGACGCTGCTCTCTGCCCCCTCCTGTATAAAGGGACGCAAAAAAACTCCTGAGTCCTGTTTTTCCGGTGCAGGAAAAAGATAGTAAACGATACCGCCCCTAGATACAGAGGTCATTTTATCCTTTAGCTGCTTCATACGTTTTCGCCTTTCCTGTTCCACAGCTTTTTTCTTTTCCCGCTCCATATCCCGCTTCTTCTTCGATTCCTTTTCCTTTTCTTTTTGTGCCTTTTTTGCCTGTGGAGCATCGTCTCCCGCTTCTGCTTTCTTCTGTGCAAGAATTGCTTGCTGCTGCGATACAACATAGTATGCCGTGCCGCCTGCAATCATAATAGAGAGATAGATTCCAATTGCAACGATGATTATATGTGATTTTTTCACGGCAATCTCCAATCCTTTCCCCGTAATCGATCAGCGATTCTCCCATCATAAAAAAGCCGGAACTCCTGCAAGTTCCGGCATGCCTCTATCAGATTTCCATAATAATCGGCAAAATCATTGGACGGCGGCGTGTCTTCTCAAAAAGATACCTTCCCAATGCATCACGAACATTTGACTTGATAACAGACCATTCCGTCACATTTTCATCTTCGCAACGCTCCAATGCCTGCACCACGCGAGCCTTCGCCTCATCCATCAAAGCTTCCGACTCCCTCACATACACAAAGCCTCTGGAAACGATATCCGGACCTGCAACCACACGTCCGCCTGCTCGATCCATAGTGACTACCACAATCAAAATACCATCTTGGGAAAGCTGCCGCCTGTCACGAAGCACAATATTCCCGACATCGCCAACCCCCAGACCGTCAACCATGACCATGCCTGCCGTAACCTTGCCTGCAACACAGCCCCTGTCTTTTGTAAATTCAAGGATTTGCCCATTTTCGCCAATAAAGACATTTTCCTTCGGCATACCAAGCTCACGAGCCAGCTGTGCATGTTTCACCAAATGGTGATACTCGCCATGCACTGGAATAAAGAATTTCGGACGCACAAGATTGTGAATGAGCTTTAGCTCCTCACGGCTTGCATGACCTGATACATGGATTCCCTCATTACGTCCATAAATCACGTTCGCACCAAGCTTCAGCAGATTATCTACCGTCTTGGCTACCAGCTTCTCATTCCCCGGAATTGGTGTTGCGGAAATAATGACCGTATCCCCTGGAACAATGCCGACCTTGCGATGGTCTGACATCGCCATGCGCGTAAGTGCAGACATCGGCTCACCTTGGCTGCCTGTTGTAATAATGACCACCTTGTTCATCGGGAAATTATTGATCTCGTCAATATCAATAATCGTCCCTTCCGGTGCATTGATATACCCCAGCTCCAGCGAAATATTCACAACATTGACCATACTGCGTCCCAAAACAGCCACCCTCCGCTTATAACGGACAGCCGTATCGATAACCTGTTGGATACGATGTACGTTAGACGAGAATGTCGCAATAATAATACGTTGCCGAGCGTTGCTGAACGCCTTATCAAAGGCTACCCCGATCGTGCTTTCGCTTGGCGTATGACCTTCACGCTCCGCATTCGTGCTGTCTGCCATCATGACAAGAACGCCCTTGCTGCCAAGCTCCGAAAAACGGCGGAAATCCGTCATCTTTCCATCAACCGGCGTATAATCCAGCTTAAAGTCACCTGTATGGACGATCATGCCAACCGGTGTCTTAATGGATAAACCAACCGCATCAGGAATACTGTGGTTCACACGGATAAATCCAACACTGAAACAGCCGACATTGATAATATCCCCCTGCATCACAGAATGCAGGTTGCTGGAATCCACACCATTTTCTTTCAATCGACCTTCCAAGATACCAAGTGTCAAACGAGTACCATAAACCGGAACATTCATCTTCTTCAAGACATAAGGAAGTGCACCAATATGATCCTCATGCCCATGTGTCAAAACGATTGCCTTTACCATATCTTGATTTTCCAGCAAGTAGGTAATATCTGGAATAACAAGGTCTACTCCCAGCATATCCTCCTCTGGAAACATCAAGCCAGAATCAATCAAGAGGATCTCATCATCCACTCGAATTACCGTCATGTTCTTTCCGATTTCCCCCAAACCGCCTAATGGGATAATCTGAAGCTTCTGTTGTACTTTCGCCAAAAAAAACACACCTCCGAAAATATTTTTTTGTATAAATCCCTTCCTGTTTCCTAATTTTCCGTTCAAATAACCAAAATTTGTGATATAGAAGTCCGTTCCGCCTACTCGTTATCTATTATTTTAACATTGAACGCTCTTTATTGCAAATTTATTTCCGTTAAAGTCCAATCCCACGAATTGCAACAATATCTTGACAGAAATTTAAAACAATGATACAATTCATTCCGTTAGAAATTTACAGTACTATTATTCCTCGATAGCTCAGTCGGTAGAGCACCTGACTGTTAATCAGGCTGTCGCAGGTTCGAATCCTGCTCGAGGAGCCATTTTGCAAGCGAGAGTGCAGCGTGTCTGCACTCTTTTTGATTTGTATGGAGCGGAGGTGTTTCATCATGCTTTTAAGCGATGAAGAATATATGCGTCTTGCCTTAGAGGAAGCATGGGCTGCTTATCATTTGGAAGAAGTGCCGATTGGAGCAGTGCTGGTGGATAATAGCGATGGCTCCATTGTCTCCCGTGGTCATAACATGCGAGAGACTTGGAAGGATGCAACAGCACATGCAGAGATAATTGCCATTCGCAATGCATGTGAAAGCCTCGGAAAGTGGAGGCTTTCCGGCTTAACGCTTTATGTAACCATCGAACCATGTCCCATGTGTGCAGGAGCGTTAGTAATGAGCCGAGTGGATCGACTGGTTTATGGAAGCACAGATGCCAAAGCTGGCGCTGCGGAATCTATCTTCAATATTGTCGACCACAGCACGCTGAATCATCGCTTGCAGGTGACAGCAGGCGTACTGCAAGAGGAATGTGCTGATATTATGAAACGCTTTTTTTCAGGAAGAAGAAAAAAACTTCATCAGCGGAAATAATACCTTGCCTCAAGGACGAGGACCAATTTAAAATTTATCTATCTAACTCTTTTTCACTCGTTAAATCATATTCGATAGTGTCTGAGAATAACAAAGGTATTAATAAATTACAGAACCATTGGTACAAAAGGAACAAAGGATGGCGTGACAAAATTCAAAAACATTTTGCCACGCCATCCTTACTTTATTTCAGCGAATAGTCGTAATACTTGTCATACCGTTCGTAAATCGAAACACTCATGGTTTTGTTTTCAAGATCATAAACCGTATTATGCACTGTAAACCAAAGTCTGTTCGGATTTTCTAATTTAGGATCTTTCAATATTTTTTCCATTAGTGTCTCATCCTGTTTCATTCTGTCAAGTATTTCCAAGCTATGCTCTTTCATATTTGCATAATTTATGAAGTTTTCACCAAAAACAGGATGATCTGAGAAGCAGGTATACGGATTATCCAAATTTTCTCCGGGAGCATATTCTCCGTCCTGCCGGTTTGAGTTGGAGAAGCGGATTGACTGCATCAGTGCTTTCATGGTCTCAACCGAATCAACCGTATTTCTGTTATCAGCAAGTTTACGGTATCTTTCAACTCCCATTGAATTATCCGAATAGATATTCTTTTCCGTATCCGCAAGATGCAGGTAGAAATTGGTCAGTACGGATTCATCTTCCATAACAATGAGCTTTTCACCGTCCGGCTTGGTGTTGTCAAATTCCACAACATAGGTTTTATCTTTATCGGCTATGAGGAAATGGATTTCAAATCCCATGGCAACAAGTCCCATGACATCACGGGTGTTGACAATATCAATATTTTTCATCAGCTCGATTGCTTCATCTGCCGTAGCGGCCTTGTCAAGCAAATACCGGACGACACAAAGCTGTGCAACTTCTTCTTTCCCCGGATTTGTGTGCATAGTCAATCCGCCGACATCAGCGGCATTGACACAGTTGCTTTCAACAACAAGTCCTTTTTCATTGATACCGTCAAGAAGCACCAACGGAATAAGTTTTTTTGCATCTTCGCCAAGTCCCGACTCCATAACATCACTTGAAAGCCACAGCAAGCCGCCTACCATTCCAACGGTAGCATAACGATTCTTCTTTCTGGTAGTTTTAACCACGATTTCTGCGACATCTCCGGCAACAAAATCAAAGTTCCGTCCCAAATAGCTGCCTTTCTTGACAGCAGAACAGCCACCCTTCAAAAAGTCAATGTTACCATATCCACTTTTTGTCAAGAGATACCCGTAATCGTAATCATCGCAAGTGACCTCGTACAGGTTAGCCGCCACCCTGCGGGCATCATATTCACTGGTTTCCCCTTTCGTAAAACTGCAAAGAGAAAGGACGAGAACCAGCATCACAGTAATTGACAATATTTTTCTCATCATGATTCTCCTTCGAGCAAGCGCAAATCACTTATGCACAGCATCTTTTTCATACTAAGAAATGATATATAACACCTGCACCTGCCGCAGGAACAGCAAGCCATACCAAACAACCTTTAGAGGAAGACTTCCCTGCCGCAGCGTTGCAGCTGCGCAGCTTTTCCTTTGCCTCTGGGCTTCCTTTCTCTGCTGCCTTTCCGTACCACTTGACAGCTTCTTCCATATCTGCAGGAATCCCCTTGCCGAACTGGTAGCAATCACCGAGGTTGATCTGCGCCATGATATCTCCTTGATCTGCTGCCTTGTGATACCAATAAAATGCCTCTGACGGATTTTCGGCAACCCCCATGCCTGTACCGTAGCAATCCCCCAAAATACTCTGTGCCTCAGCGTATCCCTGTTCTGCTGCCATTCTGTACCACTTAACAGCCTGCGTGCTGTCTTTCACGACACCGTTGCCTTCACTGTAGCAATCCCCAAGATTTATCTGTGCCACGGCATGTCCCTGCATAGCTGCTTTTTGATACCACCTCGCAGCCATTGCCTTATCCTCAGCAATTCCTATGCCCCGATAGAAGCAAAAGCCCAAAAGATTCTGCGCTTCCGCCAGTCCCTGCTTTGCCGCTTTCTCATACCACTTGACAGCCTCCGCCTTGTCCTCCGCAATGCCTCTGCCAAATCGGAAGCAATCTCCTAGGTTGGTCTGTGCTTCTGCACTGCCTTGCTCGGCCGCCTTTCGATACCAGCGAACAGCCTCTGCTTCATCCTTTGCTGTCCCAGTCCCCATTCGATAGCAATCTCCCAAGGAATTCTGCGCATCAACATTCCCCTGCTCAACTGCCTTTTGAAACCATCGTACCGCCTCTGCTTCGTCCTTCGCTATTCCAGTACCCTTGCGATAGCAATCGCCCAAAGCATATTGTGCCTTAACATTCCCTTGCTCAGCTGCCTTTCGATACCACTTGACTGCTTTGCTTTCGTCCTTCAATGCGCCTATGCCAAACTGGTAGTAAGTCCCTAAAAGATACTGCGCATCAGCCTCGCCTTTCTCTGCTGATTTCTTGTACCACCTAGCAGCCTCTGCCTCATCCTGCGCAATGCCTATGCCCTGCTGATAGCAATGGCCCAGCCAGCATGCAGCCTTTGCTTCCCCCTGCTCCGCCGCCTTTTGATACCACTTGACTGCCTCTGCTTCATCTTGGGCAACTCCTATACCGGATTGATAGCAATATCCCAACCAGCATTCTGCCTTTGCATTTCCCTGCTCCGCCGACTTTTGATACCATTTGACAGCTTCTGTTTCATCCTTCTGTACGCCCTTGCCCAACCGATAACAGTAGCCCAGCCAGCACTCTGCCTTCGCTTCGCCTTGCTCGGCTGCCTTTTGATACCACCTGACAGCCTCCGCTTCGTCCTTCTCCACGCCTTTGCCCAGCCGATAGCAGTAGCCCAGCCAGCACTCTGCCCTTGCATCTCCCTGTTCAGCTGCTTTTCGATACCATTTAACAGCCTCCGCTTCGTTCTTCTCGACTCCTGAACCTACGCTGTAGCAATAGCCCAATTTGCTTTGTGCTTCTGCATTTCCTTTCTCTGCTGCCGTTTTATACAGTTTGACAGCTTCCGCATCGTTCTTCTCGATACCTTCACCAGTACCATAGCAAGCTCCCAATTTGCTTTGTGCTTCCACATTCCCCTGCGCAGCTGCCTTTTGGTACCATTTAACAGCTTCCAGCGTGTCTTTTGGAATTCCTCTGCCCTCAAAATAGCAATCTCCCAAGCTGACCTGTGCCGCGTCAATGCCCTGCTCGGCTGCCTTTTGATACCACTTGACCGCCTCTTCTTCATTTTCAGCAACCCCAATGCCCTTTAAGTAGCAATCTCCTAAGTTGCTCTGCGCAAGGGGATTGCCCTGCACTGCCGCCTTTTTGTACCACTTGACTGCCTCTACGCTGTTTGCATCAATCCCTTCACCGAATTGATAGCAATATCCCAAACTGTTTTGCGCTGCCGCCTCGCCCTGCCTAGTTGCCTTTCTGTACCATTTGACTGCCTCTACCTTGTTCTCAGGAACGCCGTCGCCTTCATAATAGCAGTCACCTAAATAGTTCTGTGCCTTGGCATGACCTTGCTCGGCTGCCTTTTGGTACCAACGGAATGCCTCCTCCTTATCCTTGGGAACGGTTGTCCCATTATAATACGCTTCTGCTAGGTGATATTGCGTCTCGCTATCCCCTTTTTCTGCCAAAAGCTTGTTCCAGTAAAAGACTTTATCGCCATCGCCATCATACAGCTCTGCCAACAGAGATTGTGCCGGCCTGTAATGCCGCACTGCAGCATCTTCCAAGAAGTAGATTGCCTTCTTTCTATCCTTTTCAACTACAATTCCTGCAAGATGAAGCACTCCAAGAAAATTCAGGATTGCAGCATTCTTCCTTGCTTCCTCACAATACCGATAAATGGGATACAGCATACTTTCTGCCATTTCCTGCAGCATGCTTTCCTGCTTCCTCAGCTTGATGTACTCAGCATAATTGCCATCTAGATAGGACTGTGCTTTCTGCCGGATTCCATCCAAGAATGTCCCTATCTGCAACGCACTATCTCCAAAACGATCAAGCAAGCCGTCCAAAACTTGCTTTTCCTTGCTGGAATGCATCTTATCCCACAAGTATTCCTCCAGCCTGCCTATATTGCTCTTTTCCGTCAAATCGTCCCGCAATAAGTTTTTGCCTTCCCATGCAAGTTTTGCAGAAATTCCCATTAGCTCCTGCAGGTCAATGGCAAGCTCCTTTTTTAAATTTTCCAAAAATTGCTGCAGGTCAACGCCCTGTTCCAGCAAATCTATTTTGTTTGCCACAAGCAATATTTTGACTTTGGAAGCGAGTGCCTTCATGACATTCACTTCCGCCCTCGATGCTTCTTTCGTTGCATCCATCACCCAAAGAATCGCTTCTGCTTGCTCCATGAACACACGCATTGCCTCAGCATGTATCTTCTTGATAGCATGCAGACCCGGTGTTTCAATGATTGTTGTTGTCCGCAGGATATCCAACGGCATTTGCCGTTCAACATATGCGACCTTCTCACGCAGCATAGCTGCTTCTTCCGCATATTCTTCTGACATCAAACGGAAGAAATCAGCAAGGCTCACCTCTTCGCTCGTATCGTCTTGATAATGCAGTAAGAGGCGCTCCCTCTCCCCATAGCACAGCTTTGCCACGAATGCCTTAATGGAAGCTTTATTTTCTCCCCAAAAAGCCTGTCCTGCCAAAGCCTGAAGCAAGGTCGTTTTTCCTACAGAGCTCTCGCCCATTACTATAACGACAATTGGATCCCTTGCTTTCTGGGCAGCTTCCGCTATTGGTGCAAAAAACTGCGCGTACTCTGTCTCCTTGCTCCAAGAGTCATAAAATTCATTAAAACAATCAAGGACACGTTGAACGGTCAACTCTTTCATGCAGAACCATATCCTTTCTTTATCCCTTGCCCCCCACACGCATGAGCAACAAGTATCTACATCACATACGCACCAAAGGGAACACACTCATTCTAATCAACATTTCCCCTGAAAAATTTTTGCATATCAAAATTTATAGTCGATATCTGCTTCAAACATGCGATTCCATGGAAAAGAAATCTCCTCTATCCCTAGGTTCTTCGGATAGTCTATATTTTCCTTCACGAAAGATTTCAACATATTAAGTGCCCGGTAGCTGACGGTCTGCTTCTTGTCATCCAACCTTCCATAGACACCGTCCCCGCGAAACCATCCCAGTTGGCGTGCCACAGAATTGCGAATATTTGCCTGATATGCCCAGTCATCTAAATAGCGAACCAACAGAAGTTCATCCTTGTCCTCCTGCTTCATATTCCTTGCCAGCAATCCTTCCCCAATAGCAAACCCTGTGCTGTTTGTCGGCGTATTCCAGCCAGAATAGGAACGCAAACGAAAGAGCAATCCCCTTTTTCTCAGTTCCTCCATCAAGGCATTATCAGCCCCATTCGCATAAGCAATATCCGCAAGTGCAACAGGATAGCCTTTCTCTAAATGCTCCGAAATGATTTCAGCAAAATATCTTGACACGGTTTTTTCTTTGGTATCATTCTTATAATCTGCCGCCTCAAAGGTTTTCCCATTCCGATTGGTGTTGACCAAAAGTACCAAATCCGCCTGCTCTGGCTGACGAACCTGCAATGCCCCTGCGACCGTGATAGCATCATGAATGGAAATTCCTATTTTCTCGTCCGAATACGCAGGCACTGTACTTTCCCCGCTGCCGATATTATACCGCACATAAACAAACGGCGTTTCTTTCCTGTCTGCATTCACGGCACGGGACAGGAGCAGCATTCCCACCTCGTCAATGCCGGACATGGAACGATACTTTGAGGAAGTCAGTCCCTTGGCATACGTTTCCAAGTTTCTTCTCTCCATGTGCGTCTGCGAAAATGGCGCATTATCGTCACGTCCCAAGACCAAGTAATCAAACATTCCCTTTTGGGCAAGGTCGATGAGGTACTTGTTCGCCTCAAGATTCCGCTTTCTGCGTCCCAGCCAATCATTGAGCGAAGCTTCCGGTATCAGCTTCTGAAGAAATCCTATTTCTTTTTTCTCTCTGGCGCTGAGTCCTGAGACCTCCTCCTTGTCCTTCAATGCCGTGTATCTAAAAATATCTGCACCATATCCTGCATAGTATTCCGGCTCCATATGCCCAGATGCCTCACCTGAACGGGGAGTTCGCATGATAGAGCCAAACACATAGATCTGCATCTTGGGGTTTTCCTTGCGGAAGGACTGAAAACGCTTTGCCCTCTGCAAAATCTTTTCCTTGCTGTAATCATGCTTTCTGGAGCCCACTAAACTGCCATAGAGCATCGTATCGGAAGAAATCACTGCCGCCTTTGCGTTCTTGGCATTTGCTTCCATCCATTGCCAAAGCTCGTCCGGCTTTCCTAGGCTTTCGTTCGTTCCCATAATATTATCGGGGGGAACCTCTACCTCATAGCCTAGCTTTTCCACAACCTCAACCGTCTGCTTTTCTGAAATTGGACGGTTGTCGTGCGGAACAAACAGTATTTTTTTTACCTCCGGCTTCTTTGCTGATGCGATTGGCATCGCCATCATCACCACGCAAAGCACGCACATTGCTGCTACAACCTTTTTATGGAAAACCAAAAATCTCTCCTCCTAATAACATGAATTTTTATGAACTAAATTATAACGCCATTGTTCAAGAAAATGCCATAAGCATTTTCCCTCCAATTTGCGTTTCAACGAAGCGGGAGATATGCTCACCGCTTGTTAAAATTTGGCTTCCCCCACTTACAGCAAGCTGTTGAAGAAGGGGACATTTAGCTTCGTTATTTCAGCTTTTTTCAGCCACATTCTCTTCTTTTTTTGCCTGCGCACGCCGTTCCTTGACCTCATGCCAAAGATCGCGCGCCCTCTTGAATGTTGGAAACTCCATCGTGCGAACCCTCTGGTCGCTGATAATGCGGCTCAAATGCTGTGCTGTCTGCTCAAAATCTCCCAACCGAAAATAAATCGCCCCAACCAAATAAAGTGCCAGATTATCTGTCATCTTGCCAAAGGGGTACGTTTCCGTTGCCAACGACTGATCATAAAGCTCGGCAGCCTTTCGCATGGCAGCAGCTTCCTTTTCTGCTTCCCCTGAGTCGCGATAAAGCCACGCCATTGCCAAGTAAAGCCCTGCACGGGAATTCAATGGTGCCCCCATCATTTCCTCAAAATAAATAGCCAATTTATAGAAAGCAACTGCATCAGGCAAGGATCTTTCTTCAAAAAATTCGATAGAAATCTTTTTCTCTTCCAAAAAGTCCCTGACTTTCTGCTTCTTATGCGAAGACATTGGTGAAGTGAACCTCTTTTCCTCCGCGGCATACCCGCAATGCTCACAAAACCAAATCTTATAATAATATGGATTGAAATCCCTGTAATGCACACAAAAATCTTCATCGACCTTCTGTGCCAAAATTCTGGATTTCGTTTTTATAATACGAGTCATTTTTCCGCACATCGGACATTCTCTGTCTACAACATAGGTATGTTCGCCCATAACAAAACCTCCCTTCGCACTCACTACTTTTCATAGAATACCACAAGAAAAACAAAAAAGGAAGGGAACTTGTCCCTTCCTCATGAAGCGCCCATTTATTTTTTTTGTATCCTGCCGTATTGCTCGCAAAGTGTCTTGATCTTCTTTGCGTCGAGAGCAAGACGGTAATCCGGCTTCAAGCACCACTTCCAGTTAATGCCAACCGTTCCCGGAAGATTCATGCGGTTGCGGCTGTCCAAATGCAGGAAATCCTGCATAGGAATCACTGCTAAACGAGCTTCTGTTTCATAAGCAAACTCAATCAGCTTCTCACAAATTTTTTCTGGCTTCCCTGCATCTGCCTGAAGCACATTCGCAATGCTTGCCCGCTGGCGGTCATCCAAGTCCTCCATGAACCAGCCCACAGTCGTATTGTTGTCATGTGTCCCCGTATAAACGATACTGTTTTCCGAAGTCGTTGCTCCCATGCGTCCCTGCTCATTGAAATGCAGTTCAAAATGTAGAACCTTCATTCCTGGAAAACCACACTCCGCACGAAGAGCTTCCACCTCGTCTGTAATTATGCCAAGATCCTCTGCCACAATGGAAACATCGCCAAGCTCCTCACGCAGTGCATCAAAGAACGGCTTTCCGGGGCCTTTCACCCAACGCCCATTGATTGCCGTCTTTGCCTTGCCGTCCACTTCCCAGAACGACTCAAATCCACGGAAATGATCCACTCGCACAATGTCCACAAGCTCATACAGCTTCTTGAAGCGTTTTTTCCACCACGAATATCCTGACTTCTTCATTGCCTCCCAGTCATACTGCGGATTCCCCCACAGCTGTCCCGTGGCACTGAAATAATCTGGCGGTACTCCTGCAACAGTTTTTGGTGTTCCTTCTTCATTCAAATCAAAAATTTCTTGGTTTGCCCATGCATCAGCACTGTCCTGCGACACAAAGATTGGCATATCTCCAAGAATCTTGATTCCCTTGGATCGTGCATACTCATGCAGACGATTCCATTGAACAGAAAATACATACTGCACAAACTTCTCATAGCCCATGCGTTCTGCCAGCTTCTTCTTCAAGATCTTCAAGGTTTCCGGATCCCTTTGCTTGACCAAGTCAGGCCACTTCGTCCACTCCAAATCCTTGAATTCTTTTTTGCATGCTTGGAAAAGTGCATAATCCTCCAGCCAGTAAGCTTCTTTCTCGCAGAAAGCAACATAGTCCATGTCCTTTTCTGCCTTGCCCGCAAACTGTGCATAGGCTTTCTTCAGGCACTTGCTTTTAAATGCCCACACTCGTTCAAAGTCCACGAAAGAACTGCTGCTTGCATAGACTACCTTTGCTTCTGCGGCACTGAGCCATTTCCTATCGATCAGGTCATCCAAATCAATCAGCATAGGATTTCCTGCAAACGCTGAGGGTGACTGGTACGGGGAATAGCCAAAGCCAACGGGTCCAAGCGGCAGAACCTGCCAAACAGACTGTCCCGCTTCCTGCAGAAAATCAACAAAACTGTAGGCGGACTTTCCCAAATCGCCAATACCATACTTCGTAGGCAGGGAAGTTGGATGCAAAAGAATTCCCGCCAAACGCTCATGCGTTCTTGGCTTGCGAACCAAGTGCAGCAAAGCTCCCTTCAACGGATCTAATTTCAAGGATAAATGTCCGCGAATCACGGATATTTCCTTCTTTTCCTCCGCCAATACGTTCTCAAAGACTCCATCTGCAAAATCACTGACATCCAGTGTTACCTGTTTGCTCTCCGAGCAGTTGCGGTTAAATGCCACAATATAGACATCATTTTCTGCAGCTTGTCCGAAAACGTCCTTTCCTGCACGTATAATTCTTGCATAAACAATAACCTCGCCCTCTGCGTAAAGTGGCAAAAGCTCACCAGTCTGCAAAGCAACGTGCGCATTTCTTTCCGCAATGCATTTCCTGTACCATGCCTGAATCTCTTTGTCACCGCCATCCCAGCAGTACGGACGGCGATTGGTCGGATCCTTGAAGCCCTGCATGCCAATTTCATCACCGTAATAAATGCAGGGAACGCCCGGATAGGTCATCTGCCAAAGTGCTGCCATCATCAGCCTTCCCTTGCCGATACGGTACCGCTCCTCATCTAAGCAATACTCCACTTGGCGAATTGCCGGCATGCCATCATAATATGGAGCCTCACCCAAAATCGTAATGGCTCTCTGCACATCATGGCTTCCAATCAGATTCATCATGGCATAAAAATTCTCTTTTGGATAATTTTCACGCAGGCTTTCCATTCTTCTCTGGCAAACAGATCCATCAATATATCCAAGCAAATAATCCAGCAAATGCTTGCGGAACGGATAATTCATCGCAGAATCCATTTCCCTGCCGCAAAGATATTCCCTTGGTACACCATAGGCTACCTTATTGGATGCATCCTCCCATACCTCGCCAATCATGACAGCATCTGGATTCGTTGCCTTCAGCTCACGATAAAAAGCTTGGGAAAAAGTTGCCGGAAGCTCATCAATAACGTCCAGCCTCCAACCGCTGACACCTTCCTTCATCCAATGATGCATCACGCTGTCCTCGGAATGAATAATGAAGTCCATATAGGAAGGTGTCGTTTCCGTGACATTCGGCAAGGTGTTGAAACCCCACCAGCTATCATACTCATTCGGGTAATTGCGGAAATTGTACCACTCATAATAAGGTGATTCCTTGGATTGGAATGCCCCAACGGTATCGTACATGCCTGCACGGTTAAAATACTTGCTGTTGCTCCCCGTATGGCTGAATACACCATCAATAATGACATGGATTCCCATGTCCCTTGCCTTGTCAACGAAGTCCTTGAATTCCTCGTTCGTTCCAAGAATCGGATCTATTTTATGATAATCGCCCGTATCGTAATGATGATTGCTTTCCGACTCAAATACAGGATTCAAATAAATGGTGCTGATTCCAAGCTCCTTCAAGTAATCCAGCTTCTTCTTGAGTCCCTTGATATTCCCGCCAAAGAAATCATACGCCACAATTTCCTTGGTGTCCGGATCCTTGTAATAGCAGGGATCATCCTTCCATGAAGTATGCAGAACGGCTCCCTTTTTTTCGATAATCTCGTTACCTTCCCGGCAAAATCTGTCAGGGAAAATTTGGTACATGACGGAATGCTTGAACCAGTCAGGGGTCTTTGCCCCTTTTTCGTATACCGTAATCTGATAGGACGGCGGCGCATTGTCATAAAGTTCACCAATACCGCCGAGCATTTCCGGATTATTCCCATAATATTTCGTTTTCGAAACGGCTTCAATAATAAAATAATACCACAGCAGGCAGCCTCTCTCAGGCATTGTTATATCTGCATAATAAAAACATTCTTCCTCAGACTTTCTCTTTTCCGAAAGAACAACGATCTGCTCTCCCGTGCGTTCCTGCCATAATCGGAGCAATACCTGCCTCACTTGTTCCTTGGCTTGAACAAGAATTCCCAAACGCAGTACCGATCCAGCCTCCGTTGCACCCACAACAGAACGGTAATACAAATCCTGCGAGTTATGTACTACGTTACTTCGTTCCAACATCACTTCACCCTCTCAGAAATAAATGAAAACAGCCCGGCGAAGGGGGGATTCACCGGGCCAAAAGCAATTAGATGACTTTACTTTGCCAGAAGCTTCTCATACAGCTTGCAATATTCTTTTGCAGACTCTGTCCAACTGTAATCCGTATTCATTGCATTCTGGATAATCGTATTCCAAAATACTGGATTCTCATAGGTACTCAAGGCCTTCTTCAAAGAATACATCATCTCATGTGCATTATAATCCTTGAACAAGAAGCCATTGCCCTCGCCCGTGTACTTGTCAAACTGCTGTACCGTATCCTTCAGTCCTCCAGTCTCGCGAACCACCGGAATAGAACCATAACGCATAGCAATCAACTGACCAATACCACAAGGCTCATAGTTGGACGGCATCAAGAAGATATCCGAAGCCGCATAAATCCGCTGCGCAAGGTCATTGGAGAAGCGAATATTCCCCGAAACCTTTGTCGGGAACCGCCAAGCCAATCCCTTGAACCAGTCCTCATATACCTTATCGCCCGTCCCCAGCATAACAAACTGAATATTCTCATGCTGCAGGATCTCATCCATAATACGAACGATCAAGTCCATGCCCTTTGCCTCGACCAAACGGGAAACCAAGGCTACCATAGGGATTTTGCGGCTCACGGGAAGTCCCAAAAGCTTTTGGAGCTCCACCTTGTTGTCGTGCTTGCGATCTCTGGTACCGGCATCGTAGGTCTCAAACAAAGCCTTGTCCGTTGCAGGATTGTAAACATCATAGTCAATACCATTCACGATACCATAGAGATCCTCACTGCGGCTGCGGAGCAATCCATCCAAATGCTCGCCATAATATTCATACTGAATCTCCTTGGCATAGGTACGGCTGACCGTGCTGATATAATCGGCATAAACCATGCCGCCCTTCATGAAATTCACTGCATTGTAGAATTCCAAGTCACCATTGTTGTAGTACTTCCAATCAATACCAAGAGTATCCTCCATGATGTCCTTTGGGAACACGCCCTGATACTTCAAGTTGTGGATCGTGTACAGAGTCCGAATTCTCTCATAGCGTTCATCACCCTGATGCTCCAGCTTCAGAAGCACATTCACAAGACCGGCATGCCAGTCATTCGTGTGAATAATATCCGGCCAAAAATCAATTTGCGGAAGCATTTCCAAAACGCCGCGGCAGAAGAAGGAGAAGCGTTCTGCATCATCATCATAGCCATAGAAGCCTTCTCTGTCAAAATAATCCTGATTATCAATGAAGTAATAAGTGACACCGTTTTGGACATACTTGTCAATTCCAAAAAACTTGGACCGCCAAGAAACATTGAGCGTACTATCGTAGACATGCTCCATGTTATTACGGTATTCTTCTGAAATCTTACCAAACTTTGGCATAACAACACGGATGTCCACGTTCTCCAACTGCAATGCCTGCGGCAAGGAACCTGCTACATCTGCCAATCCGCCAGTCTTGACAAAAGGTACTGCTTCCGATACCACATACAAAACTTTCATTCGATTATCCCCCTTACCTAACTCATATCAAAAAATTCAAAGAGATATCCCAAACACCTCTGCTACTCCTCAGGTGCAGCTTTCTTGCGTGCAGTACGCTTCTTTGGCTTTTCTTCCGTTTCTGCCTTGGAAGCACGCTTTGTTTTCGTCTTTGGCTCAGTTTTCTTTTCCTCTGCCTTGGCACGAGTCTGCTTCTTTGGTGCATCTCCTGCCTCAGAAACATCTGCCGTCTTTTTCTTCGTTGATGCAGTCTTTTTCTTGGTTGCTGGCTTGTCCTCTGCTGCCTTTTTTGCCGTCTTTGCAGAAGACTTCTTTGCCGCAGGCTTTGTCGTCTTTGCCTTTGCCGTCTTAGGCTTAGACTCCTTCACCGCTTCTTCCTTTTCCTTTAGGGTACGAGGGGCAGACTGCTCCGGTTCACCAGCACCCTCCGTACCCTTTCGCCTTAAATACACAGTTGCCAAAGGAGGAATCGTCAACACGATGGACTGCTCACGATTATGCCATGGAACATCCTCTGTCGTGATGTCGCCTTCATTGCGAACACCGCTTCCCCCGAATTCCTGCAGATCGCTGTTGAATACCTCGACATACGCCCCTTTGGAAGGAACTCCTATGCGATAGCCGTGATGTACCTCAGGCGTAAAATTGCAGATTGCAATGATAAAGTCATTGCCATCCTCTGCCTTTCGGATAAAGGAAACAATGCTGTTCTCATTGTCATTGCAGTCGATCCACTGGAACCCATTCCAGTCAAAATCAACCTGCCAAAATGCCTTGTTGTCGCAGTAGAACTTGTTCAGTGCCTTGGAATATCCAAGCATCTTCGTATGCATCTCATACTGCTCAATCAGATGCCAGTCAAGGCTGTCATCAAAATTCCATTCAATAAAGTGTCCGAACTCACCACCCATGAAAAGGAGCTTCTTCCCCGGATGAGCCATCCAATAGCCAAAGAAATTCCTAAGACCAGCGAACTTCTGCCAATAATCGCCCGGCATTTTCTCGATCAAAGAGCATTTACCATGAACGACCTCGTCATGTGAAAGCGGAAGCACAAAATTCTCAGAAAACGCATACATAAACGAGAACGTCACTTTGTCATGGTGCCACTTCCGATAGATGGGATCCAGACTGACATACTTCAGCATATCGTTCATCCAGCCCATGTTCCACTTGTAATTGAAGCCCATGCCACCCATATAAACAGGCTTAGAAATCAACGGCCAAGAAGTAGATTCCTCTGCAATCATGAGTGCCTGCGGATGATACTTGAAAATAGCCTCATTAAGCTTCTTCAAGAAATCCATTGCCTCAAGGTTTCCTGTGTCACCATACTTGTTCGGCTGCCACTCACCTTCCTCACGGCCGAAGTTCAGGTAAAGCATGTTTGCTACGCCGTCAATGCGAAGCCCATCAATATGGAACTCCTCGAACCAAAAAAGTGCATTGGAAATCAGGAAGCTCTGCACCTCTGTACGGCCATAATCGAAGTTGATTGTTCCCCAGCCCTTGTTATCGGAAAGCTGCGGATTGTCAGACTCGTAAAGAGTCTGCCCATCGAATTCACGCAATCCTTGGTTGTCCTTGCAGAAATGCCCAGGAACCCAGTCAACGATAATGCCAAGACCATTCCGATGTGCTGTATCAACCAAGTACCTGAAATCATCCGGTGTGCCATAACGGCTTGTCACAGCATAATAGCCCGTTGCCTGATATCCCCAAGAACCATCAAATGGATGCTCGCACATTGGCATAAACTCGATGTGCGTATAATTCATGTCCTTGGCATACCCTATCAGTTGATCTGCCATTTCACGATAGGTCAGGTATTCACCCTCTGCATTTCTTCTCCACGAACCGGCATGCACCTCATAGGTAAGCATCGGCCTTCCATACGAACTGGAACGCTTCTGCTGCTCTACCCACTCAGCATCCTGCCACTCATAGTGATTGAGGTCATACAAGCGAGATGCCGTCTCTGGCTTCTTTTCAGCATAGAACCCATACGGATCTGCCTTCATGATATGCGGCCCGCCCCACTGCGGCTCGATGGCATACTTATAAACAGCACCTTCCTGCAAGCCTTCAATGAATATGCACCAGATTTCGCTCCAGTTGCCCTCCTCGTTCATCACACGTTCCATGTGATTTACACGAGTATCCCATGAATTGAAATCACCAACCACGCTGACGGACTTAGCATGAGGTGCCCAAAGAGCAAACCGTACACCCTTCTTCCCATCCTGTTCTACGAAATGCGCTCCTAACATTTCATAAGCATGATAATTCGTCCCTTGATGAAACAGGTACAAATCAAAATCCTTCAATTCGGATGTCTTCATGAATATATCCTCCTTCCTGTCATACCTCTGAAACTCTTCTTTAGGCAGGAATCCCTGCCCTCCCCTTTATGAAATCCTAACCGGTTTAACCTGCCAAATTTCGTTTGCATACTCGTCAATAGTTCTGTCTGAGGAGAACCTGCCAGAATTTGCAATATTCATAGCAGAAGAACGCAACCATGCATACCTGTCCTGATAGCGGCGCATAACCTCTTCATGCCCCCATGCATAGGAATTGAAATCCTTCAAGATGAAGAACTCGTCATTCCCATGAATCAAATAATCATAGAGCGACTGGAAATTCCCGTAGCTATTGTCCACCAACTGGTTCATGACCAAACGCACGTTGTCATTCCTGTTGTACTCATCCCAAGCAGAATACGTACCGTTTGCATAATGCGACATAACCTCGCCTGCACTCATGCCAAAGATTACAATATTTTCATCACCAACAGCCTCGCGAATCTCTACGTTTGCACCGTCCATCGTCCCCAAGGTAATTGCTCCGTTCATCATGAACTTCATATTTCCCGTACCGGATGCTTCCTTCGATGCCGTAGAAATCTGCTCGCTGACCTCAGCCGCAGGATATACAATCTCTCCAATGGATACGCCAAAGTTTTCAATAAACACTACCTTGAGCTTGTCCTTCGTCTGCGGATCATTGTTGACCTTTTCAGCGACGGAATTAATGAGGCGAATCGTCTCCTTTGCGATGAAGTAGCCCGGAGCTGCCTTGCCACCAAAGAAATAAGTCGTTGGAAGCATTTCATAACTGCTTTCATTCTTAAGCCTGTAATACTGGTACATGACATGCAGAATGTTCATCAGCTGGCGCTTGTAGGAGTGGATTCTCTTAACCTGAATATCAAATATCGTATTCGTGTCCAAAACCAGACCATTGTTATGTGCCTTGATGTAATCTGCCAAGGCCTGCTTACGGATTTTCTTGATCTTGCCCAACTCCAGCAAGAACGGCTTGTCATCAAGGAAATCATTCAAGAGATCCAACTGCTCTGGATAACGGTGCCAGCGACGGCTTCCGATTGTATCATCAATGAGATTAGCCAGTTCTGGGTTTGCCCCCATGAGCCAACGGCGATGCGTAATTCCGTTTGTCTTGTTGTTGAACATGCGCGGATCCAAGTCATAGAAATCATGCAAGGTCGAATTCTTGAGAATCTCCGAGTGGATCCTTGCTACGCCGTTGATACTGTGGCTTCCGACAATAGCAAGACGTGCCATGTGAACCATGCCGTCCTGCAAGATGGAAAGTGCGCGCACACGTCCCTCATCATTCGGATAACGCTCGCGAACCTCTTCCAGATGACGGCGATTGATTTCTTCGATAATCATGTAAACACGCGGCAAAAGCTCACGGAACATGTCAACAGGCCATGTTTCCAAAGCCTCCGGCATAATCGTGTGATTCGTGTATGCAATTGTTCCCTTGACAATAGCCCAAGCCTCGGACCATTCCAGCTCCTGCTCATCGACCAAAATACGCATGAGATCTGCAACAGCAACTGCCGGATGCGTATCATTGATATGAATGGCAATCTTCTTGGCAAAATCATGAATATCCATGCCCGTCCGCAGGTAATGGCGCACAATGCTCTGCACACCCGCAGATGTCATAAAGTACTCCTGAATCAAACGCATGCGTTTTCCTTCGTAGGAGCTGTCATCAGGATAAAGATACTGCGTAATACTCTCCACAAAATGACGGTAATCATTCTTCTGGCGAATCTGCTCTTGTGTCAACATTCCATAATCCGAGAAATCCCGATTCACCTCTGCATTCCAAAGGCGAAGATTGTTGACCGTGTTGTTATGATATCCAACCACAGGAACATCATACGGAACTGCCATAACAATCATCGGGTTCTCATGTACTAGCTGCAAGGAGCCGTCTTCCATTTCCTTCATGTAGGCATTTCCATAGAACTTGACATCTATGGACTTATCCGGCTTGCGGTATTCCCACGGGAAACCATTCTTCAGCCAGTTATCAGGAATCTCAACCTGATTTCCCTGAATGATTTTCTGCTCGAACAAGCCATACTGGTAACGAATACTGTTGCCATGTCCCGGCAAGCGATGCGCTGCCATAGAATCAATGAAACATGCAGCAAGCCTTCCAAGGCCTCCATTTCCCAGTCCAGCATCTGGTTCTTCCTCAAAAGCATCATCCAAGTTGATATTCAGATCCTTTAAGACGTCCTCAACGGCCTCCTTGATACCGAGGTTGATCAGATTGGACTTCAAAAGCCTTCCCATCAGGAACTCAATCGAAAAATAAAAAACCTGCTTTTCCTGATGCTCCATATAAGCACGATTCGTCTTGATCCAGTTTTCTGTAATAAACTGGTTTGCAGTAGAAACAATCGTCTGATATATCTCGGTTGGAGTCAACTC
Source organism: uncultured Selenomonadaceae bacterium (assembly GCA_937902665.1). GTDB lineage: Bacteria > Bacillota > Negativicutes > Selenomonadales > Selenomonadaceae > CALELM01. Next base: position 39,508 of record CALELM010000045.1, read on the forward strand.
ATTCAAGTCACGTCCCCAAAGGACATGCGCCGTATTTATAAATCTCGTGCGCAGAGTCTCTTTGAACTTTGAATATTCTTTATCCTGTTCTTTTACCTTCTTTACCTTCTTTTCCTTTGCCAAAGAAAACACTCCTCACATAGTCAATTTGAAACTTCAGGAAGCAATGATTCATTTAAATGCACACAATCTGCGGCTTATCCTCCACCCATCTGCATCCAGCAACCAATCAACGTTTCCTTCATATAAAAAGCCGCTGCAAAACCGATTGAGTACAATCCCTTTCACAACGGCTTCCTTTGCTTTAAATCACTACATTCTTGCTCACAATCAACGGATAATTTGGTGCACCTTTCAGCCACTTGTCCTTAGTAATAAGCACATTCTTGTCACAAATGACATTCTCGATAAGAGCGCCATCCCGAACATCGCATTTTTGCATGATAATACTGTTCTTAATTTTCACGTTCTTTCCGACTTTAACTCCACGGAACAAAATGCTGTTCTCTACCTCGCCCTGCACAACACAGCCATTCGCAATGAGAGAATTCTTGACCTCTGCATCCTTCTTGTACTGGACAGGAACCTCATCCTTCACCTTGGTATTGATAGCATCATTCCCCATGAACAGCTCCTCCCATACCTCTGGCTGGAGAATATCCATGTTTGCCTTGTAATATGCACCCGTGGAATCCACATGAGCCACATAGCTGTCATGCTCATAACCATACATCGTGTACTCGCCAAAACGACGAATAATGCCGTCCAGCAAGAAATCCTGCCCACCATGCTCATAAGCATGGCAGACGATGTCAACAAAGACCTTCTTCTCCATGAGATAAACCTCCATGGAGACCTTGCTACCATCATAAACAGCAGGCTTTTCTGCAAGATCCTGAATCAATCCGTTTTCCGCTGTTTCCATTACGGCATTTCGGCCAATGCCTTCTTCCTTTGCTGTATGGTATACCATCGTAATTTCTGCACCAGTATTCTGATGGAAACGAAGCACCTTGCTGAAATCCATGTTGTAAATAAAGCTTCCGCTTGCCAAAAGCACATATTTCTGCTTGCTATGCTCAATGAAATCCAAATTGAAGTAAAAATTCTTCAAATCGCCCTTTCTTGCTTCCTTCTCCAGTCTTGCTGCCGGGAGGTAAAAGAGTCCCTCATGCCTGCGAGCTAAGTCCCAATCCTTTCCAGAACGAAGATGGTCCAAAATGGAACGAGCAGCATCCGGAAGCATGATACCAACATGCTGTATGCCAGAATTCACCATGCTGGAAAGTGAAAAGTCCAGCAAGCGATAACGACCTGCAAAAGGAATGGATTCCACCGCTCTCTGGTCGGCAAGCTCACGAATCAAATCGTTTTCTTCTTGAAGATTGATAATTCCCATTACTGTCTTCACAATATTCACCCCGTTCAAGTTTTGTGGCAATCAGCCCGCCTGCTCGCTGTTCTTTGAAACAGCAGCAACCTTTTCGCCTTCCGCAATGACCTTGATAGCACTCATCTCGCCTGACACGGAAGCGCCTGCCAAGATCTCGCAATCCTGTGCAATAATGGAATAATCCACTACGGCATTCTCGCCAACCACAGTAGAAGGCATAATAACCGAATTCGTTACCTTTGCACCCTTGCAGACCTTAACGCCAGGGAAAATAATCGAATTTTCTACTTCACCAAGAATCATGGAACCTTCGCTAATCATAGATTTCTTAATCTTTGCGTCCGGTCCAACATAATGCGGTGGCATAGACGGATTGGAGGAATAAATCTTCCAGTCACCATGCAGCTCAAACGGTGGTTCCTCCTGCAAGAGATCCATGTTAGCCTGCCAAAGGCTCTCGATTGTCCCAACATCCTTCCAGTAACCATCAAAAGCATAGGAATACATTTTCAAACCATCTGCCAGCATCTTTGGAATGATATCCTTACCAAAATCATGGCTGGAAGTCTCACTCTTTGCATCATCCTCCAAGTACTTCTTCAAAACACTCTTCGTAAAGATGTAAATTCCCATAGAAGCCAAATTGCTCTTTGGATTTGCAGGTTTCTCCTCAAATGCATCAATGCGTCCCGTATCGTCTGTGTTCATGATACCAAAGCGTGAAGCTTCGTCCCAAGGAACCTCAAAAACGCCAATCGTCGCATCAGCCTTGTTCATCTTGTGTGCCTCAAGCATCCACGAATAGTCCATCGTATAAATATGGTCACCAGACAAAATCAGCACATACTCAGGATCTGCCAAATCGATGAAATTCATGTTTTGGTAGATAGCATCTGCCGTTCCACGATACCAGTCCGCTCCCTTTTCGCGTGCATAAGGCGGAAGGATAAACACGCCTCCATCCTTCTTGTCGAGATCCCACGCACTGCCCGATGCCAAGTAGTTATGCAATTCCAACGGACGATACTGCGTCAACACGCCCACCTTGTCGATCCCCGAATTTGCACAATTACTGAGCGGAAAATCAATAATACGATACTTTCCGCCAAATGGAACCGCCGGCTTTGCTATTTTTTTCGTCAAAGCCCCAAGACGGCTCCCCTGTCCACCTGCCAAGATCATTGCTAAGCATTCTGTCTTTCTCATAAAAATCCCCCCTGGATATCTTGCTGACAAAGTTTGTATCCCCTATATGCCATAAGCGTACTACATAGCTTTATCACTGCGTACCATATATGAACAGATAAATCTCTGCCAATATGCAAAGGTTGCCAAAATGTCGCATCTCTCTTCAACACGCACTGCCATTTACAAGAAAGCACGACATTCTTCCAAAATGCAGTCCAGCGAAAAAGATTCCACACACAAACATTCCATCTTGCTATACTCACTATATATTTTATTCTACAATTTTTGTTATTTTCCTTCCCAATATAAAAAAAATAATAATTTTTTAGAAAAAAATCATAAAAAAAGCACCAAGGAACAAAACTATGCTAAAGCCTTGCAGGAGGTTGCTAAAAAAAGAGCCTGCCGGATCTCCCAAAAGCATTACGATCGGCCGCACCTCATGCATGAGAAAAGCCACCGCAACAAAAATAGCCGGAATATCCCTCTGTGACATTCCATAAAGAAAAATAACAACAGAAATAAAAATGCCCGTGAGTTCTCCACGGGCAACGCGAGGCTTCTTTTTCTGAGGAATTTCCTCTTCTTCCTTATCAAACCACCGATAACGCACGGTAACTGCACCTCACTTGATTTTTCTTTTTCTTGGATCCTTCCGTACCACGGTCCTGCTCCCTTTCTTTCCTGTTTCCTCTTTGGGACTGGAATTCTTCGCAACCGCACCGAAGCACTCCTCTGCTTTCTGCACAATTTCTGGAAGCATTCCGTACAAAATTCTTCCTGGGCAAACCGTTCCTCCAAAATCCCGATGCCCAAACACACTGTTTCCAGGCAAGAGCCCATACACTCTGCAGATGGAAGCCACAAGCCTGCCTGCAGATTCCATTTGTGCCGATGTCGGATAATTCGCTTCAAAATCTCCGACAATGTTAATTCCAACCGTATGAGAATTCTCCCCGTAACAATGTGCCCCAACAGTGCCTAATGGCCGTCCTCTCTCAATGGTACCATCTTTGCGAACAAGATAATGGTAGCCTATCCCTGACCAGCCGTTCCCTATATGCCACTGGTGAACCTCAGCCGCTGTCACATCACGATTCGTATTGCCTATATGATGAATAACGATGGCATCCGTCCTTCTCCGATTCTCAAGAGGACCAAATTTCAAATAAGTCTCCTTGATAGGAATATCCTCTGCACCCGAGGAAGCCCATGCCGCTTCTGCACTCCTCAGGCCGCCTGTCATTTGTCCAAGGACACCTCCGACTGCCGCACATGCTATATTTTTTATAAAGCTTCTACGATCCATACACTCATTTCCATTCGACATTTCATATTGAATCAAGAACACGCAGTCACTTAATTCATTCCTGTCGCTTTCCAAAGGGCTTCCCTCTGCAAACAGCAAAGCGACAAATATTTCCATAACATTAAAGCACAGAAAAAAAACTCGGTCAAGCCCATTCAGTTAATTTCCGTCTTCAACTCCAAACCTACAGGGCAATGGTCGCTTCCGTAAATTTCATTATGAATCGCAGCATCTGCTACCTTTTCCATCCATCGTTCCGATACCAAAAAATAATCAATGCGCCACCCAGCATTGCTGTCCCTGGCTTTTCTAAGGTATGACCACCATGTATACATACCTTCTTGTTTTGGGTGCAGCCTCCGAAACGTATCAGAAAAACCTGCCTGAAGAAGCTCCGTGAATTTGCCTCGCTCCTCATCGGTAAAGCCTGCATTATGATGATTGCTCTTAGGATTTTTTAAATCTATATCTTCATGCGCCACATTAAGGTCTCCGCATATAATCACCGGTTTTTTCTTGTCCAATGCCAGCAAATATTCTCGGAAGGCATCTTCCCAAAGCATACGGTAATCCAATCGTTCCAAGGCACGTCTGGCATTCGGAACATAAACCGTTACAAAATAATACCCATCAAATTCAAGCGTAATGACACGGCCTTCATGATCATGTTCCTCCTGCCCTATCCCATACATGACATTGATAGGTTCCAGCCGAGTAAAGACCGCAGTTCCTGAATAGCCTTTTTTTTCTGCGCTGTTCCAATACTGCCGATAACCTGAAAGCTCCAAAATTGCCTGATCTGGCTGCATTTTAGTCTCCTGCAATGCAAAAATATCAGCGTCTAAATGACGAAAAGATTCCATAAAACCTTTTTTCAAGCAGGCACGCAAACCATTCACATTCCATGAAATACATCTCATTTTGTCATCACCCATTATACATTTTTGTCCAAAACACGGCGTTCATCAAGCAAAATATCTGCTAATTCCTCTGATTCCAAATGAAACAGATCCAAAATCTCCTTGCTCGACATTCTGCCACTGTTATATAAGACCTGAAGGATCTCTTTTTTTGCTACATCTACTCCTTCCGCATATCCTTTCATATAACTATCGAGGCCCTGCCCCGTTGCATGATATGCGGCCAACTGCCGTTGAATACTTTCCATCATGATATCATCCTCACTGCGTCTGACATCAAGTTTTCTCCAAAGTGCTTCTCGGTTCACCCTATGCAGGGGTTTCGGCGCATCTGCCTGCAAAAAATAATCACCGTCCGGCAACATTTTCCATGTTTCCTCCGCTAACCACGAAAATTTCAAAATATGCTCTACGTTAAGCTTGTCACTGGTCTCATAAAAATGCTCTGCTTCCTGACGTGTCTTTCCTCCACGCATTTTGCGACCAATAAGACGTTCTCTCAGATCTTCAGCTTTTGCGGAAATAAACAATGTATAATCCGCAAAACTGCGAATATCCTGCCAAGCACCTTCTCGCAAAAGAAGCCAATTCCCCTCCAGCAAAATGATATCATGATTCAGCAGCTTCACATCCTCTACCACATCATGATACCGCCGATCGTAAACTGGCCAACGAATATCCTCTTTCTTTAATGACCAAAGCTTCTCTCTTAGATGTACAACATCAAAGGTTTCTGGACACCCCTTGACATCTATCATCGGAATCAATTTCCCATCTCGTTCAACAGAATGTGTCCGAATATAATCCGAATGGTAATGAAATCCATCCAAGCCAATCGCTTGAATGGGTGTCAAGCCTTCCCTAGCTGCGGACAGCTTCTCCAGCAACAAGGAAAGTGTTGTTTTTCCTGTTCCCGGAGGCGCTACCAAATATACCAAAATTCTTCTTTTTGCTCGTTGCTGCAAACTGGTTAATCGGCGCAAAAATGGGAGAAAGAGCATATCTATGGTTCTTTGATTATACTTCACATCATGTACCAGTCCATTAATTGCCAATCGATAATTTTTCCAAACCTTCTCTCCCAATTTTGCACCCCCTTCATCAATAGAATAGGCTTGTCTTAGTTAGGGCTTTCATCAACGCCAAAAACAATTCCTGCCGCTTTGCGAGCTTTCTCCATCATTTCACTTACCGCTAAGGTGTATTTCAGATCCTGCCGCATTTCCTCATATTTATCTTCCAATAAAATTCGAGCAAAATCCTTAAATTCCCTCACCATACGATTCACTTCCAACTGTGGTTCGTATGTTGCCAGCTCGCCATTTAAAAATATCTCCAGCTTTTTCATCTCATTTGGCTTTCCAGCCATTCGCAACCAGCCCTTGTCCCCCTGCACGCTGAAGAAGCACTCACTGTCTGAATCCTTAGCCGCCGTGAGCGAAGCAAGGAATTTGGGATATCTCGCAAGAAGTATGCCTGACGTATCGATTCCGTTGAATCCTTTGTTTGGATAATAAACTACTTCTTCAGAAATTCCCAAAAGGCCATAAAGCAAGCTGATGTTGTAAATGCCCAGATCATAAAGCGTACCGCCGCTGAGCTGCGGATCAAACGCAGGCAGGACCTCACCATTTTTATACTTGTCATAACGGCTGGAATACTGGGAATAATTTGCAAGAACCAAATGGATATCTCCAAGACTCGGCAAAAGCTCTTTCATCTTTTCGTAAACAAGGGAGTGTCTTGGTGTAATTGCCTCAAAAATATAGCAATGATTCTGCTCAGCCAAATCTGCCAGTTCCTTGGATTCCCTGAACGTGGAACAAAATGGCTTTTCAAGTATCACGTTTTTGTTAAAAAGAAGTGCCTTTTTGGCATACTCATAATGGACACTATTGACTAATCCAATATAAACCGTATCCGCTTCCGAGGTTTCCAACAATTCTTCATAGTCCGTATAAACGGAAGGAATGCCATATTCCCTTGCAAAAGCTTCTGCTTTATCCTTGCTATGCGCTCGACCAAAAATAGCAGATAATTCAATATCCTTCACTTGAGCCATCGCCAGCAAGGCTTCCGATATAATTTTTCCCGTTCCAATGACTGCTAACTTCATAAGACATTCTCCTCCTTCTTTACCGTCAAATCAAAATTCCGTGGCAATGATCTATCTCATGCTGCACAATTTGTGCCGCAAATCCACAAAATTTTCTTCTTTGCTTCTTAAATTCCACATCCCTATACTTCACCTCAACGGTTTCGTACCTTTTTGCCTTTCTTTCACCATCTAAGGATAAGCAGCCTTCCATTTTTTCTGCATACTTTGCAGAAGTCTTTATGATGACAGGATTCAGCATGACAAGTATTTCATTCCCATCCAGTACAGCAATAATATTCTTTTGTACACCTATCATGTTTGCAGCCATTCCAACGCAGCGATATGCATTCGCAGACAGCGTATCCAAAAGATCTTGGGCAACAGACGCATCTTCCTTCGTTGCATTTTTTGATTCCTGCTTCAAAAATTCTTCATTCCGAACGATTGGCTTCACCAACCTCAGCCATCTCCTCCCTGCATCCTTCATGCATCTTTACGACTGCACGTTTTCATCTGCATTGCAGTTTAATTTTCCTAAATGTTTTTGAACGCTTGTTTTTTCATGTCTGCATGCAGAATCATTTCCCTTGCATTGTCCAAGGAAATTGCTGTAGCATCTGCTCCCGATGCCATGCGGGCAATCTCATTGATACGTTCCGTATCCGTCAGGCGCTTCACCCGTGTATATGTCGCATTGTTTTCTGAATTTTTAGCAATATAGAGGTGAGCATCTGCCATACATGCGATTTGAGGGAGGTGCGTAATGCAAAATACCTGTTTATATTTTGCGACCAAAGCAATTCTCTCTGCGACCATTTGGGCAGTACGTCCACCGATTCCTGTATCAATTTCATCAAAAACCATGCTGGGAACAGCGTCCTGCCTAGCAGCTGAAATTGTCTTGAAAGCTAATGCGATACGTGACAGCTCGCCTCCTGATACCACCTTTGCAAGAGGCTTCGGTACTTCGCCGGGATTCGCTGAAAATCTCACCAACAGCTGATCTGCACCATTGGAAGTATATTTTTCTAAAGGTTCAACTTCCATGGAAAGATGTGCTTTTGGCATACCGAGTTCCATCAGTTGTTCTTCAATTTTCGCAGAAAGCCGTTTTGCTCCAGTCTTTCGCATGTTCGTCAAAATGCTTGCGTTTTCCCGCAAAGCTGCTTCCAGTGCAGAAACCACCTTCTCCATAGCCGCAATATCTTCATCGCTATTTTCAATTTCTTCCAATTCCTGACAAATCTTCTTATGATACTCCAAAATATCCTTCACGCTTGCGCCGTACTTCTTTTGAAGCTTGTATATGGCATCCATACGCTTTTGAAGCTCGTCCAGTTTTTGTGGCTGAAACTCCATAGACTCCCCATAATCACGCAGTTCATAGGAGACCTCTTGCAAAGACACATAGGCATCCTCCAGCATTTTCCGTGAATTCTCCAAAGAATCATCGAATCGGCTCATACTTTCCAAGTTTTTCTTTATTTCGGATAAAGCTGCCAGAACCCCTAAACCGTTTTTTGAGCTGCTGTCCAGCAAACGATAAGATTCTTCAACGTAAGATGCTATCTTTTCAGCATGTGACAGACGGCGAATATCATTTTCCAGCTGTTCATCCTCGCCTTCCTTCAGCTCGGCATCCTTTATTTCCTTTTCCTGCCACCGAAGCATATCCATTCGCTGTGCATGTTCCCTAGCAGACAGTTTTTTTTCTTCCAATTCCTGTTTTTTTGCTGACCACTCTTTATATGCAGTACTATATGCTAAAAATGCATCCAAAATCGCATCATCCGAATGATCCAATAAATCATACTGATTTGCTTCTTTCAGCAATGCCAGATTTTCATTTTGCCCATGAATATCAATTAAACAGCTTCCTATCTTTTTCAAAACTGCCAAGGTTATATGACATCCATTAACTAAAATCGAGCTTCGACCATTTGCCGATACCTGCCTTGTGATGATAAGCTCATCATCTTCCATGTCAATAGCCTGTTCACAGAGCATTGCCTTTAAGTCAGGCTGGTTTTCCAGCTGAAATACAGCCTCCACTCGCAGCCAGTCACAGCCTGTCCGAATAGATTCCGCAGATACCTTATATCCAAGAATTGCCCCCAAGGCATCAATCAGTATGGATTTCCCTGCACCGGTTTCACCTGTAATGATATTTAATCCCGTACCAAAATCAATTTGAATGTGTTCTAAAAGTGCAAAGTTCCAAACCGTTAATGTTTTTAGCATATTATTATCTCCCGTCCCCCATTGTCAGCCTTTCCATTTTTTCCATGACAGAAGGAACACTGTCCTTAGGCTTCACAACAACAAGAATATTATCATCGCCCGCTACCGTACCGATTACTTCCGGCCACTTGGAATGATCGATGGCAGCCGCTACTGCATTAGCCGTGCCGGGAAGCGTTTTTACAACAATAATATTCTCACTGCAATCCAGCCCTGTGACAGAATCCTGAAACAACCTTGCCATACGATTCGGGGTAAATATCAGCTTGTTTTCTATAGGCGCAGCATAACGATACCGTCCATCTCCAATAGGAACCTTGATAAGCATCAGTTCCTTAATATCACGAGAAACCGTTGCCTGCGTTACTGCAATATGCCTTTTTTTTAACGCTGCGGAAAGGTCTTCCTGCGTTTCGATCACTTCATGTTCTATAATATCCTTTATTTTTGCATGACGAGCTAATTTCATATTTTCACCCTCTATCGCAAAATGAGATTAGTTTCCCAAGAATTTTGTCCGAAGAATCTTGTAATAATCTTTGTCTTCAAATTTAACGATTTTTGCCTTGACGGAAGATTTCCTGACAACGACCTCATCCCCCGGAAGCAGCCGAAAACTTTCTTGCCCATCAAACGTAACAATAATATCCTGATGCATGGACGCTATATGCAAGTGTATCACATCTTTTTCGCTTACCACCAAAGGCCTGATATTAAAAGAATGCGCGCAAATGGGAGTGATCAAAAGTGCCTGTACTGTCGGGTGCATAATAGGACCGCCGGCAGAAAGCGAATATGCTGTAGAACCTGTGGGAGAAGATACAATGATTCCATCTGCCTGATAATCAATCAGCCTAGTATTATTGATGCTAAGCCCTAAATGAAGCATACGGGCAACACCGCCCTTGCTGATAACCACATCATTGATGGCATTCCCCAAAAAATGCTTCTCTCCATCTTCGCTTTGAACAAATCCCGAAAGCAGCAGCCTAGCTTCAATGAAGTAATCCCCAGATAAAATTTTTGCCAGCTTCTTCTCCAGCTCATTCAATTCAATATCTGCCATAAAGCCAAGGGTTCCGATATTGATTCCGCAGACAGGGACTCCTCGACGGCCCAGCCTCCTGCACACACCGAGCAGCGTTCCGTCCCCACCGATGCTTAATGCCATATCCATGGGCATTTGTTCTATCTCCTCTTGCCCAAGAGACTCGTATCCAAAAAAAACAGCTTCATCCATGGGAAGAAGAAGTTCCACATTTTTATTTTTGCAAAACGCAACAATACGTTTCAAGACAATATCCGCATGCTCTTTGTTCATGTTTGGGAATATCCCTAATCTCATCATAAAACCAGTTCCTCTAATCCAGCTTTTCATGTGCTTCCTTGACGATCTGCAAGCTCAATTCATCAGTAATGTTATCTGCAAGAGACAAATCTTTAGAAAGACGTATCAAATATTCGATGTTCCCTTCCGGGCCTTTAACGGGGGAATAAGTCAACGCAATTGGAACAAAGCCTTCCTGACGGCTAAACCCAATGATATTGCTGACGACCTCTTTATGAACTTCAGGATCGTGTACCACACCTTTTTTTCCTATTTTTTCACGGCCTGCCTCAAATTGCGGCTTGATCAGTGCAACGATTTCTCCCTTTTCATGCAAAAGGCTCTTTACCACAGAAAGAACCTTTGTCAAGGAAATAAAGGCAACATCAATAGAGGCAAAATCCAAAACATCGCCCAGCATATCAGGTGTCACATGACGTATATTTGTCCGTTCCATGTTAATGACTCGTTCATCTGTACGCAATTTCCATGCAAGCTGTCCATAACCGACATCAATAGCATAAACCTTGCTTGCTCCGTTTTGAAGCATACAATCCGAAAAACCGCCCGTGGATGCACCGATATCAGCGGCGATCTTTCCTTCAAGCGAAATCCCAAACTCCTCGATTGCTTTTGCAAGCTTCAATCCTCCGCGGCTCACATAAGGGATATCCTCACCCAAAAGGCGAAGCTCTGCATCAGATTTTACTGTCGTACCAGCCTTATCTATTTTTTGTCCATTAACCAAGACCTGCCCTGCCATAATAATTCTTTTTGCACGTTCCCTGCTTTGCACAAAGCCACGTTCCACAAGAAGTATATCCAGCCGTTCCTTTGCCATTCCGTAACCGTCCTCATCATTCTTATCGTAATGCAATTCTGCTCAAAACTAACCTAAATTATATCATAATTTTCATAGAACTGCACCTTATCCAAATCACTGTCTCTCGCTTTTCAAATTTTTCTGACTCTATCATACAATCTAGTTTTCCAAAACTCAAGAAAGTGCTTTTAGTCAAAAAAAATCGTACAAGGCTTGCAAAAGCAAGACACTTGCACGATATTTTCCAAATAACAATACCGAAAGGTTCCCAACTTCAACTTGTTATTGCAAGTTACGAAAAGATTTTTTACATTTTGAAAAGCTTTTGAAGCAAAACACACTATGCTCTTATGCTCACACCTATGTTGGAAGCATTCGACAATGCCTGTCTAGCTTCTTCCATCATATTCCGAAGGATTTCCTGTACTGGCTCTATCTTTTTCAGCGGCAGCAAGCTTTGTCCCGCCTGCATCATGCCGTTCTCTGTATCGCCGTCCACTGCCGCCAGTTTGTTCGTGCCGGTTGCCTTCGCAAGCAATTCTTCCTTGCTTGCCTTGCCGGAATATTCCAGTGCGATAAATTCCTCTGAAAACTTGTTTCGGATGCCTCGCACGGCACCGCCAATGGTCAATCCAGTCACAATGGTATCCGTGTCGATTGCCTCAATCAGCTTTTGCTTCATGTTGCAATGCACGTTACATTCCTCTGCAAGAAGGAATCTCGTGCCCATCTGCACACCTGCGGCTCCCATGAGAAGTGCCGCCGCCAGCCCTCGTCCATCCGCGAAGCCTCCTGCCATAATGACAGGGATCTTTACCTCCGGAATCACCTGCGTCATCAATGCCATCGTCGTCAAGACACCAATATGCCCGCCAGCCTCCATGCCTTCCACGACCATAGCATCTGCACCCTTTGCTTCTACCCTCTTTGCAAGCTTCACGTTTGGAATCACAGGTATCACCTTGATTCCAACGGCATGAAGCTTCTCAAAATACGGTACAGGATTCCCCGCGCCCAAGGTCACAAATGCCGGCTTTTCCTCGCAAATAACATCGACAATCTCTTCCTTGTTCGGTGCCATCAGCATAATATTAACGCCAAACGGCTGGCTCGTCATTGCCTTGCATCGACGAATCTCCGCCTGCACATATTCCGTTGACCTTCCTCCGGAAGAAATAATGCCAGCACCTCCAGCGTTAGAAACTGCCGCCGCCAAATCTGCATCTGAAATCCATGCCATCCCTCCCTGAATAATCGGATAGCGGATTCCCAAAAGCTCCGTAAGCCTTGTCCCCATATAAAAACCTCCTCTTGCTCCCTGCTCGCTTTTCCGTCATGTTTCACAAAAAATGCTTAAAGAAAGCCTCCATATCCCCCACACTTTTTGTTTCATCTAACAAAAAACGAAAAAATCCAAAATATATCGTATTTTTAGAAGTTGTCTAAAAAAAGAGAGTGCTCCATCAAGCACTCTCCCAAAAACTGCCCAGCAGAAATTAACCAATGATTACAAGGGAATCGCCATTCTTTACTGCCTGACCTGCAGCAACATTGATTGCCTTGACCGTACCAGCAGCATCTGCCACAATTTCATTCTGCATCTTCATTGCCTCGAGAATGAGCAGAACCTCACCCTGCTGAACTGCCTGACCTTCCGATGCTACAAGCTTCACAATCTTTCCAGGCATCGGAGCATCAATGGAATGCTCACCTGCAGCAGCCGCAACAGCAGCCTTAGCAGGAGCCGCAGGTGCTGCTGCCTTTGGTGCAGGAGGTGCAGCCTTCGGAGCTGGTGCCTTCGGAGCCGTAGCCTTTACTTCTTCAACCTCAACTTCATAAGCAGTGCCATTTACAGTGATATTGAACTTTTTCATCGAAAATTCCTCCACTTTCAAATTCCAATACTTTATCAACAGATCAACGACTCATGCGAGCGGCCTGTGCCCAAGCTACGCTCGGCTTAATCTTGACGGCAATAACTTGATTGCCCATCATTTGCTGAACCGCAGCAGTAATCGCTGCCACAACCTCAGGCTTGATTGTCTTGTCACTCATGACCAAACCCTCCCAAATTACAATGGAATATTTCCATGCTTCTTTGCGGGAGCGACCTCACGCTTGCTTGCAAGCGCATTCAGTGCCGTAATGATACGAGGACGCGTCTCGCTTGGCTCAATAACCATATCAACGTAACCGCGTTCCGCTGCTTTGTATGGAGTAGCAAACTCATCCACATACTCTGCCGTCTTTGCATCTTTGTCCGGATCCTTGCGGAAAATAATATTTGCCGCACCAGCAGGTCCCATGACCGCAATCTCAGAAGTCGGCCATGCCATAACCTGATCCGCACCAAGCTCACGGCAGCACATAGCAATATAAGAACCGCCATACGCTTTGCGCGTGATCACCGTAACCTTCGGAACTGTTGCTTCACTGTATGCATACAGCATCTTTGCACCATGACGTATGATACCCGTATGCTCCTGATTTACACCCGGCAGGAAGCCCGGAACATCAACAAGGTTGACCAGCGGGATATTGAACGCATCGCAGAAGCGAATGAAACGAGACGACTTATCTGATGCATCAACATCCAAGCAGCCTGCCATAACACTCGGCTGATTTGCGATAATACCTACGCTTCGGCCATCAAAACGAGCAAAGCAGCAAATGATGTTCGTTGCAAAATGCTCATGAACCTCATAGAACTCGCCGTTATCGACCAAGGAACGAATGATATCCTTCATGTTGTACGGCGCATTCGGATTATCAGGAATCACCGTATTCAAGCTTTCATCCTGACGATTCGGATCATCGCCTGTTTCAACAATAGGAGCATCCTCCATATTGTTGCTTGGCAGGAAGGAAAGCAGGTAACGAATCTGCTTTATGCAATCATCCTCGTCCTCTGCCGCAAAATGAGCGACACCGCTCTTGGAGTTGTGCGTCATAGCACCGCCCAAAGCTTCCGCAGTTACATCCTCAGCCGTAACGGACTTGATAACCGCAGGACCTGTGATGAACATCTGGCTCGTATTCTTCACCATATAAATGAAATCCGTAATGGCTGGCGAATAAACGGCACCGCCTGCACACGGTCCCATGATAACAGAAATCTGGGGAATTACTCCAGAAGCTGCCGTATTGCGATAGAAAATTCCAGCATAACCGGAAAGTGCATCAACTGCCTCCTGAATTCGAGCGCCGCCCGAATCATTGATTCCAATGCAAGGAGCTCCCATCTTCATTGCAAGATCCATGACCTTCCAAATCTTATGTGCGTGCTTCTCGCCAAGAGAACCGCCTTCCACCGTAAAGTCCTGCGCAAACGCATAAACTAATCGCCCATCAACTGTACCGTAACCCGTTACAACGCCCTCGCCCGGAAGTTCTTTCTTCTCCTGACCAAAATTCGTGCAACGATGCTTCATGAACATGTCAAGCTCTACGAAGGTGTTCTCATCAAAAAGCTTTTCCAAACGCTCACGCGCCGTCATCTTGCCCTTTGCATGCTGTTTCTCGATACGAGATGCACCGCCGCCTTGCATGATATGTTCTTTCTTGGCTTTCATCAATTCAATCTTTTCCTGAACAGTAGCCATTTCATACCTCCTAAATAGCTAAACACAGCATTCCTTCTTGCAAGTGATATACACCAGCAACTAATTTACCCTAAGGAAGCACGGATTCATTTCTGTATACAGAATCAATCCGTACTGCCCTAGCCGATAAATGCAATCAGTCGCGCTGGCAAAGTTCAAGGAGAACACCATGCGAAGCCTTTGGATGAACGAAAGCTATCTTTGCTCCGCCTGCACCCTTGCGAGGAGCCTCGTCAATCAAACGAACACCCTTTTCCTTGAGATCAGCCAAAGCTGCTTCGATATCGTCCACACGAAGAGCAATGTGCTGGATACCACCGCGACCGCCGTTCTTCTCAATGAACTTTGCGATAGGGGAAGTCTCGTCCGTTGCTGCCAAAAGCTCGATCTCGCTGCCATTCGGCGTTGGGTAGAAACCAGTCGTAACCTTCTGCTCTGCTACTGTTTCCTCTCCTGTCGATGCCAACCCAAGAGTTTCCCAAAAAGAACCTACCTCCTTGAGATCTCCCACTGCAATACCAATATGATCTACACCTAAAACCTTGAACATATAAATTACCTCCTATGCTTTAATTGTCTACGGATAGCTGCTACTTCAGCATTTCCTTCAAAATGCTCTGCACGGTCGTATACGGATCTGCCTCATGGCTACGGAATTTCTCAACATATCCATCCAAGCGTCCCGTATCGACAATCTTGCTCTTGATATACTTGCTGACATCACTGCCAAGGATATCCAGCATCTCGTTCTTTGCACGCTTCGTGCGACGTTCTGCCAAAATTCCCTTTTCCGTAATATACTCCCTATGCTTTTGTACATTCGACACAAGTTCGGAAATTCCTTCTCCTTGATTGGCAACAACTTTTTGAATTGGCGGTCGCCAGTCAGTCATCAAGCTGTCAAGGTCCAGCATCATATTGATTTCACGCACCAGCTTGTCCGCACCGTCCAGATCCGACTTGTTGATCGTGAACAGGTCTCCAATCTCCAAAATACCTGCCTTGATTGCCTGAATGTCATCCCCCATGCCAGGAATCAGCACAACCATAGTAGTATCAGCAGCCTTGACAATATCCACCTCAGACTGTCCAACGCCAACCGTTTCAACAATAATAATATCCTTGCCAAATGCATCCATTGCCTTGACCGCATCTGCTGTCTTGTGCGAAAGCCCGCCGAGACTCCCGCGCGTACCCATACTGCGGATAAAAACGCCCTCGTCCATAGTCAATGCATTCATGCGGATACGGTCACCCAGAATAGCGCCGCCCGTAAACGGACTCGTAGGATCAACGGCAATAATTCCGACCGTCTTTCCCTGCTTGCGATATTCCTTTGCGATTTTGTCCGTCAATGTGCTTTTTCCTGCTCCTGGAGGACCTGTGATACCAAGAACATAAGCATGCCCCGTATGAGGATAAAGCTTCGTCATGATCTCCGTTGCTTCCTCATATTCATTCTCAATGGCAGTAATCGCTCTCGAAAGTGCCAGTCGATTGCCTTTCAAAAGTTCTTCTGCTATATCCATTCCTTCACCACCTTTGCAAATGATTCTATAAATTCTCTCTCATGCAAAAAATGGATGACGGCAGCAGAACGCTGCTGTCACCCATCACTTGCCAACTATTTTAGCCTGAAATCAAAGCTTCACGTTTGCCTTGATGAACTCGACAGTACTAGAGGTCGGAGTGCCAGGCGTAAACACCTCAGCAATCCCAGCTTCCTTGAGTGCAGGAATATCACTCTCAGGAATTACGCCGCCACCGATAATCAACACATCCTTCAATCCCTTTTCACGAACGAGTTTTACAACAGCCGGGAAAAGATGCGGATGCGCACCCGACAAAATAGAGAGTGCAACAACGTTGACGTCCTCCTGAAGAGCAGCCTCAGCAATCTGCTCCGGAGTCTGGCGAAGACCTGTATAAATAACCTCAAAACCAGCATCGCGCAAAGCACGCGCAACTACCTTGGCACCGCGATCATGACCATCCAAACCCGGTTTTGCAACTAATACCCTGATTTTCTTTTCCATTTTCAAAATCCCTCCAAGATTGATTCAGATACAAAGAAATCATAAATCAAAGATTTACATGTGCCTCGTACTCACCAAACACTTCACGCATAACACCGCAAATCTCACCAAGCGTTGCATAGGTCTTGACAGCAGCAAGGATATGCGGCATGAGATTTTCATTCTCATCCTCGCAAGCCTTCTTGAGGTCAGCAAGCGCAGACTTGACCGCATCATTGTCACGCTTTGCCTTCATTGCCTCAACCTTTGCCTTCTGCTTCTCGCCAACAGACGCATCAACACGGAGAAGGTTCTTCGGTGCTTCTTCCTCAATCTGGAACTTATTGACACCAACGATAGTGCGTGCACCGGACTCTACATCCATCTGCCACTTGTAAGCGCTGTCCTGAATCTCCTTCTGGATATAGCCCTTCTCAATAGCAGCAACTGCACCGCCCATCTCGTCAATCTTCTTGATATACTCCCAAGCCTCAGCTTCAATCTTGTTCGTCATTGCCTCTACATAATAGGAGCCTGCAAGCGGATCAATGACATCAGCAAGACCGCTCTCATACGCAACAATCTGCTGCGTACGGAGTGCAATCATAACCGATTCCTCTGTTGGGAGAGCCAATGCCTCATCACGGGAATTCGTATGGAGGGACTGCGTACCGCCCATAACAGCAGCTGCCGTCTGCAATGCAACACGAACGATGTTGTTGTTCGGCTGCTGTGCCGTCAGCATAGAACCAGCTGTCTGCGTATGAACGCGAAGCATCATGGACTTCGGCTTCTGCGCATGGAAACGTTCCTTCATGACCTTTGCCCAAACACGACGGGATGCACGGAACTTAGCAACTTCCTCCAATACATTGTTGTGCGCATTCCAGAAGAAGGAAAGCCTGCCTGCAAAGTCATCGACATTCAAGCCTGCCTTGATGGCAGCCTCAACGTATGCAATACCATCAGCAATCGTAAATGCAATTTCCTGAGAAGCCGTAGAACCTGCCTCGCGGATATGATATCCGGAAATAGAGATTGTATTCCACTTCGGCACATTCTTGGAGCAATACTCAAAGATATTCGTAATCAAACGCATAGACGGACGAGGAGGGAAAATATACGTTCCACGAGCCGCATATTCCTTCAGGATATCATTCTGGATAGTACCCTTCAGCTGATCTGCCGAAACGCCCTGCTTCTCTGCTACAGCAATGTACATAGCAAGCAAGACGGAGGCAGGTGCGTTGATTGTCATGGAAGTAGACACCTTGCCAAGGTCAATCTTGTCAAAGAGGATTTCCATATCTGCCAATGAGTCAATAGCAACGCCGACCTTGCCGACCTCGCCCTCGGAAATTGGATCCGTGGAATCATAGCCAATCTGCGTTGGAAGGTCAAATGCGCAGGAAAGCCCCGTAGCACCAGACTCAATCAAATAGCGATAACGCTTATTGGACTCTTCTGCCGTAGAGAAGCCTGCATACATGCGCATCGTCCAAAAACGACCGCGATACATCGTCGGCTGCACACCGCGCGTATACGGATAAGCTCCCGGGAAATTGATCTCATCTGCATAGTCCGTATCCTTAATGTCAAGCGGCGTATAAATGCGCTGCTCAGGAAGGTTGTTGCGCTCCGGGAAACGTGCGATAGCCTTCTCAACACTGGCCTGATACTTATCGAGCTCAGCCTGAATCTTTTCATTGCTCATGATGAAAATTCCTCCTGTTATTCAGTTCATTCTATAATATGGGCACCTCTATCATTTTGAGATACCCTATGTATGCGTTGCAATACCTACCCATACTGCAATCCAAACGTGTCACGCAAAACGAATGCTTATTTCTTCATTGAACCGCTTTCCACAAACCTCTGGTGGAAGGAAAGGGACTCCTCAAGAATATGTGGGGTATGTGCATGTTTTGTTGCCTCATCTGCCCGCTTGTAATAATCCAGCAGCATTGGCTTGTAATCCGGATGTGCGCAATTATTGATAATCTCAAGAGCACGCTCACGAGGAGCCTTGCCGCGAAGATCTGCTATTCCCTGCTCCGTAATGATGATATCTACATCATGCTCTGTATGATCAATATGAGAACACATCGGAACGACAGAGGAAATAGCCCCGTTCTTTGCAATCGACGGTGTATAGAAAATCGTCAGATATGCATTGCGCGCAAAGTCTCCGCTCCCACCAATACCGTTCATCATCTTCGTGCCCGCAATATGCGTCGAATTTACATTGCCATAAATATCAACTTCAATCGCCGTATTCATAGCAATAACACCAAGGCGATGCACCACCTCCGGACTGTTGGAAATTTCCTCAGGACGCAGGAGCAAATACTTTTTATACTTTGCAACGTCCTTATAGAAACGTGCCATGCCTTCCGGCGATGGGGAGAATGCCGTACCGGATGCAAAATTCAGCTTTCCTGCATCGATAAGATCCAGCATGCCATCCTGAATGACCTCAGTGTAAACCGTCAAATCCTTTAAATCAGAATCAACAAAACCAGCGATAACTGCATTTGCTACGTTGCCAACGCCAGACTGCAATGGAAGAAGATTCTCCGGCATGCGGCCTGCTTCAATTTCCTTTTGCAGGAACTCCAGCGTGAATGCAGACATCTTCTTGGAATTCTCATCGATTGCAGAGAGCGGGCGCGTATGATCCGGTATATCGCAAGGAACGATATACAAAATCTTTTCTGGCGTACATGGAATGTACTGCGTACCGACACGATCATCTGCCTTCACGATAGGAATCGGCTGGCGATTGGGCGGATCCATAGGAATATACACGTCATGCATCCCCTCAAGATCAAGAGGCTGCGTCGTATTCACCTCAACAATAACCTTGTCTGCCGACTGCACATAAGATGCCGCATTTCCCAGGGAAGTCGTAGGAACAATGTTGCCCTCTTCCGTAATAGCGCAAGCCTCCACAACAGCAACATCGATCTTGCCAAGATAGCCGCAACGGCTAAGCTGTGCAGACTCCGACAAATGCAGATCCAAATAATTTACCGAACCATCATTGATCTCGTTTCTCAAAATCTTATCCGTCTGATATGGAAGACGCTTCTTGATGCCATGAACCTCTGCCAGCACATCATCCAACTCCGGTCCCGTAGAAGCACCTGTCCACAGATTGATGGAAAATGCCTCCTTCTTCATTCTTTCTGCAAGGGCAAGCGGTACAGCCTTTGGATAAGACGAAGCTGTAAAGCCACTCGTTGCAACATTCATTCCCGGCTTGAAAAATGTTGCCGCTTCTTCCGCCGACACGATTTTTGCCTGCAACTCCTTGTTGCGAACACGATCGAGAATATCAAGCATTGAAAATCCTCCCTCATCGGTTTTACCGATCATTTTTTTAAAATGCATAATACAACAAAAATTTTGTATTTTCAGTTGTATAGAACGCATTTATCATACCCATAAAATAATGATATCACGCACAAAAAAAGCCGTCAAGTCAGTTTTGACGGCTTTGATATTATTTTGTCACATTCTAAGAATTTTTAACAGAAGTGACTTGACATGATGTTTTTGAATGAATTTCAATCCTCAACCCTTTCCAATGAAACGGCCTTCATATTGGAGCTGCTGTTCTCCTCCATCCCTATGCAGGTCATGGAAAGTGCTGCCAACATCCAAAAAAACATGGACGTAGGGATATTGAACAAGACATCATCCGTAATTCCGTTCAAAGCTACAGAAACAAAAGCCAGTCCAATTCCAAGAACAACTCCCGCACGAAGGGAAAGTGCATCCCAGCTGGATAATTCTGCTCGAATGTCAACAGAAGCTATACTCCCCTGCTCATGCAGGGCTGCATCTTCCGTCTCAAACTCCTTCCTCACTGCTTCCAATGCTTTTACGGCTTCCTCATTCTCTCTGGGTTCCTTCCGCGGTGCAGTGCTTGAAGCTCCTTTTTCCTCCTTCTCCTCTGTCACTGTCTCAGAAGCTTTCTGTTTCTCCTGCGAATCTTCCTCAGCCGCAGAAACCACTGGCTTCTCCTCCGAATCTTCATCCACCGCAGAAGGCTCAGGCTTCTCCTGCAAATTCTCCTCCGTTATTGCCTTAGTGCTTTCTTCCTGTTCAGCTTCTTCCACGGTTTCACAGGCTTCCTCTTGTTCTTTTGCCGCTTTCTTCTCTGCTTCCAACGGAGCAGTTGCCGATTCCATCAAGCCTTCCGCACTGGCTACTTCTTCCTTTGCGCCAGTTTCCTCTATTGCTCCCGCAGCTTCTGGCTTTGGAAAAATCCTTGCCCGCAAGGATTTGAACATCGTCCCAAAGAAATACCAAAAGAACGCGCCGCCGCCTGCAATGCCAATTTCAGCCATATAATTCAAGTAAACATTATGCGCATGAACGATTTTGATGTATTCCCCCTGCATATAAAAATCATATTTAGGGTACACCATCCAATACGCTCCCCAGCCAATCCCCAAGAAGGGATGATCCTGTATCATGGCTATCGTTGCTTCCCAAAATGCCAAACGCATTTCCGCCGAGGTATCTACCTTCGTAAAAACAGATGTCAACCGTTCATAAAGAGCTGCATCAAAAAGCAGCATCGCACCGCCTGCCAATACACAGAAAAGAAGTATCCTCCAATCCTTAAACATTCCATAAACGGCAAGAATGACAGCAATCGTCAGGCATGCCCCTCTCGCATAGGTCATGGCAAGGCAGGCTGCCATCATCAGCATGACGCAAAGCAAAAAAATACGCTGTACCCTGTTTGCGCACTTCACAAATACACCCAAGGCAATACAAATTGTCATGTCCAGATAACCGGCTAAAATGTTCGGATTTTCCCAAGTAGAAAAAACACGTTTCCTAAGCTCTGGAAAAGCTTCACCATCTACCCATCGCATTTCAGAGGTATCAATTCCAAAAACATACTGAAAATATCCGTAAAGCACCACGAAAAGTGCAGATAAGCACATTGCCGCTGCAATCTTTTTCAGCTGTTCTGTATTGCTCACATTCTGCCCAACCAGCAGATAGGTCAAAGCATAAACGCCGACCAAATTATAGTAATTGTAAAAGCTAAATCCGCAATCCGGCGAAACAAGAATAGATACCGCTCCCAAAACCACAAAAATCGTAACAGGAACATCAAATGGAAGCTGGCGAAACTTCATTTCTTTAACCTTGTACTTCTTCCAAGCCGTAAGACCGATTCCCAAAAGCAAGGCAACCTTTGCCGCTTCAGGAAAAAGAGGTATCAAAAAAGCCTCTGCCACAATGGTCCAAAGAATCCACTTGTCCAATCGCCGAAGCTGGCTTTGACGGCGAATTTCCTCAAAGGTCATGCAAGCTGCCCCCTTCGCCGCAAAAGCTCTTCCCGCAAGCTCCCAATCAGATACAGCGATCCTGCAACAACCAAAAGATGATCTTTGCCTGCAATTTCCAAAGAATTGTCCAATGCCTCTATGATGTCCTCATAGACTTCCACATGATGAACCAGTTTTTCTGCACGAACAGCAACTTCCCTTGCCGTTGCCGCCCGTTCGGAATTGGGACGTGTCACCACAACAAGATCCTCGGGACGAAGCAATTTCTTCAGCATAGAATCAATATCCTTGTCCCGTAAAATGCCAAGCAGAAAAACATGCGGCATTTCAGGGAAATAGCTGTCCAAGCTCTCTCTCAGCACAGCGATCCCTGCTGGATTATGCGCTCCATCCAAAACTATTGTCTGCCCATTCAGTTCCATACGCTCAAAACGCCCAGGCCAAACCACCATGCGCAGGGATTCGCCCACCGTTTCCGCATTGACCCGTTCATCCATGTCATGCAAAAGCTTCGCCACCATAATCGCAAGGGAACTGTTTTCCACCTGATGCATTCCAAGGAGGGGAATCTCATACGGCTTCTTGGACAGACCCAAAAGCGATGAAGTGAATTGAAGCTGCTGAAAATTTTCATTCGCGGAAACAAATTCTGAACAAAAATCCTCACCTGCTACAAAAACATCTGCATTTTTTTCCTCTGCCGCCTTGCGAAGAATCTCTAACGGCATATCCTTCGCAGCTGTAACAACGGGAACGCCTTCCTTTATAATACCCGCCTTGTGCCTTGCAATCCCTTCCAATGTTCCGCCGCACTTGTCCGCATGCTCCATAGTCACATTCGTAATGACGGAAATCTCTGGAACAATTACATTTGTGGAATCCAGCAAGCCTCCGAGACCAACCTCTATGACAGCATACTCCACATGACGCATAGCAAAGTAAAAAAACGCTACAGCCGTAAGAACCTCAAACTGCGTAGGGGATTCTTCCCCTTCTTCTACCATCTCATCTACATAGACTCGAACCGTACTCAAGCATTTCGCAAAATCGTCTTTGCTGATTTGCTGCCCATCGACACGGATACGTTCCGTATAGCTGGCAAGATGCGGAGAAACATACATACCAGTATGGAGAGAGGAACCCCGAAGGATTCCCTCCAGCATAACAGAAACAGAACCCTTTCCATTGGTTCCTGTCACATGAATGGTACGATACAATTCCTGCGGCATGTCAAGCTTTTTCAGAAGCTTCTCTATTCGTTCCAGTCCCATCTGAACACCGAAAACTGCCAAATGGTTCAGATAAGCCAAAGACTCTTTATAGTCCATGATCTACGCTCCTATCCAAGCTTTGCCAAATATGCCAAGCGTTCCTCTACAGATTGCTTCTTTTCCTCATAACCTGCCAGCTTTTCCTTTTCACCTGCAATCACTTCCGCCGGAGCCTTGGAAAGGAATCCTTGATTGCCAAGCTTTCCTGCCAACCGCTTGATTTCCTTCTCCAGCTTCTCCGATTCCTTGGCAAGGCGAGCCGATTCCTTTTCCACATCAATCAAGCCCTTCAACGGCAAATAAATCTCCACGCCGTTCACCACACCTGCCATGGCATTTTCCGGCGGATTTGCACCAAGCTCCAAGAACGTCACAGGCTCTGCCGAAGCAAGTGCCATCATATAGCCTTCATTTTCCTCAAAGACACCCTGCATTTCCTTATCTGAAAAACGCAGAATCACCTCGCTCTTTTTACCAGGTGCCGCATTGACTTCCGCACGCAAATTGCGAACCGTCTTGATGGTTTCCATGATAGCTGTCATCTGCTTTTCAGCCGCATCGTTCACAAAAGGCATAAAATCACTTGGCCATGGAGCAATCATAATGCTCTCGCCCTCATGCGGAAGCTTCTGCCATATTTCCTCCGTCAAGAATGGCATGAATGGGTGCAGCAATCGAAGCGTATGCTCCAAAACGTATCCCAAAACGTAAAGTGCCGTTTGGCGGGGACGCTCCTGTTCCTTGTCATAAAGCCTTGCCTTGGTCAATTCAATATACCAATCGCAGAACTCATTCCAAATAAATTCATAAATCATGCGTCCTGCTTCGCCCAACTCAAACTTCTCCAGATTTTCTGTGACATCACGAGCGGTCTTTGCATAGCGGGAGAGAATCCACTTGTCAGCAAGCGTGTAGTCCTCCTCCTTCGGCACAAACCCATGATCAAAGCCTTCCAGATTCATCAGCATGTAACGGGAAGCATTCCATATTTTGTTTGCAAAATTGCGGGCAGATTCCACACGTTCCCAGTAAAAACGCATATCATTCCCCGGTGTATTGCCCGTAATCAGCATGAACCGAAGCGTATCTGCACCATATTTGTCGATAACCTCAACAGGATCGATTCCATTCCCAAGAGACTTTGACATCTTGCGACCTTGGCTGTCACGCACTAAGCCATGAATAAATACATGCTTGAACGGAATATCCTTGCCAAATTCCAGTCCCATCATAACCATGCGCGCAACCCAGAAGAAAATAATGTCATAGCCGGTAACCAGCGTACTTGTCGGATAGAAATGCTTCAGTTCCTCCGTATTCTCCGGCCAGCCCATCGTTTCAAACGGCCAAAGTCCCGAGCTGAACCATGTATCAAGCACATCCTCATCCTGATGCACATGCTTTCCTCCGCACTTCGGGCAAGTATCAATATCCGTTCTGGAAACTATCGTTTCCCCGCAATCCTCGCAATACCATGCAGGAATGCGATGCCCCCACCAAAGCTGGCGAGAAATGCACCAATCACGAATATTTTCCAGCCAGTTGCAATAAATCTTCGTAAACCGCTCCGGAACAAACTGAATACGCCCGTCCTTGACCGCCTCCACAGCAGGTGCTGCCAAGGATTCGATCTTAACAAACCACTGTTTTGAAACCAATGGCTCTACCGTCGTATGGCAACGGGAGCAATGGCCGACAGCATGCTCATGCTCCTCCACACTCACAAGAATTCCCTTTTCTTCCAGCTCCTTCACGAGAGCCTTTCGGCACTCATAGCGATCCATGCCTTGATATTTTCCGGCACCTTCACCCATCGTTCCGTCATTGTTGATTACCTTAATCTGCTCCAGCTTGTGACGCAATCCCATCTCAAAGTCATTCGGATCATGTGCCGGCGTTACCTTGACAGCACCCGTCCCAAAAGCAGGATCTACATAAGCATCAGCAAAAAGCGGAATCGATCGGTTCACAATAGGCAAAAGCAACGTCTTGCCAACCAGATCCTTGTAACGCTCATCCTCCGGATGAACAGCCACTCCGGTATCGCCAAACATCGTCTCCGGACGAGTCGTAGCAATTTCTACATACTGATCCGTTCCTTCCACTTGGTAGCGCAAATGCCAGAGATGTCCCTGCTCATTCTCATGCTCCACCTCAATATCGGAAAGTGCCGTATTGCAGCATGGGCACCAGTTAGTAATGCGGGTTCCCTGATAAATAAGCCCCTTCTCATAAAGGCTAACAAAGACCTCGCGCACCGCCTTGGAACATCCCTCGTCCATCGTGAAGCGCTGACGATCCCAATCACAGGAGGAACCCAAGGTGCGAAGCTGGTACATAATGCGATTGCCGTATGCTTCCTTCCATTGCCAAGCACGTTCAAGGAACTTCTCTCTCCCCAGCTCGTACCGATTCGTTCCTTCCTCACGAAGTGCAGCCTCTACCTTTGCCTGCGTTGCAATGCCTGCATGGTCGCATCCGGGCATCCAAAGCGTATTGTAGCCCTGCATACGCCGCCAACGAATCAGGATATCCTGCAACGTATTGTCAAGTGCATGTCCCATGTGAAGCTGTCCCGTAACATTCGGAGGCGGAATCACGATGCTATATGCCTGCTTGTCCTTATCCACTTCTGCATGAAAAAATTTCTTATCCTCCCAGTACTGATACCATTTCTTTTCAAACGACTGCGGATCGTATACCTTCGGAATATTATTTTCATTTTCCAAAATCTCTGCCATGATTATCCCTCCTAAAAAAATAGAGTCCTCCCGTCCCAAAGGACGAAAGAACTCTCTCGTGGTACCACCTAAATTTCCCTGCAAGCAGGGCTCAAGGCATAACGCTGCCTTCGCGCTGAACCTACCCATGCACTTATCCATGCACTTCAATCCAAGGACTCCAAAGCGACTTCCAAGCCTCTCCGCAGGAACTTCCACCAGCCGTTCCCTCTCTCTGCCATCAAGAACCTGTACTCCTCTTCTTCCTCGTCATTCAATATATGGGAAACATTCTAGCAGAAACAAAAGAAAAAAGCAAGACAGCCTTGAATAAGTCACGATTTATCACAAAATCACCGATTCGCAAAATATACACGATAAAATTGAAACGCCCTTGCTTGCGTGGATGAAGCCTTCCAATATGGCATTTTCTTGAACAATGGCGTTATAAAAACATTGAAAGATATCCCATCATGAAGTACAATACAAGAAGGAAAGGATGGTTTACTATATGATTGACGGAAAAAGCAAGCTTCTCGCTATCACCTCACATTGCGGTTATCTTCTCCTTGGCGTGGGTTACATACTCATTCCTCTCATTATTTACCTTGTCTATGACGAGAAAAATCCCTTCGTTGCAAATCATGCAAAGCAAGCATTCAAGGCACAAGCCATCATTGGAATCATGTCCCTCATTGCTTCCATACTGACCTTTTTTATCGTTGGGCTTATTTTTTGGCCGTTTATCATCATCATCGCCTTGCTCTGGCTCTGCTGCTCCTTCTTTGCCTGCTACCGCGTGATCAATGGGCAGGAGTATCATTATCCGCTTTTGTAATACGGCTTCCGCAAATCCAAAACAGCAGAATAAAAAAGTTAACGGGACATGCAAAGGCATGTCCCGTTAACTTTTATGAATCCATAAAATATCATAAACCTTTCTTGCCAATTCCACAGAATCATGCAAGTTCACACCAAAAGATCCTTGTACATAATCGGCAAGGCAATACAGGATTCCCATCAGCCCAAGTGCATGGATAACCCCGCTCAATACCCCAATAGACAAGTTCTTGCACAAACAAACAAGCCTTGTATCAAACAGATCCGATGCATCTGCATACTGCATGTCATACAGATGCTGAACAATGCTTTGAAACTTGCTGTTTTCCTTCTTAAAAACC
Organism: uncultured Selenomonadaceae bacterium; assembly: GCA_937902665.1. Classification (GTDB taxonomy): domain Bacteria; phylum Bacillota; class Negativicutes; order Selenomonadales; family Selenomonadaceae; genus CALELM01. The sequence continues at coordinate 66,911 of CALELM010000045.1, forward strand.
TCAATTCTCCATCGAAGAATTCCTGCAATTCCTATCGGCACAAGTACAGTCAAGATCATCAAAAGCAACAGCAATAAAAACGAACACGCTAGTATCCCCATAACCAGCCTCTCCTACTTGCTTTCCTCAACCATTTGGATAAACACAGCCAGCCATTTACTCAGGAAAGGGAGGTTCATGTCGATCAGATTCTTCACTGCCATAACAACCACATAGAAGAAAACCGATGTACCCATCGCAAAGCCCAGTCCACGCACAAGCCCTACGCCAAAGTTAAGAACATAGATTCGTTTCCAGTCATTCACAAGCTTCGATTCCTCTATACCCTTCCATGCCTCAATATCCTCAATCAAACGATCCAGCTTTTCCTCAGGCAGCATGGATCTACTGAAATCTCCTGTCTTAATCGTCTCCCTATTTTTCTTGAGCAAGAAAAAATAGATCAAATACAGCATTGCCAAAAGAAACATGATAGGAAAAAATATCACCAACAGCATCCAACTCAAAAATAACCCTCCCCCAAAAACGCATGTTTCTTTTACACCCATCACAACTCCTGCATTACGACTTGCAGGAGAGGCACAGCAGCATTTCCCTCAAAAGCTTCAATGCTGCCGCTGTCGAAGCTCCCGTTGCATCAAGCGGCGGAGAAAGCTCCACCATGTCGCACCCCACGACCTGACAGCCTCGAATGACCTTTCCTGCCGCATGGAGAAGTTCCATGAAGCTCACGCCGCCATACTCCGGCGTTCCAGTTCCCGGAAACACAGACGGATCCATGACATCGAGATCGATTGTCAAGTAAACAGGCTTTCCCTCCAGCTCTTGAATCACAGCTTCCAATCCATCGAAGCTAAACTTATGCAGATCCGTATGCTTCTTTGCCCAAGAAAACTCTGCTCGTTCACCGCTCCGAATCCCAAACTGATGAATCCTGCCATCTCCCAGCAAATCCCATGCACGGCGAATGACCGTTGCGTGAGACAGCCTTGCTCCAAGATAATCATCTCGCAAATCCGTATGCGCATCAAAATGAATCAAGCACAGTTCCGGATATTTCTCAAAAACAGCTTCGATTGCAGGCAGAGAGACCAAATGCTCACCGCCAATCAAGAACGGCAGCTTCCCGTCTGACAAGATTCTTGCCGCAAAGGAATGAATCGCAGAGAGTGCTTTTTCCGTATCGCCAAAGCAAAGCTCCAGATCCCCGCCATCAAAAACCAATGCATCCTCCATATCCAAATCCTGATATGGGCTATAGGACTCCAACCCATAGGACTCCGCCCGCATCGTTCGGCTTGCAAACCTCGTACCGGGACGATACGAAGTTGTAGAATCAAACGGCGCGCCATAGAGAACAATTCCTGCCTCCTCATAGCTCGCATCACAACACAAAAATGTTTCCGTATTCCGTTCCATAAGCCGCTTCCCTTCTCTCCATTTCCAAAACCTCGCCTGCATTCTCCTGCTACGGCTCTACCTCCCGCAACATTTCCTCCACATAGTTCGGCAACGCAAAAGCTCCTGCATGAAGCCTTGTATTGTAGTATCTCGTCTTGAGGCCAAGCACGTTCCATGCCGACCATTTCACATCATGGATAGGATGACGCTTCTTCGATGCAAAGCCAAAGAGCCAATGCCCTGATGGATAGGTTGGAATATGTGCCTGATAGACCTTGCTGATAGGAAAGGATTCCACGATTCTCTTGTGCGCACGCTGCATGGCATGAGCATCCTCTTGGTAAAACGGGCTTTCATGCTGATTGACCATGATACCGTCCTCACGAAGTGCCTTGTAGCAGTTCCCGTAAAACTCCTTCGTAAAAAGTCCTTCGCCAGGGCCGAAGGGATCCGTCGAATCCACAAGAATCAAGTCATACGCTGCCTCGCAATGCCGAACAAACTTCAAACCGTCCTCATAAAAAATAGAAAGCCGTGCATCCGAAAGGCAGCTTGCTGTCTGCGGCAAATACTTCCTGCAAACCTCCACCACCAGTTCATCAATTTCCACTAAATCTATATGCTCCACCGTTGGATAACGAAGAAGTTCCCGCACAGTTCCTCCATCTCCGCCTCCAATGACCAAAACCTTCTTCGTTTCCGGCTTTACGCACATCGGTACATGAACCATCATCTCATGATAAATGAACTCATCCTTCTCCGTCAGCATCATGTAGCCGTCCAGTGTCAGAAACCTGCCAAATTCCTTCGATTCAAAAATATCTATCTGCTGAAACTCGCTATGCCCTGTATAAAGCTGGCGATCCACTTTTACGGAAAAACGCACCTTGGGCGTATGATTTTCTGAATACCAAAGTTCCATTCCGCTCACTCCTTCATCACATTTATCGTTCGTAGCGTCATATCTTCCGTTCCTGTCATCTGGCAGCCCTTCTTCTTGGCATAGCGGATATATGCCAAAATTTTCTCCGTAACCAGTTCCCCGGGGGCAAGCACAGGAATCCCCGGCGGATAGCACATAACGAATTCGCCTACCACTCGACCTGCCGCTTCCTCCATAGCAAGAGCTTCCTTTTCTGCATAAAAAGCTTCCTGCGGGCTGCATTTCACTACAGGCTCCATATACTCGGCCTTGAGCATTTTGGAAGAATCCTTGCGATAATTTCTCCGAATCTCAGCCAATGCAGCAACCAAACGCTCAATATCCTTCGGCCTGTCCCCAACAGACACATAGGCAAGAAGATTTGCCATATCCCCAAATTCCGTCTGGATATCATATTCATCCCGAAGGATATCATATACCTCTACTCCAGCCAGCCCCACAGGTCTCGTGAAAACAGAAAGCTTCGTCACATCAAAGTCGTAAATAGAATCCCCGTTGACCAGTTCCCTCCCGTATGCATAGTAGTCACCCAGACTATTGATCTCATCTCTGGCATATTCCACAAGGTCAATCACTTTGTCAAAAATCTCCTGCCCATGAAGCGCAAGGTTTCGTCTGGAAATGTCCAAGCTGGACATCAGAAGATAAGAGCCGCTAGTCGTCTGCGTAATATTGATCATCTGATGCACATGACCGCTATTCACCTGAGGACCGCAAAGCAGCATAGAGCTTTGCGTCAGCGAGCCTCCCGACTTGTGCATACTGATTGCCGCCATATCTGCCCCTGCCGCCATGGCAGAAACAGGCAGGCGGTCGCTGAAATAAAAATGCGTCCCATGCGCCTCATCTGCCAGCACCAACATTCCATGTGCATGTGCCAGTTCCGTAATGCCTTTCAAATTGGAACAAATCCCGTAATAGGTTGGATTATTCACCAACACTGCCTTTGCATCCGGATTTTTCCTGATTGCTTCCTCTACTTCCTCCATACGCATGCCAAGAGAAATCCCTAAACTGCAATCCATCTGCGGATTCACATAAACAGGAATTGCACCGCAAAGAATCAGGGCATTGATCGCACTCCTATGCACATTGCGGGGCATGATAATCTTATCGCCCCTGCCAACGGCAGAAAGCACCATTGCCTGTACCGATGATGTTGTTCCTCCTACCATGAAAAAAGCATGTGATGCCCCAAAGGCTTCCGCTGCCAAGGCTTCCGCCTCCTTGATGACAGAAACCGGGTGGCACAGGTTATCGAGCATTTTCATGGAATTCACATCGACATCAAGGCATTGCTTCCCCAAAAATTCCGTAAGCTCAGGATTTCCCCGACCGCGCTTATGCCCGGGAACGTCAAAGGGCACCAATCGGGCTGACTTCATTTTCTCCAATGCCTCCAGAATCGGCGCACTCTCCTGCGATAGATACTTCATCTTTCACCCTTCCCTGCTTTGACGCTAATCTATGTTTCGACCACTAAAAATTTCTATCATCTCCCAGCGCAGGCTGTTGCTGATGGAGAGCCTTGTCTTGGGAGGAATCTCGTACACGTCCGTATTAAAAAGATAATTTTGCAGTTCAGGCTCCTTGATCAGCATACGCGTATGAAAAAGATTTGCCTGATACAAATTGATGTCCACAGCATCATAAGCCTTCAAGGTATCCTCCGAAATATACTCCTGAATGGAATGCATCTTCTGATCCATGAATAGCTTTTTGCCTGAAACATCTCTCGTAAAGCCACGCACCCGATAATCCATCGTAATAATATCCGAATCAAACTGCCCAATCAAATAATCAAGTGTCCTAAGCGGGGTAATCTCTCCGCAAGTCGCAACATCAATATCCACACGAAAGGTCGCTATGCTTTTCTCCGGATGGTACTCCGGATAAGTATGCACGGTCACATGGCTCTTGTCCAAATGGGCAAGAATTGTCTCCGAGTGTGGCTTCCCCACAACCGGCTTCTTGCGTCCCTCTGCTACAGCGGCCTCCTCAGCAATCAAAATCGTCACGCTGGCACCCTGCGGATCATAGTCCTGCTTGGCTATATTCAGTATGCGCGCACCTATCATTTCCGTCACGCGTGACAAAATTTTCGTAAGTCGTTCCGAGTTGTACTGCTCATCAATATATTTGATGTAATCCTGTTGCTCACGCTGTGACTTTGCATAGCAAACATCATAAATATTGAAGCTCAACGACTTCGTAAGATTGTTAAACCCATATAGCTTCAGCTTCTCCTCCACCTTGCCGAACCTGCCTTTCCCCATATAAGCATACTACAGAAAAGACCGCGGCTCCTGACAAGTCGCGGTCTGCGTTGCCCTTAATTTATCACATTATGCACTGTTTTGCAAGAAGCGAGCTTACATTCCTATTATAAATTTATGAACCATAAACTTAAAACAGCCCCAGCACAAAAAGCTGGAGCTAATGTTTCAAATTTTTCGGGTCATTTTCGAAAATGTTTGACACATCCTCAGATACCCCAGCAATACTGCCGCTAGCTGTCCTGACTGGGTGCAAGAATGCCTTGATAACGGTGATAGATTCATTCCAATAAGCCAATCAACGCGTGATCGAGCAAGGGCTGAATTTCTTAATCCAATAAAATTTTCATTAAGCTGTAAATGCAGCAAAGCTTCTTTCACAGATGAATTGGCGGATGCAAAAGTTCGTGTGGATGAAAACTGGAACCTTCTCAGCAAGCTTGAACAGGATGAGGTTTGGGAAGAGGAGTCGGATTCCATGGGAAGATGAGTGTTTGTACGACTGCTGTTATTTTTTCTTTTTCTAGTACACAGCTGTATTCCGGGATTCTCCAGAAGCCGTCGAGCACCATGTTAGCGTCACCGTGAAGAAAAACAACGAAATACAGTTGACCTGAATCCAGTATATCTGCTATACTGTACATAGTACAATATACTACAAATGAGGTGATGTGTCGTGGCGTTTTCCATTCGACTGACCGAAGATGAAAAGAGATTGGCAGAAAGCTATGCGAGAATCCATGCATTCTCTCTCGGAGAAGCATTCAAACGCGCCCTTTTTGAGAAGATTGAAGACGAATACGATGTTGCTGTTGCTGACGAAGCATACAAGGACTACCTAGAGAGCGGATGCAAGTCGAAGCCGATACAAGATTTTTGGAGAGAGCTGGATGCAGAAGAAGTACGAAGTTGAATTGTCCGAACGGTTTCAGAAAGAGTTTCGGAAACTGGACAAGTACACGCAGAAAATCATTCGCTCATGGATGAACAAGAATCTTGTAGATACAGAAAATCCAAAGGTTCATGGAAAAGGTTTGACGACAAACCGAAAAGGACAATGGCGATACCGTATTGGCGACTATCGCCTGATATGCCACATTGATGATGGAAAACTAATCGTCCTTGCATTGTCGATAGGGCATAGAAGCATCGTCTACGACAAATCTTGATGTAGCTTCCGTACTGCTTGAGTTTGGATAAACTTGAAATAGCTGTAATGGCGTGATTTGCAACTGGATCTTTCCATCACTCTCTGCATCTCCTTCAGTTCGTCCGTTAGCTATTGCATCACGGATTTTCTTGAGGACTGGTCTCGCATCTTCTATCTCCTGCCTTTCTTTCTCATTCATATCATTGTTGTTCCGCTGTC